>JAFSWB010000014.1 GCA_017444735.1 Clostridia bacterium | reverse complement strand
CCTCCGTCCCGAAGGGACGGCTTCTTCAAAATACAGAAACTCAAAAGCACCCCAACGGGGTGCTTTTTTCAGCGGAATTAGAAAGGGATTCGAACCGCCGCGTGTAAGCAAACAGTCCGGGGGACTGTTTGCCCGCGGCGGCGACCAAGGGAGCGCGAGCTTTTCGAAACGTCGAAAAGCGAGCCCGCGCGACCGCGAATCGAATTCCTCCGTCCCGAAGGGACGGCTTCTTCAAAATACAGAAACTCAAAAGCACCCGCAAGGGTGCTTTTTTCTGCGGAATTTTAACGGGATTCGATTTTTTATTTTATATCGATCCAGATGCCCGTGTCCCTCATCACCGAATCCGGCACGGCTTTGTAAAAGCTCTGCGCCTCGTCGTTCGCGGCGGTCAGGGCGATCATCGTGTCGATATTTCTCTCTTTGAGTTCTGATCTCAAAGCGGCGAGCAGCGCCTGACCGACTCCCCGGTGACGGTGACTCTTCAAAACGCAGATCCAGTCGAGGTACGCCTTCGTCGAGCCGTCAAAGCGGCTTTTTATCATCGAGCAGTCGATCCTGCCGACGACTTTTCCGTCGGCGTATCCGAGAAGCGATACCGAATCCCGGAAGGAATCGTCGTCAAAGCTCGCGGTCACCTTTGAGATATATTCCCCGTCGATCTCCCACCCCCAGACGTCCTCCTGACGGCGGAGCTCCTTTTCAAATTCAATAACGTCGGAAATCCTTTCCTTTGTGTATGTCTTTATATCGACGGCTGTCATGACTGCCTCCCTTTTTCCGTTCAGATACGCGGCGTTCGTTATTCTTCCTTGCTTATGACCTTTTTCTGCCATGATTTCTTCCCGCACGAGGGACACTTCATATAGCGGGTCCTGCCCATGTGCATGGCGAGATTGACGCTTTTGAACGACGGAACGTAAACGCTGCCGCAATTTTCGCACTTGTAATACCCGGCGACCTGTTCGATCCTGAGGCAGACCGTCGCGGAGACGATGAACTGCGCGAGACCGACGCCGATGAGAAGAACGGCGATCCACGTTTCCGCGCCCATGGTCTTCATCGCCGCGGCGATCAGCGCCATCGACGCGAGAAAGAGCGACGACAGGACGCCCGTCAGGACTTCGAGCTTCAGAAGGCGTTTGTCCGCCTTTTCTTTCTGCTTTATCATTTCAAGAAGATTCTTTTCCGTTTTTTCATTGTAGTTTTCCATTGATACTACCTCCCCGCTTAATAAATCGTTGACCGTGATCCCGAGCAGTCCGCAGAGGTCGAGCATGAGGGACGCGTCCGGCAATGATTTCCCGGTCTCCCATTTCGACACCGCGCGATCGGTGACGCCGAGCTTTTCCGCGAGCTGCGCCTGCGTCAGAGCGCGCTCTTTTCTCATTTTCGCTATGAGTTTTCCCGTTTTGAGCTGATCCACGTGTCATCCGCCTCCTTTCACGGTCCATTTTATCCGTTTTTGCCCCGGGAGTACACGTACCGGCGGTTGAGTGGGGAGAAATCAACCGGCGGTTGGGCGGCTTTCGCCGCCGCGATCGCTCCCGACGGGCTTTTTTTGTTTATTATACGGCGGATCGGGGGACCGCCTGTTTAATTATAGCAAGCAAATCAAAATAATTCAACAAAAGGCGCGATTATATGGTATACTGTTTACGTAACTCACAAAAAAGGAGATTGTTATGAGAGAAGACTTCAAATTCACGATGTGGGTATATCCTCCCATCAGCCAGTTCACGCCCGACGAGGTCGATCTTTGGGCGGACTGCGGCATGACGGTCCCGATGGCTCCGAAGATGTTCTTCGAAAAGGACGATCCCGCGCTCCTTCTCCCGTTCCTTGACAGAGCGGAGAAAAGAGGGATCAAGCTGATAGCGCATTTCGACGATCTCGGATTCGACGAGATCGGCAGGATCGGCGCGGAGGAATACGAGCGCCGTTTCCGCAGGGTGTGCGACGTCATCGGCTCTCACCCCGCCCTTTACGGCTTCACCGTCGGCGACGAGCCGGGCACCGCCGAGGAGTACGCGAACAGCATAGAGTGCCTGAAGATCCAGAAGAAGGTCGCTCCTCACCTCAAACCGTTCCTCAACTATTCCGGATCGATCGTCAATCACTCGAAGGAACAGCTCCACGGGAAGACCCCCGAGGAATGGATCCGTTATATGAAAGAGGAGACGGGCGTCACCGATTTCGTGTACGACGAATACTCTCAGATGATAAACGACCACGGCAGGACGATCTTTTTCGAATCGATGAAAAAGCTCGTCGGGGGCGCCGAGGCCGCCGGGTGCGACTGCTGGGTCAATCTCCTGTCGACCGAGCATCTCGTCTTCCACGCTCCGAACGAGGTCGACGTCAGATGGCAGATCCATATGTCGGCGGTCTGCGGATGCCGCGGGACGGTCTGGTTCCGCTTCTACGACAGGGATATCGCGATCGACGCGATCAATTCCCCGATCGACGAGTTCGGCAACAAGACGGAGCAGTTCTACGCGATCTACAGGACGCAGAGGAGATTCCTCGCGAATTACGCTCAGCTTCCGTCGATGAAGCGTCTTTCGACGTACGCGAAGGTGAAGGACCGCGGCGTTTACCCCGTGTTCAAGCCGGGGGATCACGAATACATACGCGATATCGACGTGCTCGACGAGACGGTGTTCAGCTTCTTCGAGGACGAAAAGGGCGATGAGTACCTCTGCCTCGTGAACGGCGACGTCGATCATTACAGCGTCGTCAGGATCGACTTCGACCCCGACAAATGCGACATTTACAACGTGACGCTGAACGGGACGAAGGAGATGAAGCTCAACCGCGGAGCGGAGGGGCAGGCGCCCGATCTCACGCTTTACCCGGCGCAGCTCGTTCTTATCAGGATAGCGAAGAAATAAAGCGAAAAAATCCGCCGGCGCGGGGTTCCCGCGCCGGCGGTCCTTTTTTATATTGCGAAGCGGTTTTTGTACTCTTCGAAATAGTTCTCGAATTCGGGAGAGTGCTTCGTCTTCAGCCTGTCGAGGTATTCGTGCGTGTCGAACTCGTCCGTTTCGAGCTCGATCATTGCGACCGCGATATTCGAGCAGTGGTCGGAAACTCTCTCGAAATCGGTCAGGAGATCGTTGAAAACGAATCCCTGATCGATCGTGCAGATCCCTTTTCCGAGCCGTTCGACGTGATTCATTTTCAGCTCGTCGCAGAGCTGATCGACCAGCTCCTCGAGCGGTTCGACCCGGGCCGCCTCGCTTGAATCGCCCGTTATGAAGGCGTTCGTCGCGAGCCGTATGATCTCCCGGAGCGCGTCCGTCATGACGGAGAGCTCGCGCCGGGCGTCGGGCGACATACTGATCCCCTTGTCGTGAAGCTCCTTCGCGCTTTCCGCGATGTTCAGGGCGTGGTCGGAGAGACGCTCGAAGTCCGAGATTGTGTGGAGGAACGCGGAGACGTCCCTGTTCTGATCCTCGGACAGGTCGCGGCCCGTCAGCTTGACGAGATACGTTCCGAGAGCGTCCTCGTATTTGTCCCCGATCTTTTCGAGCTTTTCGACCTCCCCGAATTTATCGGCGGAGTACTCCGCGAGAAGATCGAACGAGACGTTCAGCGCCTTCGCCGACGCCTCCGCCATATCGTTTATTGCCGCGCGGCTCTGTTCGACCGCGAGCGCGGGGTGCTGGATGAAACGATCCTCGAGAACGGGATGGAATTCGCCGTCCCCTTTCGCTTTCTCCTTCACCGCGAGGCAAACGAGCGCCTCGATTATATCGCAGAACGGAAGCGTTATCACGACCATTGCGAGACGGAGGACCGAATTGACCGCGGCGATCACGAACGGATCGGTGATATTTTCAAGGAACGAGAAGCTGAATATCGCGTCGAGGATATAGAAGACCGACGCGACCGCCATGACGCTGAGCGTCGCGGCGAACGGATAGATGAGAGCGCTCCTTTTGCCGTCCGTGTTGGCTCCGAGAGCCGACAGGAGGACCGGGGCCGACGCGCCGATTGCGACGCCGAGGAGGAGCGGGACCGCCGCCCCGATGCTGACCGTCCCCGTTACGGACAGCGCCTGAATGATACCGACGGACGCCGAGGCGGACTGAAGGATCGCCGTTATCAGCGTGCCGACGAGGACTCCGACGAGCGGGTTCGACAGGGAGGAGAGCATTTCTCTGAAAACGTCGCTGTCGCGGAGGGAGCCGACCGCTCCGCTCATCGCGCTCATTCCGGTCATAAGGACCGCGAACCCGAGGAGGATCATCCCGATCCGGGGCGCTCTCGGTCCTTTTATGAACATATAGAGGACGATGCCGACGAGCGCGACCGCCGATGTGAGCGTCGCCGTCGAGAAGACGCTCCCGAGCGCTCCGGCGCCCTCGATATAGCTGAGGCAGATCACCCAGCCCGTTATGCTCGTCCCGAGGATCGCGCCGAGAATGACGCTGACCGCCTGCTTCAGCTTCATCATACCGGAGTTGACGAAGCCGACGACCATTACCGACGTGGCGCACGACGACTGGATCACCGAGGTGACGACCGTTCCGAGGAGGACGCCCTTGAGCGTCGTGTTCGAGAGACGGTAGAGAATGAGCTCGAGCTTGTTGCCCGCGACCTTTTTCAGGCCGTCGCCCATTATTTTCATCCCGAAGAGGAAGAGCGCGACTCCTCCGATCAGGGCGAATATGCTTGCAGTATCCATTTTTCGTCTCCTTTTTCTTTCTTCCTTCATTATTTTGCGCCTCCCATGTTAAATGTGAAGCGCCCGTTCTGTTAAATCCGTGTAAAATATCTTGAAATCGGACCGTTTCGCTGATATACTGAATGAAGAAAGAATAAAAGATACCCCGAACGGGAGGAAATATGATCTACCTTCTTGAAGACGACGAGAGCATCCGCAAGCTCGTTATATACGCGCTCGTGAATCAGGGATTCGAGGCGGAGGGGTTCGGCGCGCCGTCCGCGTTCAGGGCGGCGGTAAAAAACAAGCTGCCGGAGCTCGTCATCCTCGATATAATGCTCCCGGAGGAGGACGGGATCACGGTCCTCAAAAAGCTCCGGCGCGATCCCGCGACGGCGTCGCTCCCGATCGTCATGCTGACCGCGAAAAACGCGGAATTCAACCGCGTCGAGGGGCTTGACAGCGGCGCGGACGACTATATCTCCAAGCCGTTCGGGATGATGGAGTTCATAGCGAGGATCCGCGCGCTGCTCCGCAGGTCCGGGGATCGCGCCCCCGTCCGCGAATACGCGATCGGACCGCTCCTCATATCTCCCGACAGGCGCGAGGTAAAGGTGGCGGGCGAGCCGGTGACGCTGACTTACAAGGAGTTTTCGCTTCTTCTTATCCTCGCGGAGAACGCCGGGAACGTGCTGACGCGAAGAGTCCTTCTCGAACGCGTGTGGGATCTCGACGACGACTGCGAAAACAGGACGCTCGACGTTCACGTACGGACGCTCCGCGCGAAGCTCGGCGAGGCGGGCGCCCTGATCGAGACCGTCCGCGGCGTCGGATACAGACTCAGAAAAGGAGACTGACGAAATGACACGGAGAATTTTTTTAAGTATGTTCCTGATGGGGCTCCTCGTCCTTATCCTCTGCTCGTTCCTGTTTTTCGGAGTGCGCTACGCGCAGATAAAGAACGAGACGTACTCCGCGCTTCGTCAGGAGGCGTCGTTCGCCGCCGCCGGCGTCGCGGAGGGCGGTGAAAAATATCTGGCTTCGCTCCCCGACGGCAACAGGATCACGTGGATCTCCGCCTCGGGCGACGTCCTCTTCGACAGCGAGTTCGGCACGACCGTGTCGAATCAGAAGGATTTCCCCGAGATCGGGGACGCGCTTGAAAGCGGCGAGGGACACGCGACGAGAAAGTCGGTGTCGGGCGGCGAGGACACCATGTATTACGCCGTCAGGTGCGCGGACGGGACGGTCCTCCGCCTTTCGATGCCGATAGCGGCGCTGAGGGAGGCGTTCGTCTCCGTCAGCCCGGTCCTCTGGATCTTCATTTTCGTTCTTATCATTTCCGGTATTCTCGCGTTCCGGTCGTCGAGACAGCTGATAAAGCCGATCAACGAGCTGAAGCTCGACGATCCCGACTCGTCGAAGATATATCCCGAGCTCGCGCCGCTCACCGAGAGGATCGTCGATCAGAATCTGACGATCCGCGAGCAGATGGACGAGCTGGCGAAAAAACAGCACGAGTTCGCGGCGCTCACCGATAACATGAGCGAGGGCTTCGCCCTGACCGACAAATCGGGCACGGTCCTCTCCGCGAACACGGCGGCGTTCCGCATGATTGGCGAGTGCTCGGAGGGAGACGATCTGACCGCGTCTTCCGATTCCGCGGTCTCCGAATCGGTCCGCGCCGCGCTCGACGGAGTGAAGACCGACCGCATAACGGACAAGGGGGACAGGAGCTATCAGCTCATCGTCAATCCGGTGTCGTCCCGCGGGCGCGTGACGGGAGCCGTCGTCCTCGTCGTCGACGTGACGGAGAGGGAACAGCGCGAGAGATTGAGAAGAGAGTTTTCCGCAAACGTATCGCACGAGCTGAAAACGCCTCTCACGTCAATTTCCGGCTTCGCCGAGCTTATGATGCAGGATATGGTCACGCCGGATAAGGTCAAGGAGTTTTCGTCCGATATTTACAGGGAATCCGGGCGGCTGATCGCTCTCGTCGACGATATTATCAAGCTCTCGAAGCTCGACGAGCTCGACTCCGTCCCCGAATCCGCCGACGTCGATCTTTACGCTCTCTCCGAGAGCTCGATCGAGAGCCTGCGCGCCGCGGCGGACAACGCGGAGGTCACTCTGAAGCTCGAGGGCGAGCACGCGACAGTCAGGGGAGTCGAGCGTTTCCTCGACGAGATCGTCTCGAATCTGTGCGACAACGCGATAAAGTACAACAAAAAGGGCGGCGAGGTGACGGTCACGGTGAAGGACGACCCGGACGCCGTCCGTCTCACGGTCCGCGACACGGGGATCGGCATCCCGTACGAGCATCAGGACAGAGTTTTCGAGCGGTTCTACCGCGTGAACAAGAGTCACTCGAAATCGGTCGCCGGAACGGGCCTCGGCCTCTCCATCGTAAAACACGCGGCGGCGCTTCACGGCGCGAAGATCTCTCTCGACAGCAAGCCGGGAGAAGGAACGGCCGTGACCGTCACGTTTGAAAAGAAATAAAACAGAACGGAGATATGAAGATGAAAATCACGAACGACATCGTAAACGTCGGAGTCAACGACAGGAAGATCGACCTTTTCGAGGGCCAGTACGCCGTCCCGAACGGAATGGCGTACAACTCGTACGCGATCCTCGACGATAAGATCGCCGTTTTGGACACGGTCGACCGGAACTTCACCCACGAATGGCTCAACAATATCGAGAGCGCGCTCGGCGGGAGAGCTCCCGATTACCTCGTCGTCCAGCACATGGAGCCGGACCATTCCGCGAATATCGTCAGCTTTATGAACAACTATCCCTCGGCGACGGTCGTGTCTTCGGAGAAGGCGTTCCGGATGATGAAGAACTTCTTCGGGACCGATTTCGAGAACAGAAGGATCGTCGTCGGAGAGGGGAGCGCGCTCCCGCTCGGCAGGCACACGCTCACGTTTTACACCGCGCCGATGGTCCACTGGCCGGAGGTCATCGTCACTTACGACGACGCCGACCGGGTCCTCTTTTCAGCGGACGGATTCGGGAAATTCGGCGCGACGGACGCCGACGAGGACTGGGCGTGCGAGGCGAGACGGTACTATTTCGGCATCGTCGGCAAATACGGCGCGCAGGTCGCGGCGCTTCTCAAAAAGGCGTCGGCGCTCGATATTTCGATCATTTGCCCGCTTCACGGACCGATCCTCACCGAGAATCTCGGATATTATCTCAATCTTTACAATATCTGGTCGTCCTACGGCGTCGAGACCGACGGCGTCGTGATCGCCTACACCTCCGTTTACGGGAACACGAAAGGAGCCGTTGAGATGCTCGAAGAAGAGCTCAGGAAGAGAGGCTGTCCGAAGGTCGCCGTGAACGACCTCGCGCGGTGCGATATGGCGGAGGCGGTCGAGGACGCGTTCAGATACGGAAAGATCGTCCTTGCGACGACGACGTACAACGCCGACATCTTCCCGTTCATGCGCGAATTCATAAACCATCTGACCGAGCGCGGCTTCAGAAACAAGACGGTCGGCCTCATCGAGAACGGCTCGTGGGCGCCCCTCGCCGCCAAAACGATGAAGGGGATGCTCGAGGGATGTAAAAATCTCGAATTCTGCGAAAACGTCGTCCGCATCACCTCCGCGATGAACGACGCGAACCGCGACGAGGTGAGGGCGCTCGCCGACGAGCTCTGCCGCGACTGGCTCGCGCAGAGCGACGACACCGCCGACAAGCACGATATGAGCGCGCTTTTCAGGATCGGATACGGTCTGTACGTCGTGACGACGAACGACGGGCGGCGGGACAACGGCTGTATCGTCAACACCGTCACGCAGGTGACGAACACTCCGAACCGCGTCGCCGTGACGATCAACAAGGAGAACTATACCCACAATATCGTCGAGCAGACGGGGATCATGAACGTGAACTGCCTGTCGGTCGACGCGCCGTTCTCCGTTTTCGAGAATTTCGGCTTCAGAAGCGGGCGGAACTCCGACAAATTCGAGGGGTGGGAGACGCTTCGCTCAGACAACGGGCTCGTCTTCCTGCCGAAGTACATCAACGCGTTCATGTCTCTGAAGGTCGAGAGCTACGTCGACCTCGGAACGCACGGGATGTTCGTCTGCAGCGTGACTGAGGCGCGCGTCATATCCGATCACGAGACGATGTCGTACACGTACTATCAGAACAACGTCAAGCCGAAGCCGGAGACGGAAGGCAAAAAAGGGTGGGTCTGCAAGATCTGCGGTTACGTACACGAAGGCGATCTTCCCGACGATTTCGTCTGTCCTCTCTGCAAGCACGGAGCGGCTGATTTTGAGCCGATAAAGTGAAGAGTATGAAAATCGAAGAAATCGACCGCAATCTGAAAGTCGAATCGACGGTTGACGAGCCGGATATCGTCTGGATGTCGGCGAGAGAGGAGCCGTTTTCGCTCCGCGGCGTCTTTTACGACGAGGCGGCGGGCTGCTTCGTTCGGATGACGAGAGAGGACGCCGACCGTGTGTCCCGCGATGTCAGGGAGCTCAGAAGATGTCCGTCGGGCGGACGGATACGCTTCCGCACCGACTCGGAGTTCATCGGCTTCCGCGCGGTCCTCGACACGACCGGCCACGCGATGCCGCAGAGTCCCCTCGCGGCGCAGTCCGGCTTCGATCTTTACGTAAAGAACCGATTCACCGGCAAAAGCACGCTGTGCTACGCGTTCGAACCGACGCCGGGGAGGGAGGACGGGTACTCCTCGCACTTCCGGTCCGACACCGGGGACGTCGACGAATACACGATCAACTTCCCCGTTATGGCGGAGGTCAGGGACGTCTTCATCGCTCTCAAAAAAGGGGCGACGCTCGAGAAAGCGGCGCCGTACCGGAACGAGAAGCCGGTCGTCTTCTACGGGTCGTCGATAACGCAGGGCAACTGCGCGTCGCTCCCGGGGAACGCCTACGAGGCGATAATCTCGTCCCGTATGGATATCGACTATCTCAATCTCGGCTTTTCCGGCTGCTGTCTCGGCGAGGAGGCGATGGCGGAGTATATCGCCGGGCTCGACATGAGCGCGCTCGTAATGGATTACGACCACAACGCGTCCGGGGCGGAACACCTTCTCGCGACGCACGAAAGATTTTTCAGGATAATAAGAAAACGTCATCCGACGCTCCCGGTGATCTTCATGACCGCGCCGAACATTCTCCCGTGGTACACGTGGTATCAGGCGCGGCGCGACGCGATAAAGAGGACGTACGACCGCGCCGTCGCGGCGGGAGACCGGAACGTATATTTCATCGACGGGATCGAGCTTTTCGGGGACGAGGACGCCGACCTCTGCACGGTCGACACCTGCCACCCGAACTCCCTCGGCTTTTACCGAATGGCTCTCCGCGTCGAGCGCGAACTGAAAAAGTGCCTTTACCTCTGATACGACGTCCGGCGCCGTTTCAACTTTTTGATCTCCCCGTCATATACTGACATTGCGGGCGTCCCGCCCGGACAATCGACAGGGAGATATCTTCGTCATGATCAAGGTTGTGGTTGTAAAAAGCCCGAAGATCCTGAGGCCCATACTTAAAAGGATGTGCGGGATCAAGGAAAAATAGGCCGCCCTCATCCGTGGGCGTCTGATCGGCAGATAACAAAAAAACGCTGCGAGAGCAGCGTTTTTTGTTATTTAAGTCGCGACAGCAAAAACTCGCAAATTTCCTTATATCCGGGATCGCCGGACGAGTCGGTCAGCGTTACGCTTCCGTTCCCGCCTCGTTTCAGGAGGCCCGCCGCCCCGAGGCGGCGTTTCGTCTCCCTCGCGGTGCCCGCCGCGCCGTCGAAGATCGCGACGTCCTCCCCCGCGACGGAGCGGATCGTTTCTCTCACGTGGGCGTAGTGCGTACACCCGAGGACGATCGAGTCGGCGCCCGGCAGATGCGGGGCGAGGATCCTTTCGATCAGCTCCCGCACCTCGTTTCCCTCGACGGTCCCCGCCTCGACGAGCTCGACGAGACCGTGACACGGTATCAGGTCGAATTCCGCCTCGTCCCTCAGCCGTTCCGTAAGCTCTCTGAGCTTGTCCTCTCTTATCGTCAGCGGCGTCGCCATAACGAGGACGCGCGGATGTTCTTTCGCCTCCGCGGCGGGCTTGAGCGCGGGCTCCATCCCGATGATCGGGACGTCCCGGTACTTCTCCCGGAGATACGCCGCCGCCGCGCTCGTCGCCGTATTGCAGGCGAGGACGACCGCTTTCGCCCCCTCGTCTATCATCCTGCCGACGCTTTTCGAGACGATCTCTCTCACCTCGTCCGCCGTCCGCTCGCCGTAAGGCGCGTTCGCGGCGTCGCCGAAGTATACGAAGTCCTCTCCGGGAAGCTCCGCCGTGAGACCCGGCAGGACGGAGAGACCGCCGACGCCGGAGTCGAGGACCGCGACGAATCCGTTCTTTTTCTTTTTATTCGTCATTTTCCCCGCCGCCGTTTTCCGCGTCTTCCTTTTTCGCCGCCTTGACGAGCGTCGACTTCACCGTGTCGAGTATCACGCTGAGGATCACGCCGCCGATGAATATGAGCCAGGTGATCGCCCATTTCCCCGTGAAGAAGCTGACGAGGAAGTAGACCGCGACGATGACGATCCAGAGGACGCCGACCATATTGTCCCATTCGTCGAGGAGAGAATGGCCTCTGTTCATATTGAAGACGATGTCGATTATTATCGAACCCGCCGCCGCCGACAGGAACATCAGCCACGTTACCTCCCAGTGGCCGAAGATCAGGCTGACGGTGAGATAAGCCGCGATCGTGAGGAGCCAGAGAACGGAGTGCGCAGTCTGCTCGATCGCCGACAGGGTGTCGCTTCCCTCTTTTTTGGCCCCGGCGTTCTCCTCGCCGCCCTCCGCTTCTTCGGACGGGCGGAGAAAAACGGACGCTCTTTTCGATTCGTCGGCGATCTTTTCCATCGCTCCGCGGTACGATTCAAGATCGGTCTTTCCCGATGCCGACAGGCGGTCGTATTCCTTTTCCGCCTCTTCCGTCAGATGATCGAGAACGGAGGCGAACTCGCCGTGATCGGCGCTCGCCCCTTTTCTTTTCAGATTGCGTTCTATATGCGCCCTTATCTGGTTCTTCATAAGCGTTCCTTTCCCGATTCAGAAAATGATGCTCTGCGCCGAGACGCACCGCCCGGAGGCGGGATCGATCTCAAAGAGCGCGCCGCTCGCCGCCTCGTTTCCGACGGCTCCCTCGAACCTCGAGGGCAGGCGATTTACCAGCTTTTTTATAACGCAGTCCGTCCTGACGCCGAGGATCCCGGCGCGCGAGCCGGTCATGCCGAGGTCGGTGATAAACCCCGTGCCGCCCGGAAGGACCGCGCAGTCCGCCGTTGCGACGTGAGTATGCGTCCCCGCGACGACGGAGACCTTCCCGTCGAAATACCGCGCGAAGGCGCCCTTCTCGCTCGTCGCCTCCGCGTGGAAGTCGACGACGGCGATATCGAAGTTCCCGCGTTCTCTTTCGAGAATGCGCGAGAGCGTATCAAACGGCGAGTTGACCGGGTCCATAAAGATCTGCCCCAAAAGGTTCGCCACGAGCACAAAGACGCCCCCGGCGTCAAATATCCCGTACCCCATCCCCGGCGTGTCGCCGGGCAGATTCGCGGGGCGGAGAAGGCGGCGGTCGTCGTCGAGCGCGCCGAAGATCTCCGCGCGGAGGAGGGTGTGGTTGCCGCCGGTCACGACGTCGGCTCCCGCGAAGAAGAGCGCGTCCGCGGCGTCGGGAGTTATCCCGTTGCCGTCCGCCGCGTTCTCGCCGTTGACGACCGTCAGGCGGGCGCCCGTCTTTTTCACGGTCTCGCGGAGCCGTCCGCCCTTCGCGAGATATCCGACTCCCGGGGACCTCACGACGTCCCCTATCATCAGGATCTTTACGTTCATCCCCGAAATTCTCCCCTCTGACAGAAAAGGGAGGGACACTCAGCTTTTGACGTCCCTCCCGAATCGCTCATTATATGTCAGGCGATGACTCCCCTGCGGCGGCGGTTGTAATCCGAGCGGGGGTTGACGATCTCTCTCCAGTCGAGGTCGCCTCTGTCAAGCGCGCAGATAAGGATCTCGGCGGTGGCGATGTTCGTGGCGACCGGTACGTTGTGTACGTCGCAGAGCCGGAGAAGATTGTACTCCGTCTCGTTCCACCCGTCCCCGTCGGGAGTCGTGTTCCTGAAATAAAGGAGAACGTCGATCTCGTTATACGAGATGCGGGAGCTGATCTGCTGTTCGCCTCCGTGTTCTCCGGCGAGAAGCTTTTCTATTTCGAGACCGGTCGCCTCCGACACGTATTTGCCGGTCGTGCTGGTCGCGCATATATGGTGCTTCGACAGGATACCGCAGTAGGCGATACAGAACTGAGTCATAAGTTCCTTCTTGGTGTCGTCGGCGATGAGAGCAATATCCATTTTCGTCGTTCCTTTCTTTTTATAGGGTTCAGAGTCTGATTCGTCTTCTGAGGTTTCCGACGCCGCGGAACAGCGGGACCGATTCGCCCCTCAGCCGTCTGGCGGCGTTTTCCGCGGCGGCCGCGACGGGACCGAACGTCGGAAGGACGCCCGAATCCTCGATCAGAGGGATCGAGTCGTCGTGCGGGATGACGCCGACGCACCGGATCGACGAGTCGTCGATCACCTCGAGAAGCCCCGCGCGAGCTTTTTTGTTCGCGAGTTTAACGTCGAAGTTGTTGACGATCAGCCGCGTGTCGATATCCCCGTTTATCGCCGAGAGCTTATCCGCCGTTATCTCCGCGGCGCGGATCGACGTCCTGCTTTGCTCGGAGACGACGACGACGGTGTCGGCGAAGTCGCGCGCAAGCGTCCTCGGAGTCGTCGATTCGGCTCCGGTGTCGCAGATGACCGTGTCCGCCTCGGCGGACGCGGCGAGATCGGAGATCGCCCCGGCGAGACGGGAGTAGTTCTCTCCGCCGTCCTCGACCATCCGGTCCTCGTCCGGCGCCGGGCAAAACGCGACGAGCCCGGAGCGGACCGGAACCGGGATTATGACGCCGGCGGCGTCGGAGATCCCGGTCATATAGTCGTGAAGATCGAATACCGACCGGTCGGCGGCCCCGAGCATCAGCTCCAGACTCCTCGACCGGAAGTCGAGATCGCAGAGCAGGACGCGCGAGCCCATTCCGGCGAACGCGGCGGCGAGCGCGGCGGAGACGGTCGATTTGCCCACGCCTCCTTTGAGGGAGGTGACAAGTATTTTGCGCGTCTGTTTCATACCTGCTCCACCCTCTCCTCGGGAATCCTCGCGACCGCCCCGACATAAACTTCGTTAAATTATACCATTATCGAGAGATATTTGTCAATAGAATACAGAAAAAATGTTAAGATTTTTGCCCGATTTGTATCTTTTGCCCTTATCGCGCCTTATTTCGCGCTGTCGGGAGACGAGAGCTCGTCGCATCTGATCCTCGCCGCGTTGAAGCCGTCCGCGGCGGCTTTTTCAAATCCCGCCGCCGTCATGGCGAGCAGTCCCGCCTCGGTCGTGCCCTTCTTCGAGGTGACGCGCCTGCGGAGCTCGGCCGCCGACACGCCGGTTTTTTCAAGGAGCTCCGCCGTTCCGATCAGCGTCTGGAGCGCGAGCGCGTCCGCCGTGGCGCGGTCCATTCCCTTTTCCTCCGCCGCGGCGGCGAGCGCCTCCGCGAGAAGGCAGAAATACGCGGGTCCGCTGCCGGAGAGACCGGTGACCGACGAGATCAGTTCCTCGTCGACCTTGAGGACGACGCCCATGACGGAGAAGAGCTCTTCGACGAGCGCGACGTCCTCCCCGGACGCGAGCGAGCCCGGAGCGAACGCCGTCGCGCTCTTTCCGACGGAGAGAGCGAGGTTCGGCATCAGCCGGACGACGGGCGCGCCGGGGATCGACTTTTCGAGCCGCGCGAGCGTGACGCCCGCCATTATCGAAAGATAGAGCTTATCGGCCGTGAAGTGATCGCGGTACATTGCGAGCGCCTCGTCAAACTGCTGGGGCTTGACGGCGAAAACGACCGTGTCGGCTCCGTCGAGATCGGATATCCCGCCGACCCCGACGCCGAAAAGGCGGTTGACCTCGGCCGCGCTCTCCGGCTCGACCGGATTGACGGCGAGGACGGCGTCCGGGGAGCGGAGCCCCGAGCCGACGATCCCGCCGATCATCGCGCGAGCCATAAAGCCCGTGCCGATAAAAGCGATTTTTTGTCCTCTTTTTTTCATATGGACCTCATCTTATCTGACCGTTTCCGGTAACGACGTATTTGTACGACGTGAGCTCGCGAAGCCCGACCGGACCTCTCGCGTGGAGCTTCTGCGTCGATATCCCGATCTCCGCGCCGAAGCCGAACTCGCCGCCGTCGGTGAATCTCGTCGAGGCGTTGCGGTTGACGCACGCGGCGTCGATCTCGCGGATGAACTTTTCCGCGGTCCCGTCGTTTTCGGTCACGATCGCCTCGGTGTGACCGGTGCCGTATTTTGCGATATGCGCTATCGCCTCGCCGACGTCCGCCACGACTTTCACGGCGGCGTCGAGGGAGAGATACTCCCTGAAATAATCGTCCTCCGTCGCGGGGACGGCGTCGGGAAAGAGAGCGACCGTTTCGGGACAGCCGTGAACGGTGACGCCGCGCTCACGAAGCGCGGAGCAGACGCGGACGAGCAGGTCGGGCCTCTCTCTGTGGAAGAGGAAAGACTCGGCGGCGTTGCAGACCGACGGACGGGAGACCTTCGCGTTGACGCAGATATTCTCCGCCATTACGGGATCGGCGTCGCGGTCGATATAGACGTGACAGTTCCCGACGCCCGTCTCGAGGACGGGGACGCGGGAGCTCTCGGCGACGCTCTTTATCAGTCCCGCGCCGCCTCTCGGGATTATCAGATCGACGAGGCCGCGGAGCGCGGTAAGCTCGGCGACGCTTTCGTGCGATTCCGACGAAAGAAGGATGACTGAATCGGCGGGAACGGCGGTCTTTGAGAGAGCGCCGCGGATGATCTCCGTTATAACCTCGTTCGAGCGTCTCGCGCTCCGGCTTCCGCGGAGAAGGACGGCGTTTCCCGATTTCAGAGTCAGCGCCGCGGCGTCCGCCGTGACGTTGGGACGCGCCTCGTAGATCATGCCGATCACGCCGAGGGGGACCCTCACCCTTTTTATTTCGAGGCCGTTCGGCCTCACCGTCTCCCCGACGGTCTCGCCGACCGGGTCGGGAAGGGCGGCGACCTGCCGCACTCCGTCGGCGATCCCGGCGATCCGTTTTTCGTCGAGAGAGAGACGGTCGATAAGAGCGGCGGTCATTCCCGCGGCGCGTTCGCGCTCCACGTCCTCCCCGTTTGCCGAGAGGATCGCGGGAGCGTTCCCGATAAGCGCGTCGGCGATCAGCCGGAGCGCGCGGTTTTTCTCCTCCGTCGCCGCGATGCCGAGCGTCCGCTCGGCTTCCCGCGCCGCGAGGGCGGCGTTTCTGACGGTCATATATTCCACGTTACTGTCCCTCCGTGATAAAGAGATCGTCCCGATGGACGGCGACGCCGGAGTTTTTTTTCGCCCTCGCCGCTTTTTTCATCGTTTCGCTGTCGGAATACGCGAGTCCTCTTCCGACGCGTTTTCCTTTTTCGTTTTCGATCTCGACGGCGTCCCCCTTCGAGAAGTCGCCCGATACGGAGCGGACTCCGGCGAGAAGAAGACTTCCCGTTCCCGCCGTTATAGCGGCGGCGGCTCCGTCGTCGATCACGAGGACGCCGGCGGCGGGCGCGTAAAACGCGAGCCACTGCGTCCTTGTCCTCAGCTTCGAGTCGGCCCTGAAAAGAGTGCCCGGCGCGTCGCCGGAGACGGCGCGGATAACCGCGTCCGGCTCGCGCGAGGAGCAAATGAACACGGGGACGCCCGCCCGCGTCGCGAGCTTCGCGCCGCGGATCTTCGTCGCCATGCCGCCCGTTCCGACGGAGCTGTCGGATCCGCCCGCCGCCTCCTCGGGGAGGTCCTCGATCCTGTCGACGGCGGGAATGAGCCGCGCGTCCGGATTGGCGGAGGGGTCCTTGTCGTAAAGGCCGGCGACGTCGGTCAGAAGGATCAGAAGATCGGCGTGGAGCATCGCGGCGACGCGCGCCGCGAGCGTGTCGTTGTCGCCGACCTTGATCTCGTCGATCGAGACGGTGTCGTTTTCATTGATTATCGGTATCGCGCCGCGGCTTAAAAGCGTCTCGGCGGCGGCGAACATATTCTTGTATCTTCTGTGGTCGGAGAAGTCCTCCGCCGTCAGGAGAAGCTGACCCGTCACGTATCCGCCCTCGGCGAAAAACCGGGCGTATTCCTCCATAAGGAGGCCCTGTCCGACGGCGGCTGACGCCTGCTTCGCGGCGAGGTCCGCCGGGCGCGCGGAATAGCCGAGCGCGCGGAACCCCGCGGCGATCGCGCCGGACGTTACGAGCACGACGGATGCGCCCGCGTCCTTCAGCGCGATGAGCTGACGGACGAGGCCGCGTATCTTCTCTCTGTCGATATCTCCCCCGGGACCGGTCAGCGACGTGGTCCCGACTTTGACGGTATACAGTTTTTTCATCGGGTCCGCGCCTCCTTTACCGGTCTTATTTTCTGTTTTCCCTGATAAATTCCTCGGATCTTACGAGCTTGCCGCCGGCGGCGCGCGATTCCTCCGCCGCGAGGGCGATGACGTGACTTTCGATCGAATCGGATACGCGCGTGAGCGACGAACCGACGTCGTGCTTGCCGGTGAGGAGCGCGAGCAGATCGCGGATGATGGCGTAGTCGCCGCCGCCGTGACCGAAGTTGTCCTCGACGTCTTCCGTGGGATAGGTGACGCTGTGATCGGAGAAGCGGTCGATGAACGGCGAGAAGACGATCTTGTCCTGATCGAGGAACCCGTTGAGATCGCCCTTCGTGCCCATTACGACGATCTTTCTGCCGCCCTCGGCGGTGAACGGACACATACTGAAGTTGGCCGTGACGCCGTCCTCAAAGAGTATGTTCACGACCTGATGGTCGACGACGTCGTTGTCGCAGTGATAGACGCATCTGCCGTAGGGACCCGTGCGGAGCGCCTCTTCGAGCGCCTCCATCGTCGGCACCTGGGAAACGACGTCGATCGGCCACGTGAAGACTCCGCGGCGTCCCCATTCGAGATAGTTCTTGTCGACGCTGTACGGGCAGGTATGGTAGTGCGGGCACGCCTCTGTGCATCTTTCCGTCGCTCCCTCGGGCGCTTCGGACGCCTTGAAGTGGGAGAGCGATCCGAACGAGGAGACGGCGACGCTCTTCTTGCCGATTATCCAGTACAGGATATCCATGTCGTGACAGCACTTCTGAAGGATCATCGGAGAAGATCTCTCCGCGTTGCTCCAGTTGCCTCTGACGAAGGAGTGCGCCTGATGCCAGTAAACGACGCGCTCGTACGCCTCGACGCAGACGATGTCTCCGATGATGCCGGAGTCGACGAGCTCCTTGAGCTTGCGGTAGAAGTTGGTATATCTCATCACGTGGCAGACGATGACCTCGAGCCCCTTCTCCTTCGCGAGGTCGGCGATCTCGATACACTCGGAAAGGACCGGCGAGATCGGCTTTTCGAGGAGCAGATGATATCCGCGGTTCAGCGCCGCCGTCGCGTGCGGGTAATGAAGCCTGTCCATCGTGCAAATGAACGCGACGTCCGCGAGCTTTTCCCGCGCGAGCAGCTCCTCGCCGGACGAGAATCTCATATCCTCGGCGACGCCGTATTTGTCTCCGAACCTTTTTACTCTGTCCGGAAGGATATCGGCGCAGGCGACGATCTCACATTCGTCCGGGAAGAGAACGGCGCTCTCCGCGTATGTGTTTCCGCGCGAGCCGAGACCGATAACGGCTATTTTGATCTTTCTGTCCATAAAAAACCTCTTTCCGCCCTCCCTCGGAGGGCTAAAAACGGCGTATTCCGCCGCGTTTTTGCGATTATGGGTTAATTTTACCACAACGGGCGGGGTAACGCAACAAAAAAACGCCGAAAAAACGGCGTTTTTCTCAACTTGAGGAAAGAAAATCGAGCGCGTCGGACAGGCGGACGAGCGCGGCGGCGTAATCGCCCGCGTCCCCCGCCCGCGCGGCGGCGGAAAGAGCCGAGACGGACGAGTCGACGCGCTCCGCGTCGGCGCGGCTGATCCAGAGTATGAGCCGCCGTCGCCGCTCCGTCCATAGCTCTTTTATCCTTTCGATCCGCGCGGCCGTTTCCGTGTCCGGCGCGTCACCCGCCGGCGGAAGAGAGCGGACGATCCCGAGGATCTCGTCGGCGGCGCGCGACGAATACGATCCGGCGAGCGCGGCGAGGACGGCGAGAGACAGAAAAACGGCGCAGGAGGCGATAAAAGCCTTCATTTATATATCCTCCTCATCTTTGAGATCGCCCAAGACGGACGAGACCGACCCGTCGGGCTCTTTTTTGTAGAGAGTGAAGCCGTACGCGTCGTCGACGACCAAAAGAAAGACGTCGCGCATGGCGACTCCGAGCGAGCGGAGCTTGCCCGAGAGCTCTTTCTCCGTCAGCCCGAGCGCGGCGGCGGCTCTTTTGTCCGGCTCCCCGTCTATTACGACGGGCCGCGTGATCCCGCGTTCCGCCGCCGCCGCGCCGACGTCGCCCGCCGTCGCGGGGCACTTGTCCGCGTTCAGCCGGACGGAGATCCTGCCGTTTTCCTCGAGGATCGCGTACCGGACCTCGGCGACGTCGAAAACACCGGCGAGGCGGAGCTCCGAAAGGAGCTCCTCGATCTCGATGCGGTGGCGGGCAAGCGCTCCCGAGTCGATGACGCCGCGGCGGATGAGGAACGCGGGCTCCCCGCCGAATATCTTCTTCATTACGTTCGATTTCGTCTCGAGGAACGATATGATGACCTCGAGGGACAAAAGGAGCAGGATCGGGATGAGGGCATGGGAGACGGGGACCCCGCGGTCGGCGATCGGGAGCACGGCGAGCTCCGACAGCATAAGAGTCACGACGAGCTCCGAGATCTGAAGCTCTCCGATCTGCCTTTTGCCCGTCAGCCTCATCGAGAAGACGAGAGCGAAGAAAATGAAGATCGTTCTGACAAATACGGTTATCACGGCGACGGACTCCCCTCCTTGTTTTCCATATTGTTGCCATCGGACGGCCGTTTCAGTCGCGGGCGGCAGGAATTGACAGAGAGACGCTTTTGTGATATCCTATTATTTACAGTTTTTCGGAAAGGGGAGAGACTCGTTGAGCGAAAAAAAGAAGCCGGGGCTTCTCGGATACGCCGCCGTTATGAGCGTTATCACCGTCGTATCGAAGCTGCTCGGCCTTCTGCGCGACATCCTCGTCGCCCGCAGCTACGGAACGAATATGGAGTCGGTCGCGTACGTCACCGCGTCGCGTCTCCCCACGTACATTTTTGATTTTGTTATCGGCGGCGTCGTCACCGCCGCGTTCATACCCGTTTTCAACTCGATCCTCGTCAAAAAAGGGAAGGACGAGGCGTTCCGCTTCGCGAACTCCTACGTCAACTTCATCCTGATAGCGACGACGGCGATCGCGGCGGCGGGGATCCTTCTCGCCGGACCGCTCGTCCGCGTCCTCGCCCCGGATATCGACGCGGAGACCGCGGCGCTCGCGGCGAACCTCTCCCGGATAATGTTTCCGATGATAATCTTCACCGGCCTCGCGTTCTCGTTCGTCGGGGTCCTTCAATCAATGGGCGAGTACAACATCCCCGCCCTGATAAGCCTCGTGTCGAACGTGATAATGGTCGGATACCTGTTCACGATAAATCGGTTTTTCGGGATCGTCGGCCTCTCGGTCGCGATGGTGATCGGCTGGGCGGCGCAGGCCTTCGTTCAGGTCCCGAAGCTCCGCGGCTTCGGATACCGTTACCGGCCGTGCCTTCCGACGTTCGACTCGTCCCTCAGGCAGTCGCTCAAAAACGCCGTCCCGATCCTCATCGGAACGTGGACGACGCCGATCTGCGCGATAATCAACAACCGTCTCGCCTCCTCGCTCAACGAGGGGCGCGCGATCACGGCGCTCGATTACGCCAACCGTCTCTACATTATAATAGTGGGGGTCTTCTCGTTCGTCGCGACGAATCTTCTGTTCCCGTATATGTCCCGCGCCGAGGCGGACGGCGACAGGGAGGAGACGACGCGCCTCATCCGCACGTCGTCGAAGGCGCTCACGTACATCATCGCTCCGATTGCGGTCGGAGTCGCGCTCCTCGCGCGTCCCTTCATCGCCGTCGTCTATCAGCGCGGCGAATTCACGGCGGCGGACACCGTCTTCACCGCGGAGGCGCTCCGCGCCTACTGCGTCGGAATGGTGTTCATGGCGATCAACGAGGTCATCGTCAAGAGCCTCTTCGCCGCGAACAGACCGAAGGCGCCGATGGCGTCGTCCCTGATCTCGATGACCTTCAACATCGTTCTGATCACCGTTCTGCGCCCCTGGCTCGGCGTCGGCGGGATCGCTCTCGTGTCCGGGATCGCGACGATAGTCAACCTCGCGGTCAACCTGATTTTCGCCGCGAAGCGCAGAATATGCGTCTTCACGGGCCGCGACGTGCTCGATATGCTCAAATCGGTCCTGTCCGCCGCGGCGATGGTCCCGTATCTCCTCTTCGTCGTGCCGAAGATCGGCTCCGACGTCCTCTCGCTCGTCGCGGGGGCGTTCGGCGGGGCGGCGATCTATCTTATCGTGAGTCTGATCCTCTTCTCCGAGGAGCCCCGGCTCGTGCTCGGCGCTCTCAGATCAAAGGCGGGTGGGAAAAAATGAATAAGATCAAGCTGTTCCACGTTCTGACCGATACGAATATCGGAGGCGCCGGCAGGGTGCTCATCCAGTTTCTGAAAAGCTACAGGCGGGACCTCTTCGACGTCTCCGTCCTTTTGCCGCGCGGAGCGGAGCTGACGTCTCTCGTCGAGGCGGAGGACGTGCCCGTGATCGTGACCGAGCACGGCGGAGACAAGTCGTTCGACCGCGGCGCGGTCGCGGAGTACGCGCGCATTTTCAGAAAAGAGCGTCCCGACATCGTCCACACGCACTCGTCGCTCTCCGCGCGGATCGCCGCGTTCCATTCCGGCGTGAAGAGCCGCGTCTATACGCGCCACTGCACGTTCGATATGCCGAGGAAGCTCACGTCGTTCCCCGGAAAGCAGATAAACGGCTTCATAAACAACCGCCTCGCGACGAGGATAATCGCCGTCGCTTATTCCGCGGCGGAAAACCTGACCGATACCGGCGTCAGCGCAAAGAAGATCACCGTCATAATGAACGGCGTCGGAAAGCTCCGCGACGTGACGGAAGACGAGAAGGCGGCGCTCCGCTCGTCGCTCGGCATCCGCGGCGGCGACTTCGTGTGCGGGATCTCCGCGCGTCTCGAGCCGTACAAGGGTCACTCCTACCTTCTCGACGCGGCGAAGGCGATCGCCGGCGAGCCGGGAGGCGACAGGATCAAGTTCGTCGTCATGGGCGCCGGTTCGGAGGAGGAAGCTCTGAAAAAGAGAGCCGCCGACGAGGGCCTTTCGTCGGTCATCTTCACCGGACTCGTCAAGGACGTCGCTCCTTACTATTATATAATGGACCTTCAGCTCAACTGCTCGTACGGCACGGAGGCGACGTCGATCTCTCTGTGCGAGGGGATGAGCATCGGTCTTCCCGCGCTCGTCACCACGTTCGGGGGCAACCCGTACGTGATCGAGGACGGCGTGAACGGGATGACCGTCCCGCCAAAGGACGCGGGGGCGCTCGCCGAAAAGATACTCGAAGCCGCGAACGACCCGGGACTGACGGAGCGACTGCGGGCGGGGGCGCGGGAGGTTTACGAAAAGAAATTCACCGCGCGCTCGATGACGGAGCAGATGGAAAAGCTCTATCTTGATGAAGCAGAACGAATAGGGATCAAACCTTAAAAAAACGGCGCCGGGCGCCGTTTTTTTATCTCCGAAAAAAATTTTTTGAAAAAATGAAAAAAAGTGTTGACACAAGAGTAGAGGTGTGGTAATATAGAAAAGCTGACCGCCTGAGAGGGCGAGAAGCGTCGCTCATTGAAAATTGAACAACAAGACGAAGTGTATCAAGGTAAGAAAAGATATACGACTCCTAAGATTCTTTTGAAAAAAAAGAGCTCT
>JAFSWB010000013.1 GCA_017444735.1 Clostridia bacterium | reverse complement strand
TCCCGAAAGAGCGGACCTTTCGCCGTTTTCGGACGACGAAAAAGTGTCCGAATGGGCGAACGAGCCGCTCGAATGGGCGGTGGAAGCGGGTCTCATAAAAGGCACGGACGGAAACCGTCTCGCCCCGGAGGGGAACGCGACGCGCGAGCAGTTCGCCGCGATAATAGAGCGTTACGACGGGTCGTTCAAGCTCGCGTACAACGCGCCCGTTCTCTTCTCTCACTACACGGAAAAGGAATATCCCCTCGTCGAGGACGCGGATATCTACGTCGCCGTGACGGGCGACGACTCCGCCGCCGGAACGAAGGACGCGCCCGTCAGGACGTTCGCCCGCGCCGCCGAAATGGCGCGCGGGAAGAAGGCGGAGAAGGATTCCTCCGTCGTCGTCGCGTTCTTCGCGGGCGACTACGGCAATCCCGACGTGTCGCTCTCCGCGGAGGACTCCGGCACGAAGGACGCGCCCGTCGTCTACTGCGCGTACGGGGACGGAGACGTCGTCTTTTCGGGCGGCGCGACCTTCTCGGAGGACGATTTCGAGCCGATAACCGAGGAGGAAAAGGCGAATTTTTCAGAAAAAGCCGCCCCGTTCGTCAAAAAAGCCGATATGAGCGTAAAATTTCCGGAATACACGATCGCCGACCCGCTCTTTTCCGACGACGGCCTCTGCACGGTCGCCCGCTGGCCGAACAAATATCAGGACGGCACGGATCAGCTTCAGCACGCCGGATTCACCCCCGACGACAATCATATACGCATCAATATGTCGATGTTTACGAGAAGGATCCTGAAATACCACACTCTCGAGGGGCTTTACCTCTACGGATATCTCACGACGGGCTGGTACAAGGACCTCCTTCTCACCGACGGATACGTCGTCGACGAGGAGACGGGGGCGCTCGATATGATCATTCCCTACCCGGAGACCGCCCGGATGGGTTATCTGCGCCACGAGCCGGAGTTCGCCTCCGACTGGTACAACGCGACGGCGCTCGTCAACGTCTCGGAGGAGCTTGACGCGGCGGGCGAGTTCTTCGTCGACACCGCGGCGAAGACGCTGTACGTCTATGATCCGCACGGCAGTTACAGCTTCCCGAAGGAAGAGCGCTGCGTCGTGATGGATCACGCCGACTATATCGTCTTCCGCGGGCTGACCTTCACGTCGTTCCGCGACTCGATGATATACGCGCGCACCTGTCACGGCGTCACGATCGACCTCTGTACGGTCACGATGTGCGCCGGGGACAACGCGGTCGATATCAACGGGTGCGGCAGGGGACGCGACTTCGATATCTCCGTCACGAACAGCGTCTTCTCCGTCTTCGCCTGCCGCCCGATCAGTATCATCGGAAACAACTCCGGGGCGAATATGTTCAGCCGTCACGGAAACGTCGAGATCCGCAACAACTATTTCTCGTTCACCAACCTGACGAAGGACGACGGCGGAGCCGTCGAGGTGAAGCGCGTCGACGACGCGCATATCTGCCACAACGAGTTCGAGAACATCAGCCGGTGCGCGATCGACTACGGCGGGTGCAAGAACATGATCGCGGAATACAACTCCTTCAAACGGTGTATGTACAACTCCTCCGACGGAGGCGTGTTCTACTCGTGGAACAGCTTCGAGGACTGGGGCAACGTGATCCGCTATAACGTGTTCTATCCCTGCGAGTGGTATCACGTCTATATCGACGACGACGAGCCGGGCACGACGGTCTCGGGCAACCTCATGATCGACGGCGCCGTCGTCGTTCACGACGGCAGGAACAACAGCGTCCTCGACAACGTCCTGATCTCATCCTACGTGACGATCACCCCCGCCAACAGAGAGGCGGTCGAGGACGCGATCCGCAATGACGACGTCGCCTCCCTTACGACTCACAGGTACTACAAGTCGTGGAAGGCGTTCTTCGATCGGCTCGACGCAAACCCGGAGATGAAGGCGGGATTCGAGGAAAAATATCCCGAGGTGTTCGATATGTCGCTCGACCTCGCGGACGTGAACTCGCCCGCGTTCGTCCTCAACCCGTACAACGTGATCCGCGGCAATCTTTCGATCACGCGTACCCGGGAAAGCGAAGAAGATCTCATCGGAGAGGTGAGCAGGCCGTGGTGCGTGATCGAGGGCAATACCTTCTTCACGAGAGAAGAGAATCCGATCTTCGTCAACCCGACCCGCGGCGACTACCGCATCCGCGAGGGCGCGGACTTCCCGGATATACATTTTGAGGAAGTCGGACGTTATTGACTGACGCGGAATTATTTATTTGAAAGTGACGGGAGAAAATGAAAATGAAAAAAATCGTATCTTTGATCATCGCGGTCGTTATGCTCGCGTCGTTCGTCACGGTCGCGGCGGCGGCGAAAACGGGCTTTTCCGACGTCGCGGAGGACCGCTGGAGCGCGGCGTCGATAAAATACGCCGTAGATAACGGCTATAGGACGGGCGTCGGGGGCGACCTGTTCGACCCCGAGGGGTCGCTGACCCGCGCG
>JAFSWB010000012.1 GCA_017444735.1 Clostridia bacterium | reverse complement strand
GTTGATCTGCGCCGTGGAATTGCCTTTCGTCGCATTCACGCCGTCGTCATTCGCCGCGACGGTCGTTTTGCCGCCCGACACGTTGATGACGTTTGCTTCCAGTCCTTCGTAGGCGCTGTCGACGTTTATCGTGCCGCCCGATATATTAAGCGTACCGTCCGCGTGGATGCCGTCCGCGCCGGCGACCGTCTGCTGACCGCTCCAACCTCCGCGTCCGCCGCCCGGTCCCATACGACCGCCCGCGGTCTTGTTTTCCGGCGCGTAAACGCTCATATTGACCGTGCCGCCCGAAATATTGATCGTTCCCTGACCCTTCGTGCCGTCGTCGAACGAGGTCCCGTAATCGGCGTGAAGTCCGTCGTCGTAGGTTTGGAGCGTGATCGTTCCGTCCTTGATATTCAGCTCATTCTGCACCTTTACGCCCTTATACGAGGTCGTCGAGGCGCTTGACGCAGTGTAACCGCTGTACGAGCCCGTATATACTGTCACAGTCGGGGTCGTACCTTCTTCACCCGCCGTCATCTCAAAGTTGTGCGCCGCCTGGAAGCCGTCGCCCGCCGCGTAAACGGTGACCGCGCCGCCGGAGATCGTTATGTCTCCTCTGGTGACGCCGTTCTTGCTGACGTCGGTGTTCTCGGTCTTCACGCCGTCGCCGTTCGTCGAGATCGCGACGACGTCTCCGCTCAATACGGTAACCGAGTCGTTGCCCTTCAGCGCGTTGTTGTACGCCGTGACCTTCAAAGTGAGGTTCTGGATCTTCAGGTCGTCGGTCGTGTGGATACCGTTGTTATACCCCGCGTTGACCGCAAGAACACCGTTTCCTTTGATCTTCAGGTCGCATTTGGCGTAGATCGCGCCCTCGCCCTGACTGTCGTCGTCGGCGGTTTTGGCGCTCCGGGTATCGTTGATGACGTTCTCCGTGCCTTTTTTCGCGGAAATATCGACGCTGCCGGCGGAGATCACCTTGATGGGCGAATCGCTCCCGCAATTTATCGTCGCCCCGGAGAGCTCGATCACGACCTCGTCGGTCTCGCCCGCGTCTACTATGATCTGTCCTTCAAGCAGGCCTGTCGCGGTGTAGGTCCCCGCCGAGGTGACGGTGTATACGTTCCCGGAATTCGTGAAGGTCCCGTCCTCCGACGTCATCTCAAAATCGCCTGTCGCTTCTTGTGCGGTTATGCTCTGATCCACGACCGGCTCCGCCGAGTCGCTTGCCGTGCTTACCGTGTTTACCGTGTTGTTCGTACTTGTCCCGCCGGTATCGGTCTCGACGTTCGCCGCCCCGCAGGAGGCGAGCCCCAGCGCGAGAAGCGCCGCAAGTATGATTGAAATTATCTTTTTCATTTTCTTTATCTCCTTTTCCGTATTATCGTATAAAACAACGATCCTCATCCGTTGTTGTTGTACACATCATAACGGATGAGGATTGAAGAAAGATTGAAGTTTTTTAAGTTTCGTTAATTATTTTACAGATAGATCAGATCAACTCTCGAGATACTTATAAAGAATTTGCGCAAGCTCGGCACGGGTAGCCTCTCCCTTCGGATCGAGCACACCGCCTCCCTTGCCGGAAATGATGCCGCTTCCGACCGCCCATTTTACCGCTTTGAGCGCCCAGGAGGATATTTGAGAAGCGTCGGTAAACGAGGAGAGATCGTCTGTTGCCGAAATGTCCTTGGAGGCGATGACGCTGTATTTGTACAGCACCAGCGCGAGCTGCTCGCGGGTTATCGGGTCGTCGGGACGGAAGCTGCCGTCGGTGTATCCTGCAAATATCCCGTTTTCCGCCGCCCAGGCAGTCGCCTTGGCGTACCATTTCCCGGCGGACACGTCGGTGAATTCTCCGAAGTATACCGTATCGGGCGAACCAGCAAGCTTGTACAGTATCTGCGCCGCCATAGCACGTGTAGTTGCGGTGCCGATCCCGAAGACGGTATCGGTGATGCCGACCATCAGCCCGTTTTCGTAAGCGTAGCTTACCGCGTTATAGTACCACTTTCCCTCTACCACGTCGGTAAACGGAAGTACGTCGTCCGGTACGACGGACGCGTTGTTGCCCGCCGCAGTCGCCGTAGTCGCGGTATTGCCGTTGATCTTCAGCGTATATGTATTCCCGGAGGTTAGCTTCGCGGAACTGAACAGCACGTAGCTCGCCGCTCTGACTGCGGTCGCGGCGTAAAGCGTATTCCCGCTTGAGTCGGCAACGGTTATAACGTCGCCGGCTTTGATCGAAATAGAGCTTCCGGTGCTCCCTCCTCCGGGTCTGCCCCAGCCTCCCGGTCCGAAGCCCGGTCCTCCGCCCGTCCTCGCCGCTCCGAAAGCGACGTAGGGCTGACTTGTTTCATTGGGGGTCTGAGCCATTCCCGCCGAGCCGACTGCGAGGACCGTCCCGCCGTCAAGCGTCAAAGTCCCGTCGCTGTCAAGTGGGGCGTTGTCGTTCTGGGAGGAGCTGAAGATCTCGACCGTCCCGCCGGCAAGCGTCAGAGTCCCGTTCGAATCGACGCCGTCGCCTCCTTGAGCGTCGACGTAAACGCTTCCTCCGTACACGTTGAGTTCGAACGAGTACCGTCCCAGATCGGAGTTCGCCGCGTTGATACCGTCATCGGAGGCACGGACCAGGATATCTCCGGAATAGACGTTGATTACGGCTCCCTCTATCCCTTCATAGCTTTTAGTTATATCGATCGTCGGTCCCGCGGTCCCCTGCGCTCCGATATTCAGATAATAGTCGGATTTTATACCGTCGTCCGCCGCGGATATCGTGATATTTCCGGAGAGAATGTTGAGTTCCTTATCTGATTTAAGCCCGTCGTTGACGTTTGCGGTGATATTGAGCGTTATCTCCTTTATCGTGAGAGAAGCGGTGGAGAGCAGTGTATCGGTCGCGTTGCCTTCCTCATCTTCTTCATAAAGGTCGTACCCGCCCTTTATACCGTTTTTGCCGTTCGCCGTGACGTTGATCGTTCCGGAGCCGCAGATCGTGACGTTTGACCCGTCCTTGCACTTGATGACCGCGTTTTCGATATCCGGATACAGCTCTTCGTCGGTGTAAACGTCGTCGTTGTTGTATTTGTCGTCTGCCAGATTGTTGACCGTACCCGCCGCCGCGACGATAGTCACTTCGGATCCCTTGTTGCAGGTAATCGGAGCGGTCGCAGAAGCGGAAAGCGTCAGTCCGTTCAGCACCAGCGTTACGCCGGTGACGTTCTTCTTTACGACGATCGTGCCGTTCGCGCAAGCGCCGGAAACGGCGTACGTTCCGCTTTTATTGATTGTAAGCGCTGTGCCGGAGATCTTATATCCGCTGTACGCCTCTTCCGTTACCGTGATACCGGAATCGGAAAAGACAAAACTTGTCGCGTCGGAAACATCGTAGCTTGCTGATAATGCAGCTGCTTTTGTCTCGTCCGTTTCTGCCGCCGACGCTGTGACCGGTGCTGATATAATCATAGACGTGACCATCATTACGCCGATCAGGACCGCAAGTATTTTCCTTATCTTCTTTCCGTTTTTCATTTTTGCAGCCTCCTTTGGCTTTTTTCTAATCTATATTTTGCGGGAAAAGATTAAAGTAAAATTGAAGGTTTTGTTTTTTTTGCTTTTTTCGAACCGACGATCTGCGCGATCAGCCCCGCCGTCAGCAGTACGCATCCCGCGATCGGATAAACGACGCAGAGCGAATTAGTCGTGCCGTATATTTCAAGCACGCCGCGGAACACGCATCCGACGCTGAGTGCGGCTATTCCGGAATTCCACAGATTCACGGCGGCTCTTCCCGGGTATCTTCCGAATATCAGCAGAAGCGCATAAGGCATTACGCCGAGTATAAAAGGGATCGCAAAGGCGTAGATCATAAAGTAAGAATAGACCTCGTGGCTGAAAAGCTCGTAGACCGCGCCGAAGAGCGCGAGAAACGCCGTCCCTGCGATATTTCCAAGCAAATTTCTTTTCAAACTAATATCCGATGTATACAATGTCGCTCACTCCTCTCTCTTTGATCCTGCCGCCGGACGTCGGATTGTTTATTACTTCTCCGTTGAAGTACATCGTCGAAGATCCGCCGCCGTCGAGATTGTACGCTTCTTTTACTCCGAGGTCCTGCATAAACGTCGCAAGCTCAT
>JAFSWB010000097.1 GCA_017444735.1 Clostridia bacterium | reverse complement strand
CCTACGGATTTTTCCATTTTATGTGCTTTTTCTATCGCCGTTTTTGCCCCTCGACGTACGCCAGTACGCCTCACGGGGCAAAGAACGACGATTCTGCATCTAATTGCAACAACCCCTTTTTTTGATCCGGTAGAGGGAGGAAGTTATGGCAAAGAGAACGGATATCAGAAAGATACTCATCATCGGCTCCGGTCCGATCGTCATCGGTCAGGCCGCGGAGTTCGACTACGCCGGGACTCAGGCGTGTCTCGCTCTCAAGGAGGAGGGGTACGAGGTCGTCCTCGTCAACTCGAATCCCGCGACGATAATGACGGATACGGCGATCGCCGACAAGGTGTATATGGAGCCCCTGACGCTCGAATATATAGCGAAGATCCTCCGTTACGAGAGGCCGGACGCGATCGTTCCCGGCATCGGCGGACAGACGGGACTCAACCTCGCGATCCAGCTCGAAAAGAAGGGCGTACTGCGGGAATGCGGCGTCGAGCTGCTCGGAACGCCCGCGGAAAGCATCGAGAGGGCCGAGGACAGAGAGCAGTTCAAGGAGATGTGCGAGTCGATCGGCGAGCCTGTCATCCCGTCGGAGATAACGTACAGCGTCGAGGAGGCGAAGAGAGCCGCCGCGAAGATCGGTTATCCCGTCGTTCTCCGCCCCGCCTTCACGCTTGGCGGAACGGGAGGAGGCTTCGCGGAAAACGAGGAGGAGCTCGTCGAGTCGGCGACGAACGGCTTCCGTCTGTCCCCGGTCGGTCAGGTCCTCGTCGAGAAGAGCGTAAAGGGGTATAAGGAGATCGAATTCGAGGTGATGCGCGATTCAGCCGACCGCGCCGTCACGATCTGCGGAATGGAAAACGTCGATCCGGTCGGCGTCCACACCGGCGACTCGATCGTCGTCGCTCCGATAATGTCCCTTACCGAAAAGGAAGAAAAAACGCTCGTGACGAGCGCGCTGAAGATAATAAGGGAGCTTCGCATCGAGGGAGGGTGCAACGTGCAGTTCGCCCTTCACCCGACGACCGGAGAATACTATCTCATCGAAGTCAATCCGCGCGTCTCGCGCTCGTCGGCTCTCGCGTCGAAGGCGAGCGGGTATCCGATAGCGCGCGTCACGGCGAAGGTCGCCGTCGGGATGGAGCTCCCCGAGATCCCCGTGGCGGGCGGCTTCGCGTCCCGCGAGCCGGTCCTCGACTACGTCGTCGCCAAATTCCCGCGTTTCCCGTTCGACAAGTTCCCCGACGCGCCGAACACGCTCGGAACGCAGATGAAAGCGACGGGAGAGGTGATGGGGATCGGGTCGACTCTGTCCGAGTGTCTCCTCAAATCGGTCCGTTCGCTTGAGATCGGCGTCTCTCACTTCAGGATGGCGAAATTCGACGGGTGGGACGACCGGGCGCTTTACGACTATATCGGGGAGTTCAGGTCAGACAATATTTTCGCGATAGCCGAGCTGTTCCGCCGCGGCGCGGACGTTGAAAAGATACACGGGCTGACGGCGATAACGGAGCTCTTCCTCGAATGCGTCAGGGACGTCGTCGGGTATGAAAAAGAGATCGCCGCTCATCCGGGCGACCGGGAAACTCTCCGCAGAGCGAAGGTCGCGGGATTTTCCGACGCGTATATAGCCGAGCTGTGGGGATGGGGAGAGAAGAAGGTCTGGGAGACGAGAAAAGAGCTCGGGATCGTCCCCGTCTTCCGCATGGTCGACACGCTCCACACGGGGAAATATATCCCGTACCTCTATTCGACGTATAAAAATCTCGCCGACGGCGCGGGCGGGACCGAAAATCAGTCGCGCCTCGGAACGAAGAAGAAGATCGCCGTCCTCGGCGCCGGGCCGATCAGGATCGGACAGGGCGTCGAATTCGACTATTCGACGGTCCACGCCGCGCAGACGATAAGGCGTGAGGGATATGAGGCGATCATAATCAACAACAACCCGGAGACGGTATCGACGGACTATACGACCGCCGACAAGCTCTATTTCGAGCCCCTGACGCCCGAGGACGTGATGAACGTCGTCGACTATGAGAAGCCGGAGGGCGTGATAGCCTCCCTCGGCGGTCAGACGGCGGTCAATCTCGCCGCTCCTCTCAACGAGAGGGGCGTCGCGATCGTCGGCACCGACTGCACCGCGATCGACCGCGCGGAGGACAGGGACGCGTTCGAGAAGATCATCGAGACGCTCGGCATCCCGCAGCCGAAGGGGACCGCCGTGACGAAGATCGAGGACGGGGTCAGGGCGGCGGAGGAGATCGGATATCCCGTTCTCGTCAGACCGTCGTTCGTCCTCGGCGGACGCGCGATGCAGATCGTCGCAAACGAGGAACAGCTCAGGAAATATCTGCGCGAGGCTGTCGAGATCGACGAGGAAAAGCCCGTCCTCGTCGACAAATACGTCATCGGCAAGGAGGTCGAGGTCGACGCGGTGTGCGACGGACGCGACGTGTTCGTCGCGGGGATAATGGAGCTCGTCGAGCGCACGGGCGTCCACTCGGGCGACAGTATAAGCGTTTACCCGCCGTTCTCGATATCCGACCGCGTCAAGGGGACGATCCTCGGATACGCGAAAAAGCTCGGCCTCTCTCTCGGGATCGTCGGTCTTTACAACATCCAGTTCATCGTCGACCGCGACGAGAAGGTCTATATCATCGAGGTCAATCCGCGCTCGTCGAGGACGGTCCCGTTCCTCTCGAAGGCGACCGGCTTCAGTCTCGCCGACATCGCGACGGAGGCGATACTCGGGAAGAGTCTGAAGGAACAGGGGATCTTCGATCTCTATCCCCCGGAAAAGAAAAGAAGGTACGTAAAGGTCCCCGTCTTCTCGTTCTCGAAGATCAGGGGGCTCGACGCCTACCTCTCGCCGGAGATGAAGTCGACCGGAGAGGCGATCGGCTACGACGACGGGCTCAACAGGGCTATGTACAAGGCGCTTCAGGCGTCGGGAATGAAGCTGAAAAACTACGGGACGGTCCTCGTGACCGTCGCCGACAAGGACAAGGACGAGATCCTTCCCCTCGTGAGGCGGTTCTACGCGCTCGGGTTCAATATAGAGGCGACGGAGGGAACGGCCGACTTCCTGAAGAGGCACGGGATAAGGACGAGGGTAAAGAAGAAGATCAGCGAGGGGTCCGACGAGATACCGAGGGCGCTCCGGGGCGGATATCTCGCGTACGTCATAAACACCCGCGACATCGGCGAGACGAGCGCCGCGACGGACGGGGCGGAGATCAGAAAGCTCGCAACGGAAAACAACGTGACGCTTTTCACCTCCGCCGACACGGTGAAGATCCTCCTCGACGTGCTCGAGGAGACGACGCTTACGATCTCGACGATAGACTCATAACAAAAAAAGCCGCCGCAAACCTTTGCGGCGGCTCTTTTTTTGTGTCCGGTCAATATTCGTCCTTAACGGTTTCGACCTTGATTATGTTCGTGTTTCCGGGCGTGTCGAGCGGCACCCCTCCGACGATCACGACGCGGTCGCCGTCGGTGACGAGATCGATCTGCTTCGCGCAGTCGATCGCGTGGCGGAAGAGACTGTCAAAATCGTCCTGGTTGCGCGCCAGAACGGGATAGACGCCCCAGGAGAGCGCGAGCTGATGGAACGTCTTTACGCTCGGCGTCGCCGCGACGATCGGAGTCGTCGGGCGGAATTTCGACATCCTTCTCGCGGAGCGTCCCGTCATCGTCAGGGCGACGATGGCGTCCGCCTTCAGGTCGCGCGCCGTCGTGCAGGCGGCGTCGCAGACCGCGTTCGTTATATCCTCCGAATCCATGACGTAGTTGCCGGAGAGACCCTTCATCGAGAAGACGTCCCGCTCCGCCTGCTCCGCGACCTTCGCCATTACCTCGATGGCGCGGAGGGGGTACTTGCCGACCGCCGTTTCGCCGGAGAGCATTACCGCCGACGTGCCGTCGAAGACGGCGTTTGCGACGTCCGTTATCTCCGCTCTCGTCGGGGTCGGATGGGAGATCATCGATTCGAGCATCTGCGTCGCCGTTATCACCATTTTCCCGGAGCGGTAGCACTCCTTTATAAACCGTTTCTGCAGACCGGGGAGACGCTCGAACGGGATCTCGACGCCCATATCGCCGCGGGCGACCATGATGCCGTCCGATTTCGAGAGGATCTCGCTGAAGTTCCTGACGCCGTCCGTGTTTTCGATCTTTGAGATGATCCGTATCGCGTGGCCGCCGTTGTAATCGAGGAATTTGCGCATATTAACGACGTCCTCCGCCGATCTTATGAAGGAGGCGGAGACGAAGTCGACGTCGTTTTCGATTCCGAAGAGGAGGTCGTCGCGGTCCCGGTCGGAGAGATGGGGCATATCGAGCGTCACGTTCGGGACGTTGACGCCCTTCCCCGATTTGATGACGCCGCCCGCCGTGACCCGGCAGACGATCTCTTTGTCCGCGCTCTTCTCGACGCACAGATCGATATTACCGTCGTCGAGAAGGATCCGCGTCCCCTCCGTCACCTGCCCGGGGAGGCCGGCGTACGAGACGGTCGCCCTGTCGCCGTTTCCCTCGACCGTTTCCGTCGTCAAGGTGAATTCCGCGCCGGTTTCGAGAACGGCGGAACCGCCCTCAAACGCGCCGAGACGGATCTCCGGCCCCTTTGTGTCGAGCATGATCGCCACGGGGACCCCGAGCTTGTCTCTCGCCGCCTTGACGGCGTCGATCTTCTTTTTGTGTTCCTCGTGCGTCCCGTGAGAGAAGTTCAGACGAGCGACGTTCATCCCCGCCCGGATCATTTCGGATATCATTTCCTCGCTGTCGGTGGCGGGGCCGAGGGTACAGACAATTTTCGTTTTGAGCATTTTGTTATCCTTCCGTTTTTGATGTCTCGGGCGTCGCCGCGCTTTCCTCGGTCCTGACGATCACCCCGTTTTCAAAGTAGCCTTCGTAGACTCTTCCGCCGGGGAACGTGTATTTTCCCTTTCCGTTCATGAGGTTCCCCCGGAATTCGCCCTCGTATTTCTCTCCGTTCGCCCAGACGTAAACGCCGGTCCCCTCCCTGACGTCGTTCTTGAATTCCCCGACGTACCGGTCGCCGTTCGGAAAGACGATCTCGCCCTCGCCGTCTCTCATGTTTTCGCGGAACGATCCCGTATAGACCGTGCCGTCGGCGTACGTGAACGTCCCTTTTCCGTCGGGCTTGCCGTCCTTGAACGATCCGGTATAGGAGGAGCCGTCCGCGCAGACGAGCGTGCCCGCGCCGTTTTCGAGGCCCTTCTTGAAGGCGCCCTCGTAGACGTCTCCGCTTGCGTAAACGTATTTTCCCGCGCCCTCGAAGACGTCGTCCATGAACCAGCCCTCGTAGACGTCTCCGTTTTTGTGGGTCAGCTTCCCCTCGCCGTTTTTCATCATATTCTCGACGGCGCCCTCGTAAAGATCGCCGTTCGAGTACGAAAGCGTGCCTGAGGAGGCGTCGTAACGGGCGGTCATCCCGTTCGAATAGCGGATGACGCCGCGCGACGGGACGCCGCTCTTGTCGACGACGCCGAAGAACTTGACCGTGAGGCCGTTTCCGGCGGTCGCGGAGATATATCTCACGCCGGCGAAATACATTATCGCCGCGGCGAGAACGAGACATATCACGGCGACGATCAGGATGCGGAGCATTATCGCGCCGAACGATTTTTTCTTTTTCACGTACTGTCTTCCGTTCATTTCATCCGACCGCCTTTCAGTTGAATGATCCGAGGATCATCGGCACGAGCCTCACCGCGGCTTCCGTCGCGGCGGCGAGAAGGAGCGTCCCGATTATCCACAGAACGAGGGATGATCGCTTGACGTAGCGGATCTCCGCGCCGTCCGCCTTCTCCTCGGGGATATAGAACCGCGCTTCGCCGCCGTCCGCCTCCGTCTTTCTGACCGTCTTCCTCAGGGACGACCGGTCGCGGAGGACGGAACGGACGAAGGGACCCTTCAGACCGAGCTCGGCGGCGGTTCTGGCGTCCTCGCGCGACAGCGCCTTCGCCGAGAGGATCTTCTTCACGACGGATCTCGTCGTCCCGCTGACGAAGAACGCGATGACCGAGGCGGCGACAAGGCCGTATCCGAGACAGCGTATTATCAGAGCCGTCCTGTCAAGGCTGGCAAAAAAATCTAAAATTCCCATTTTCTTCCTTAATCCTCGATCGGCGATCTGCCGCAGAGTCCGGTGAGGAGCGCGTCAAGATCGTCCGCGTCCGTGTAATCGAACGAGACGGTGTGCTTTCCGGGTCTGCGCGAGATCCTGCACCTTCTCCCGAGTATTTCCGTTACTTTTCTCTCGAGATCGCCCAGATAGTCGATCCCCGGGGTCAGGAGCTTCGTCTCCGGGGAGACGCGCTCGGACGCGTTTTCTTTTTTTACCGCCGCTTCCGCGTCGCGGACGGACATATTGCGGAGGGAGATCCGCTCCGCGAGCGGGAGGATCCTCGATTTGTCGCGCAGTCCGAGAAGAGCCCTTCCGTGACCCGCGGAAAGTCTCTTGTCCGAGATCATCGTCATGACCTCCTCCGGCAGATCGAGAAGGCGAAGCGAGTTTGCGACGGCGCTCCTCGATTTTCCGATTCCGGCGGCGATCTCCTCCTGCGTCAGCGAGTATTTCTTCATCAATTCAAAGTAACCCTTCGCTTCCTCGCACGGATTGAGATCTTCCCTTTGCAGATTTTCGATCATCGCGATCTTCGACGCGGTAAATCCGTCGATCTCCATTACTATCGCCGGGATCTCGGACAGCCCCGCCATCTTCGCCGCTCGCCATCTTCTCTCGCCCGCTATGATCGAATACATACCGTTTTCCGACTCTCTTACGAGGATCGGCTGCAGAACTCCGTTCGCCGCGACGGACTCCGCGAGCTGTGAGAGCGCCTCGCGGTCGAACGTTTTTCTCGGCTGATCCTTCCCCGGTTCAATATCCGAGACGGGGAGCTTTGTCACAGATTCCGCGGACTGATCTATCGAATTGTCGTTAAAGATCGCGTCAAGACCCCTTCCGAGCCCTTTGTTCCTTGCCATGGCTTTTTACCTTCCTTTCCTCACACGGGACATCTTTTTATAAGCTCGCGGGCCGCTTCCGCGTACGCCCGCGCCCCTTTTGAATAACGGTCGTGATGATTGATCGGAGTTCCGAACCCCGGAGCCTCCGAAAGCGTCACGTTTCTCGGTATTACGACGGGAAACAGCTTGTCGCTGTAATATTTTTTGATCTCCGCCAGGACCTGCGCGGAGAGATTGAGTCTTCCGTTGTACATCGTGATGAGTATGCCGGTTATCGTCAGCGACGGGTTGTAAAGCTGCTTTACCTTTTTGATCGAGATCATAAGCTGCGTCAATCCCTCGAGCGCGTAGTACTCGCACTGCATCGGGATAACGACGCCGTCGGCGGCAGTCAGCGCGTTGACGGTCAGAAGGCCGAGCGACGGAGGACAGTCTATCATTACGTAATCGAAGCCCGTGTGCTTTGATATGTAATCGGAAAGACGCCTTTCCCTCTTCTCCTCGCTCATCAGCTCAAACTCGGCTCCCGCGAGCTCTATCGTCGCCGGAGTCAGGAAAAGACGGTCAAATTTTGTCGTCAGTACGCAGTTTTCCGGCCCTTCGCCGTCGATCAGGACGTTGAACGTCGTGTGACGGAGCCCTTTTTTGTTTATTCCGAGCCCGCTCGTGGTATTTCCCTGCGGGTCGCAGTCAAGCAGAAGCACCTTTTTCCCGAGTTCAGCGACGGAAGACGCGAGACTTATCGCCGAGGTCGTCTTGCCGACGCCTCCTTTTTGGTTCGCGAAGGCTATAACGTATGGCTTTCCGCTCATTTTTGTCAATTTCCTTTCGTGTTTCCCTCATATACGTATATTCTACCACTAAAAACGCGTTCAATCAATGATTTTATCGAAGATTTGCCGCCGAATGTTTCACGTGAAACAAAAAAAGACCGAATCGAAGGCGAGGCGCACCGAATGACGGAAAACAAAGAACCGACCGAGGTAAGGATCCCTCCTTATTTCAGTCGGTTTTTGTCGCAAATCGGGGCGCTCGGAACGGTTTGCGCGCCGAACACCGATAAAATGAAAAATTTTGTCCCCCGAAAAAAGGCGAAATCCTCGGGCGCGGCCCTCGGGTGAAATCGAACGCCGACGCGTTCGGTGAAATATAATTCTTCCGCCCCGTCCGCCCGCCCGCGCCCCCGTCGGGGGCGGCGGGCGGATTTTACCCACGGAAGACGGATTTCACCGCCGCGGGCGGACTTCACCTGCCCGAAAGGGGCGGATTTCACCGCCGCGGGCGGATTTCACCCACTGAAGACGGATTTCGCTGCCGCGGGCGACTTCATCCGTCCCGAAGGGGGGGCGGGTTTTGATGCCGTTCAGAACGGTCGGCGGGCGGCCGGTTATTGTTCTTATATAAAAGCCGCGACCCGGTGGACCGGAGCGGACCGCGCGCCCGCCGTCTTCCGCGGGGCGGGCTTCCCGACCGTTTCGCCTGAAAATGTTTCACGTGAAACAATCCGGCGGATGATCAGGCGGGAGCGGGAGGACCCTTTTTGATGAGGATATTGATAAGAACGCCCTCGTCGGTGCGCGAGCGGGAGGAATCGACGCGGAAACCGCACGCCCTGACGGAATCGACGGCGTGGTCGATCGAGTTGTAAAAGATCCTCATATCCCGGAGGAGAAGGCGGCGGCGAAGCTCGAGCTCGATCCTTCCCCCACAGGGAGCGCCGCTTTCCTCCGGCTCGGAGAACGGGACGGAGTCGCCGGCGCAGAGGAACGCCTCGACGTACTCCTCGGCGGAGGCGACGTTCATCCCGCGCGCGATCATCTCCCGTAATGCGGCGCTTCTGCTCTCCGGGTCGCGTATCCGGAGCGCCGCCCTCGCGTGACGCTCCGTCAGCCGCCCCGAGAGGATCAGCTCCCTGTCGGCGTCGGAGAGTCTGAGAAGGCGGAGCTTGTTGGCGACGAACGACTGACTGCACGAGAGCATCGAGGCGACTTTTTCCTGCGTAAGACCGCACGATCCGACAAGCGTTCTGATCGCCTCGGCCTCGGCGAACATATCGGGACTGTTTTTTATGTTTTTTATCATCTCTTCCGCGCGAGCGGAAGCGTCGGCGAGTTGATCCATGATCGTTTCCTTTCGGATGAGTAGACTGACCCCGGGGGGTGTGTGTCGGGAACGAGTATATCACCCCGGGGGCGCGGAAACGCGGGTATTCCGTCGGGGTATTATAACTACTTTTGAGGGCGGTCGTCGTCTCGGGGTGAAAAAAGGACGAGGCGGCGCGCGGGACGCAAAAAAAGGCGGCGAAAGGGCGCCGGAAGGACGCCTAAAGGACGCCTAAAGGACGCCTGAAGGCGGCGGAAAGAGGGCGGAAGGACAGGTCCGCGCGGGGGTCGGACCGGCCTAGTCGACCGGAGGTCGGCGGCGTTCATAAATTCGGAAATATATTCATTAAAAGTACATAATTCATTTATATCTGCCGAGTTGTTAGTGGAAAATAGACAAAACGGTCGAAAACGACGCCTTGTGCCGCGCACGGGGATCGGAGAAAATCGTTTTCAACACGAGTTTTCAACATGATGTTGAAAAACAGCATGAAATAAGGGCAAGCAAAGGCAAATCGAGGGTAGTTTTCCACATTTTCAACAATTTCTCCTGTTGAAAACATTGATCTCAAACGCTTGTCAAGTGTCCGGGAAAACTTTTGGGAGTGTCTAAAAGTAGAATTTTCGAGATTTCCCGGTGGAAAAATGCAAAAAAAACATACATTATCGAAAAAAGCGGTTTTTTAACTGAAAAGACGGAGAAACCGTCGGATCCGCCCTTAAAACAGCCGTTTCCGCCGGTCGGCGTCCTCAAAAAAATCATACGCGCGGGGAGGTCGGATAATTACTCCGCTCCCGACCGGAAAGATACGGGCGGGGCGGGAATACAATTAAGACGGAAAACCGTCGGGAGCGGCTCCCGAGGGGGAGGTCGGAAATGGAAAAAACGAGAAAAGCGATCGCGGCCGCCGCGGCGGTCTTTGTTCTTGTCGGATGCGCGGGCGGCGCGGCGGAAAAGAAGGACGTTCCCTCCCCGCCGACTTCGGCGTCGTCGGCGGAGGAGACTGCCGCCGCCGACGGCGGGGTCGCGGGACGCGAGTTCGTCGTTCTGACCCTGACGCCGCCCGGGACGGGCGGCGAAAGAGAATCGCGGTCGCGGGCGGTCAAGCTGCGCGATATGGAGCTCGAGGCGCGCGTCGGCGTCGCCGTCCGATACGCCGGGGCGGCGTCGGAGGAAGACGCGGCGGCCGCGGTCCTTGCCGAAAGGGAGGCGGGCGCCGACCGCTTCGACGCGGCGGAGGGCTCGCTTTGCGGGCTGTGTCTCCCGCTTCTTCTCGCGGGTTGCCTTTCATCTTTTGAGGACGCCGCCCCGTCCGTCGCCGGGCGCGGCCTCAATCCGTCCCTCAGGACGGCGGCGGGGACGTTTTTTATAACGGGTCCGCCCGTCCCGCGTTCGCTCGACTCGATCGCCTGCGTCCTGATGGACCACGGCGTGGCGGAGCGGTTCTTTGTGAAGGACCCGACGGGCTCGCTCGGGAGCGGGACGTGGACGTGGGACGACGCCGAAAAGCTCGCGGCGGTGATCCCCGCGGGAAGCGGGATCTACCGTTTCGGCGTCTCCGACGGGAACGTCGGCGACGCGGCGCTCGTCTCGTGCGGAGAGCCGCTGACGGAGGGGAACGGATCGGCGGCGCTCTCTCCGACGCTCAAAGGGAGAAAAGGCGAGCTGATCGACCGGCTCGCCGCGGCGCTCGGAGACCCGGGGATCGCCTACGCCGGCGAGGCGGGAATGCCCGCGGACAAGAAAAAAGAGGCCGTGGAAACGGCGTTCTCGGACGGCGTGGCGCTGTTTCTCCTGACGACGACGGGCGACGTCCCGCGCCTGCGCGACGCGGGAGTCCGATTTTCGGTCCTTCCGTACCCCGGCGCGGGCGCGAGCGGAGCGGACAGCACGGACGGGATCGCCGCCGTGATAACGTGCGCCGACCGCTCCTTTACCGGAGCCGTTCTTCCCGCGCTTGACGAGCTGTCGGAAAAATACGTGCTCGCGGAGGAGGTCGACGCGCTCCTGTCGGGGCGCGCCTCTTACGACTCCGCGTCCGAGGCGGCGGCGAGGCGTATCCTCTCCTCGGCGACGTATGATCTCTCTCTTTCGCTCTCGGGCGCGGACGGCGGGGAGATATCGAGGGCGTTGACGGAGGCGATCGTCGGAGGAGGGGGCGCGGGGGCGCTCTCCGGCTGGGAGCTCAAGGCCGCCCTCCTGCGCCCGGAGATCGAAAAAGCCGCGGGCGGCGGCGGGTGAGAGCGTGAAGCCTCATTTTTTCGGCGCGGCGGGAATATACTCATTTTGAAATAACTCGGGGAGGACAGGATGAACGACTCGTTCACGTTCGGGAAAAAGGCGGGGGAGGGACGGCGCGCCGCGCCGGTCCGTCCGTCGCCCGTCTGCGGGCTGTCGGAGGAGGACGCCGAAAGATCGCGGGCTCTCTTTGGAAAAACGTTCTGACAAAAAAGAAAAAGCGGTCGTTTATCGCCGATTTCTTCCGAAATCTCTCCGATCCGATAATCAGGATCCTTCTTTTCGCGATGGGGATAAACGCCGCGCTCACGTTCAGAAACATAAACTGGGTGAGATCGGCGGGATCGGCGCGACCGTTCTCATCGCGACGCTCGTCTCCACGATCTCGGAGCACTCCTCGTCCGCGGCGTTTGAAAAGCTCGAACGGGAGACGAAGACGGCGGAGTACACGGTCATCCGCGGAGGGAAACCGGTCGCCGTCCCGTCGGAGGAGATCGTAAGATACGATCTTCTCGTCCTTTCCGAGGGAGACGTGGTCCCGTGCGACGGGATCGTCACGGAGGGGGAGGCGAAGGTCGATCAGTCGTCCCTCACGGGGGAGTCGCGCCCGGTGGCGAAGGCCGCGGACGGCGGCGCGACGGGCCGTCTCCTCGCCGACGGACCGGACGGCGGGTGGGACGCGTCAGATCCGTTTTTTCTGCCGTCGGGGTCAAACGTGATCTCCGGCTCGTGCCGGATGGCGGTGACCGCGGTCGGAGACGCGACGGCGTACGGAGTGATCGCCTCGGAGCTTCAGGAGAAGGAGGAGCCGAGTCCGCTCAAAACGAGACTTCGGAAGCTCGCCGGGACGGTGAGCCGTTTCGGGTACGCGGCGGCCGTCCTTGTCGCGGCGGCTTATCTTCTCAATTCGTTCGTCTTCGGTTCGGGCTTCGACCCCGCGGCGATAAAGGAAAAGCTGACAGACGCAAGATTCGTCATGAGCGAGCTTCTTCACGCTCTGACGGTCGCCGTGTCGATCGTCGTCGTCGCGGTCCCCGAGGGCCTTCCGATGATGATAACGGTCGTCCTCTCGGCGAACATGAAAAAGATGATGAAGAATCACGTCATTGTAAAGAAGCTCGTCGGGATCGAGACCGCCGGGAACCTGAGCGTCCTCTTTACCGACAAGACGGGGACGGTCACGACGGGGGATATGGCGGTCGAGTCCGCCGTCACGGCGGAGGGAGAGGCGCGGAGCGCGGCTGAATTCAGAAGAACGAGAGCGGTTTATAAGCTCGCCGCGGCGTCGTCTCTCTCCTCGCCTCCCGGAGGCGGGAACGCGACGGGACGGGCGGTCGACCGGTTCGTGGGCGCGGCGCGCCCCGCGGGATACCGCGCGGTAAGGAGGGTCCCGTTCGATTCGGCGAGAAAGTATTCCGCCGTCCTCGTCCGCGACGCGGCGACGGGAGAGGAAACGACGCTGATACGCGGCGCGCCGGAATTCATCCTTCCGCGGTGCGGCGGCGCGCTTTCGGCGGACGGCTCCGTCGTCCCGATGAGGGGAACGCCCGCCGCCGCGGGCGGCGGCGCGGTGCGTGTCGTCGCCCTTGCGTACGGTCCTCCCGGCGCCGTCGACGCGCTCGGAGACGGCGTTATCCCCGACGGGCTGGTCTTCTGCTGTCTCTTCCGCATCCGGGACGAGGTACGCCCGGAGGTCCGCGAGGCGGCGGCGACCTGCCGCGAGGCGGGAGTCAAGGTCATAATGATAACGGGGGACGGAGAGGCGACGGCTGTCGCCGTCGCGCAGACGGCGGGACTGCTCGGCAGAAAGTACGCCGCGTCGCCGCCCCCGCCGGGCGGGGACCGCGGTTATCCGCTCGTCCTTTCGTCCGGGCAGATCGGAAGGATGACCGACGGCGAGCTCGCCGCGCTTCTGCCGGGGATATCCGTGATCTACAGGGTGACGCCCGCCGACAAGAGCCGTCTTGTCCGCGCGGCGAGGCAGGCGGGCCACGTCGTCGGGATGACCGGCGACGGGGTAAACGACGCCCCCGCCCTGAAGGCCGCCGACGTGGGCTTCGCGATGGGGAGCGGCGCCGAGGTCGCGAAGGAGGCGGGGGACGTCGTGATCTCCGACGACAATTTCGCCTCGGTGACGCGCGCGATCCTCTACGGGAGAACGATCTTCGAGAGCATCCGCAAATTCATCACGTTTCAGCTCACGATGAACCTCTGCGCCGTCGGAGTGTCGATAATCGGACCGCTTATCGGCGTTATGGCGCCGATAACGATCCCGCAGATGCTCTGGATAAACATAATAATGGACACGCTCGGATCGCTCGCCTTCGCGGGGGAGCCGCCTCTCTCGGGATATATGAAGAGACCGCCCAGAAGCCGCGGGGCGGGCATCCTGACGAAAAACACCGCGAAGAGGATCGCCGTGAACGGCTCGGTCTCGCTCGGCGTCCTCATATGGTTCCTCGCCTCGGGCGCGGCGCGCGCCCGGTTCGGCGGAGGGGACGAGACGTACCGGCTGACCGTGTTCTTCGCGCTCTTCGTCTTTTTCGGGATAACGAACGCCCTGTCCGCGCGGTGCGACCGGATCAACGTGCTCGCCGGCCTTTTCGGGAATATCCCGTTCGTCCTGATAATGGGAGCGGTGGCGGCGGTTCAGCTCCTTCTGATACGCTTCGGAGGCGACGTTTTCCGCACCGTTCCGATCTCGCGCGGCGATCTCTTCCTGACGGCGGCGATCTCGGCGTCCGTCTTCCCGGCGGATTTCTTTACGAAGACGGTCCTTCTTCGGAAAAGAAAAAGCAGGGCGTGACCCTGCTTTTTCTTCAATCTAATACCATCTGCTCGTCCATGAGGTCTTTCCACTCGCTCGGCGGCGCCGTGATGTCGGTGAGTTCCGGCGGCGGATAAGCGTCGCTGAATTTCGCCCGGTACTTCTGCATTTTTTTCTGAAGCGCGTCCGCCTTCGCGACGATCATCTCCCGGTCGGCGGGGTCCGAGCTGTTGTAGTATTTGCGGAAGAACGTCTCGACCCACGCGTAGTCGAACTGTATCCCGGTCTGATCCGCGCGGGCGAACTGTTCCTTCGATTCCGTTCTCATCTTCGCGTCCTCGCTCAGCGCGAGAAGGTCGGAGATGAACGGCCTCATATTGAGAGAGATCATGGCGGGGGAGTCGAAAACGCCGAGACAGTTGAGAGGGCGCTTCGTGTGCATCGTTATGAGCGCGTCGTACAGCGACTCCCATCCCTCGCCGTAGAAGCCCGTCATATATTCGCGCATATAGGAATAGTATTCCTCCTCGCTCATATAGGGGTCCCACGCGAGCTTTGCGAGCAGATACGAGCGCAGATGGTCGAATTCGCCGTTCTCGCCGGCGTAGCCGTTGCCCTGCGCGAAGACGTACTGCGTTTTCGACTCGGCGAACAGACGCATATTCCCGGCGAGGATCTCGTAGGACAGGTTCGGGAACGGGCAGGAGCGGAACGCGAAATTGTTCGTGTAGTCCCAGATCATCAGCTCCTCCGAGATCTTCGCCCATTCGGCGATCCTTTCCGCGAACGGTTCGTTCGTGCGGCAGACGCGCTCGCCCGACAGCGGGTGGGAGAAGCATTCGTCGATAGAGCAGAGCTGGACCGAGACGTTCGGCTCGGGCTTCGTTATCTTCGGCGGATCGACGGAGTACGCGTAAGCGAACGTGTGGATGCGGACGTCGGGACGCGCCTTCGCCACCTCCCGCGCGATCCTGTTCACGAAGCGGATTATCGGACCGGCCTGCGAGCCCTCTTCCCCGACGACGCGCATACAGTTCTCACATCCGCAGTAATGGACGTTGTCGTTCTGCGAGACGGAGATATAGTTGCAGTCGGGGTTGTTTTCGAGCCACGAGAGCACATTTCCGAGAACGCGCTCGTAAACCGCCTCGTCGGTGAGGCACGGCTGACTTTCAAACTGATCGCTGAAATCGCCGTCGAGAGCGTCGAACGTGTGACACGCCATCCCGTTCGCCCAGATGATCCCGTCGGCGACGCGGTTCCTCAGCTTGAGACGCGGACTGTTGAGATAATCGGACCAGTAGATGATCCTGTCCCTGATGCCGGGGGACTCTCTGATATCGAGATCGCCGATCTCGATCCGGTCGGCGGGGACGACGTAATCCTCCTTTTCGGTGAGGAAGCGGACGCCGATCACCTCGTCGAGGAACGTGTAGATCCCGAAGCTGATCCCGAGAGAGTCGTTCCCGTGCGTCCCGAGGTCCTCGAGCGCGGGATCGCATCCTCTGATCCTGATATTGTCGCCCTCGGTGACGATCGAGAACGACTGGGGGTCGGCGGGATCGGAGGTGTCGATGATGATCGCGAGCCCTTCCGGCTCCCCTTCGCGGATCGGGAGGACGGCGCCGCAGGCCATGGCGACGTATGAGGAGAGCTCCTCAACGGAGACGCGGGCGGCGTCGGTCATCCCGGCGGGACGGAAGATCGTGTATTCCGAAATATCGTGTCCTTTTACGGTTATCCGTCCCACGGGGTACGCGAACGGGACGGCGCCGCACGATTTGCCGCTGACGCGGAGATCGCCGCCCTTTGAAAAATCGTTGACAAGGCGGACGACGCCGCGGTAAAGTCCCTCGTCCGTTTCGGCCGAGACGGTCACGTCGGAGCCGTCGGCCGATATCTCATATCCGTTCTTGCCGAGGCCCTCGGCGCCGAGGGAGAGGATGATCCTGCCGCTCTCCTTCGCGTCCGTCTCAACGACGGGGAGAGGATCGGTCCCGCAGACCGCGCCGAGCTGAAGGTTCAGCCGTTCGGCGGCGTCGGTCACGCCCGCGGCGGAGAGATCGCCCGCAATGACGAGATCGCTCTTCCCGCCCGCCGCCACGGTCACGCGGGGGACGAACGGGAGAAGGCGCGAGAAGACGGTCGCCGCTTCTGCCCGCGTCGCGGAGGAGGACGGGTTGAACCTCCCCGCCTCGTCGCCTCTGACGAGACCGGTCAGGCGGAGCTCTTCAACGTATTCTCTCGCCCACGGTTCGATCCTGTCCCCGTCGGTGAACCCGGACGCGGGGTCGGACGCTCTGACGGTCGCTTCCATGAACGAGGTGAAGCGCACGATCAGAGCGGCGAGCTCCTGACGGGTGACGGGGACGTCGGGGCGGAACGTGTTGTCGGGATACCCGCTGACGAGGCCGACGGACGCGCCCCATCCGACGTACGGCGCGTACCACGCCGCCTTCGGCGTGTCCCTGAACGACAGCAAATCTTCGTCTCCCGAGACGTCTACGCAGGCGACGCGCGAGAGGATCGTGACGAACTCCGCGCGAGTCACCGGGGCGAGCGGATCGAAGATCTTATCCGATTTTCCCTGAAGGACGCCCTCCGCGCACATCGCGCTGACGGGCGCGTAAAACCAGTCGCTTTCCCCGACGTCGGAGAAGGACGGTTTCGGCGCGGGTCCCGCCGACGCGGCGGGGATCATCGGAAGCAGGAAACAGAGAAGCAGGAAAAATGAAACGGCTTTTTTCATGCGTTCCTCCTCGGTTTTTTTTGTTTTTCGGTTTAAGTATATCACGACCCCCGCGCCGCGGTCAATAGACCGGACTGCCTCAATCGGATGCAGAATCGTCGTTCTTTGCCCCGTGAGGCGTACCGGCGTACTCCGAAAAACGGCGACAGATCGGGTAACTTCCGTGACCCGGCACATAAAATGGAAAAATCCGTAGGAATTTCACCTCAAAAAGATGAAAACTACGGATTTTTGTTTGCTTTATTCGTTTTTAGCCCGTGCTTTTTCGGTCTGCGCCGAGTGAGGCGGTCCCGGTCAATTGAAAGCCGCGAGAGCGGCGGCGATACCGTCTTTCTTTTCCGTGTATTTCGCGAGCTTCACGCGCTCCGCCTCGACGACGGCGGCGGGAGCCTTCGACGTGAAGCCCTCGTTCGCGAGCTTCGCGGAGACGCGGGCGATCTCGGCGTTCACCTTTTCAAGCTCCGCCCCGAGGCGCGCTTTTTCCTCCTCCGCGTCGACGAGGTCGCCCGTCGGGATGAAGATCGTCGCGCTGTCCGTCACGATGCGGACCGCGCCGGACTCGGAGCAGTCGTCGACGATCTCGAGCGAGGACGCTCCGGCGAGGCGCTTGAAGAACTCCTCGGTCGAACCGAACGCGTGAGGATACTTCGTCGCGATACGGACCGACGTCCTGCGAGAGGGCTTGACGCCCATCTCCGCGCGGCGCTGTCTGATGGCTCCGATCGCGGCGATGACGCGCTCCATGTCCTCCGCCTCGGCGGGGAACGACGGGATCTTCGCGGGGTCCGGATACTCCTTGACCATTATGCTTCCCTCCTCGCCGGGCAGACCGGAATAGATCTCCTCGGTGATGAACGGCATGAACGGATGGAGGAGCTTCAGCGTTTCGCGAAGCACGTACGCGAGCACGTTCTGGGCGGTCTTCGATCTTTCGGGGTCGTCTCCCGAGACCGATTTCTTCGACAGCTCGATATACCAGTCGCAGTATTCGTCCCAGATGAAGTCGTAGACCGACGAAAGGGCGATGCCGATCTCGAAGTTTTCGAGGTTGTTTTCCGCCGAAGCCGCGGCGCGGTTGAGGCCGGTGAGGATCCATTTGTCCTCGGGCGCGAGCTTCGATTCGTCGGGAAGCTCGATCTTTTCGATATCGAGGTTCATCATAACGAATCTCGCGGCGTTCCAGAGCTTGTTCGCAAAGTTGCGCGCCGCCTCGATCTTCTCGTCGGAGAAGCGCATATCGTTTCCGGGGCTGTTGCCCGTCGCGAGAGCGAACCGGAGCGCGTCAGCGCCGTATTTCGAGATGATCTCGAGCGGATCGATGCCGTTTCCGAGCGATTTCGACATCTTCCGCCCCTGCGCGTCGCGCACGAGGCCGTGGATCAGCACCGTGTCGAACGGGATCTGTCCCGTGTACTCGAGAGAGGAGAAGATCATGCGGGAGACCCAGAAGGTGATGATATCGTAACCGGTCACGAGAGTGTTTGTCGGGAAGAACCGCTTGAGATCGGCGGCGTCCTCGTCCGGCCAGCCCATCGTCGAGAAGGGCCAGAGGGCGGAGGAGAACCACGTGTCGAGCGTGTCGGGGTCCTGACGCATCGGCGCGCCGCAGTCCGGACAGCGGTCGGGAGCTGTCTTGCTGACGACCGTCTTCCCGCACTCGTCGCAGTAGTACGCGGGGATCCGGTGACCCCACCAGAGCTGGCGGGAGATGCACCAGTCGCGTATATTTTCCATCCAGTGGAAATAGTTCTTCGAGAATCTGTCGGGAACGAATTTTATCCGTCCGTCCCTCACCGCCTCGATGGCGGGACGGGCGAGGGGCTCCATTTTGACGAACCACTGGAGCGAGGCGCGCGGCTCGACGGTCGTGCCGCACCGGTAGCACGTCCCGACGTTGTGGACGTGATCCTCGACGCGGACGAGGAATCCGCCCGCCTCGAGGTCGCGGACGATCGCCGCCCTCGCCTCGTAGCGGTCCATTCCCGCGTAGGCGGGATAGTCGTCCGTGATCTTCGCGTCGGGGGTCATCACGTTGACGAGCGGCAGACCGTGGCGGCGTCCGACCTCAAAGTCGTTCGGGTCGTGCGCCGGAGTGATCTTGACGACGCCGGTCCCGAAATCCGTCTCGACGTAGTCGTCGGCGACGACGGGGATCCTTCTGCCCACGAGGGGAAGGATAAGCGTCTTGCCGACGATGCCGCGGTATCTTTCGTCGTTCGGATTCACCGCGACGGCGGTGTCGCCGAGCAGCGTCTCCGGGCGGGTCGTCGCGAGCTCGACGTAACCGGAGCCGTCCTCGAACGGATATCTGAGATGCCAGAAGTGACCGGGCTGTTCCTCGTATTCGACCTCCGCGTCGGAGATCGAGGTGAGGCAGTGCGGGCACCAGTTGATTATGCGCTCCCCGCGGTAGATGAGCCCCTTGTCGTAAAGGCGCGTGAAGACCTCGAGCACCGCCTCGGAGCAGCCTTCGTCGAGGGTGAAGCGCTCGCGCGACCAGTCGCAGGACGAGCCCATCTTTTTGAGCTGTTCGATGATCCTGCCGCCGTATTTCCGGCGCCATTCCCACGCCCGTTCGAGGAAGCCGTCTCTGCCGACGTCGTCCTTTGTCAGCCCCTCTTTTTTCATCGCCTCGACGATCTTCGCCTCCGTCGCGATGGAGGCGTGATCGGTCCCGGGGAGCCACAGGGTCGAGATCCCCTTCATCCTTTTGTGACGGATCAGGATGTCCTGAAGCGTGTTGTCGAGGGCGTGGCCCATGTGAAGCTGACCCGTGATGTTCGGCGGCGGGATGACGATGGAGTAGTGGCCGCGGCTCATGTCGTCTGACGGCGCGAAAAGCCCCTCCTTCGTCCACGATGCGTAGATCCTGTCCTCAAACGAGGAGGGATCGTAGGTTTTCGGCAGTTCTTTCTTCATAATATAAGTTCCTTTCGGGTAAAATCAAAAAAAGCGTCCGATCGGAAAGATCAGGACGCAAAGCGCGCGGTACCACCTGATTTCGCCCCCCTTCCGCGAAAGGGAGCGCGGCTCAAGGACGCCCGTAACGAGGGCGGACGGCGGAGGAATGCTCCGCGGCTCGTGAGCGACAATCCGACGGGACCCGCCGCGGCGATCGCACCGTCCGCCGCTCTCTTTGCGCGGGAAAAACCCGGGAACCTCTCAGTCAACGCTTTTTTTGAAAAATAAAAGGCGGAAAACCCACCGACTTGTATATGAAAGGGTGAATGATGGGGCTCGAACCCACGACCTCCAGGGCCACAACCTGGCGCTCTAGCCAACTGAGCTACATCCACCGTATGGGCAGGGGCTCGGGTCCCGATCCCCTGATACGTACCTTGGGGGATTCGAACCCTCGACCTACTGCTTAGAAGGCAGTTGCTCTATCCTGCTGAGCTAAAGGTACTGGAGCGGGTGATGGGAATCGAACCCACATGACCAGCTTGGAAGGCTGGTGTTCTACCACTGAACT
>JAFSWB010000096.1 GCA_017444735.1 Clostridia bacterium | reverse complement strand
TGTACGTTGTGAATCCCGCCCCGGTGCAGGTCGGAGGGGTGACGACCGCGACGTAGTCGTGAACGTGCGCGACCGGCGGGAGCTCCTCGCTGTCGGTCGCTCCGCAGCGCGAGCAAACGCGCTCTCTCACGCCGGTCGCCTCTTCGGTCGGCTCGACCGTGACGGTCCACTCGCCCCATTCGTGGCCGAGCGCCGGAGTGTAAGAGTCGATCTTGGTCTTTCCGCAAAGCGAACAGGTGTGAGTGGTAAAGCCGCGCGCTTCGCACGCGGGCTCAGTCACAACGTCGACCCACTCGTGGTCGCAGTAAACGATATCGTCGGTCTGAATCGATAAGTAGTAGTAAACCTGAGTGCAGCCCGGCGCCGGATTCGTCGTCGAATTGAAGACTATGGGGATAACGCCGTCACGCACCGATCCGTCGCGGGAGTTGCCGATGATCGGATATCCGCCTTCAACCGTCCCGCCGTCGGGAGTTTTGAGCGGACGCGCCGCGATCACCTTCGTGAAGTTCACGCCGTCGTCGGCGGGAGAGGACCAGACCTCGATCGCCGCGCCGGTTTTCGTGGTCGTTCCCACTTTGTAGTTTTTCATAAAGCGGAAGATATAGTAGGTCCCGTCGGCTCCCTGCGTCATCGTCACGCCCATGCCGAGACCCTCAAACGTCTTCTCGCCGTTCTTCGGAAGAAGGCTCGTCGGGATCGGCTCGCGGTAAATCAACTCGTCGGTCTCGTGGTCGATGATGGCGTGCCATACCGTGTTGTAGACCGGCTTGTTCTTGGTGTTGGACTCTGTGCAGATTATGTGGAGCCGGTTCTCCGTGTCAAGGTAGGTACAGCCGCTGTTGCCGTAATGGCTCGCCTCCATAACGTATATCGTTCTGTTATTCAGATACGGGGTGTAGTTTGCCTCTACGATGGGAAGCTCGAGATAATCGTAAAGCTGATGATCGAGCTCCGCGTTGTTTGAGTAGGTAACGGCTTCCATATCCTTGATATGGTAATAGTAAACGCTGTCCCACGCGAACGAATGGGCGGGATAGAGCTGGAATCCGAGGATCCCCACCGATTCCTCCGTCGTGATGCACCGCTGAATGACGAACGTCGCGCCGCCCTTGCCGTCCGGATAGAGGTTGTAGTAGTCGTTCCTGTGGTCGATCCTCATCGTGTGGCAGGTCGGTTCCCACTTATTGGTCGTGATATCGTAAATGAACCACGCGAAGTAAGCGGGATATCCGATGCCGCCCATACCGCCGTCGTAGATGCAGTAGATCTTGCCCGCCTCGAGGTCGACGAGAGCGGACGGCTTGCCGTAGCCGTGATCGTCTAAAGCGCAGGTGTCGAACGGGATGATCGCTTTCTCAGTACGGACGATTTCGTCTGTCGCGGTATCGATCTCATGGAGAACGAGATAACCGGCGTTCCTGAACTCGGATTCCGGGATCAGCCAGTCGTTGCAGAGCGTCCAGTTTTTGACGTACGACTCCGGATCCTCGCCGGGAAAAATCACGTAGATGCTATCGCCGGGGCCGTTATAGATCTCAGGCACATGAGAGGATTGGTTCTCAGGGCATTTGTCTTCGAGGATGACCTGAACGCCGTTCGGCGTCAGCTTGACGACCTGGTAGTAGTTGATCCCCTGATACCAGTACGGCAGGCCCTCGGGATCGTCGGCGTATATCCCTTCGAGATCGTTGAGCTTATATCCGCTCGCGTGCTCCGTATCGGGCACGAAGGGATCGACGTTACGAGCGACGGTTCGCGTTATGATGACGGCGTACGTTCCGTTCTCCGTGCGGAGAACGCGGGTGTGGTGTCCGCCGTGGACGGCGTTCGTCGCCGACCCGACGGGGAGCGCCGACCCGTCCGGATATTCGAGTCTCCGGAGATACGAGATCTTGATATTGTCTTTCGAATACTCGACGTCGAGATTGGACGGCGTCATATCGTCCTCGGGAGAATAGTTCGCGCCGAGACCGTCTCCGGTCGCCGACACGGTCGTGAAGGACGCCGCCGCGGCGATCATTATCACTGCGAGAAGAAGAGACAACAGTTTTTTTGACGTATGTTTCATGACGTTTCCTTTCAGTCTGAAAAACAGACGCGTCATTTTTTATTCATTATATCTCAAAAAGCGGACGGAGTCAAGGCAAAGTGTGTGTACTTGACGAAAAAGAGCGGCCCGGAAGAGCTTTTTTCAAAAAACTGCTTGAAAAGATCCCGCGGATGATATATAATATAAAAGCCGACGCAGGTGTGGTTCAATGGCAGAACTTCAGCTTCCCAAGCTGACAGCGCGGGTTCGATTCCCGTCACCTGCTGAAAAAGAGCGCCCCCGGGGCGCTTTTTTCAGTAGGTATTGAATACGGGAATCGAACCGGGGCGCGTAAGCAAACAGTCCTGT
>JAFSWB010000095.1 GCA_017444735.1 Clostridia bacterium | reverse complement strand
TCCATTTTATGTGCCGGGTCACGGAAGTTACCCGATCTATCGCCGTTTTTGCCCGCTTTGCAACGCAAAGCGTCTCGACGTACGCCAGTACGCCTCACGGGGCAAAGAACGACGATTCTGCATCTAATTGCAACAACCCCTCTTTCAATATCTTCCCATTTCTTCAAACGGAATATACGGCACGGTCGCCGTCCCGCCTCCTGCCCCCTCGCGGACGCGGTAGTCGCCGACCGTCGGATTCTCGAAGAAGAAATTCTCGTCAAGCGAAAAGATCGGATTGTTTTCGACCGTGCTGAACCGCGTGAAATACGGCTCGTCGACGGTGTGCGCGTTGCCCTTCGCGCCGACGAAGGAGTAGTTGTCGCGGACCACGTTGTACGCGGCGTTCGCGCCGCAGTCGGGGTCCGTCTCGACGTTTTTCCATTCGTCGTTGATCCTGAGCGCCTCGGGCCACTTTTCGAGCCACAGGTCGTACTCCGCCGTCCCCGGCGCGGGCTTCTGCCCGAGCGAGCCGGCGTGATACGTCGCGAGCGAGCCCGTCGGGTTGCCGTCCCCGTCGAACATCGTCGCGTACTTCGCGCCGAGCGAGAGGAGACCGCCGCCGTCGCCGTCGCGCTTCACGAAGACGTTGTCACGGACGTCGTTGTTCCTGCCGCCGTTGATCCTGACGCCCTCCGACGCCCCGCCGAAGAAGAGGTTCCCGTAAACCTCCTGATTGCTGAGCCCGTCGTCGAGATAGACGAAGAATCCGCCGCAGTCCTCCGAGCTGACGAAGCAGTTATACCGGATCACGCCGCCCACCTGGAACCACGACGCGCCGTTGTAGACGAAGCCCCGGTCGGAGCCCTCGAGACAGCAGTCGCGCATCACGTTGTACTCTATCACGGTCGGGCAGTCGGCGTAATAGATCGCCGAATCGGCGGTGTCTGAGATCTCGTTGTGCGAGATCTCACGGACGCCCGCGGCGTAGATCCCGACGTCGCCGCCGCGGATCAGATTGTTCCGCACCGTGAGGTCCTCGCCGAAGCAGCAGATCCCCTCCTCGGTGAATTTTTCGATCCGGCACCCCTCGGCGGTGTTCCCGTCGCCGTTCAGGTGGATGCCCTTGCCGTTCACCGCGTAAACGTCGAAATTACTGATACTCACATGGCGCGAGACGTGCGACACGCGGACCGCCGTCTCCGCGGCGTACCGGAGCGTGAACCCGTCGAAGGCGAGCCATTCGCATCCCGTTTTGTACCCGTCGCCGACGGATATGAACTGTCCGCCCGTCGTGACGCTGTAAACGTCGCCGTCCTCCGCGCCGTAAACGTAGAGGTTCATCGTCCCCTCGTCGAGGAAGTATTCGCCCCTCGTGTCGAGCTCCTCCGACACGTTCGTGAAGCGGTGCGGCTTGAACGCCCAGTACGGCGCGTCGTCGTCCGGGAACACCTTCCCGCCCGTGTCGAAGGTCATCACGATATTTTCCCCGTCGTACGAGACGACCGGGAAGACGTCCCACTCGTAGTCGATCATTATCAGCCCTTCGATCCGCACGCCGTCGAGCGTGTGCCACGAATCGAAGCGTTTTTTCATCATTTTCGGATAGCTGAGCGAAAAATCCCCCGCCTTCTGCCCGTACGCGATATCGCCGCCGTTATCGGGATAACCGGCGACGGCGCACGTCGTATCGCCGAGCGTGACGACCGCCCGCTTCATGATCTCCGGCGTCAGGACGCCCGAAACGTCGGCTTTTTTGATCTTTCCCCTCGCCTTCTCCGGGAAAAGATGATAGTCGCTCTCGTCGATGGGAGCGAAATCCGACTCCCTCAGCTCGACGCCGTTCATGAAGACGACTTCCCCGTCGCCGTACGCGGTATAGGTGATCGGGCTCTCCTCCGTCCCCGAATCGGACGGATCGAAGCGTATCGACAGAGGTCCGTAGTTCCCCTCGAAGAACGCGACGACGATCCCGCCGTCCGCGCCGCTCTCCTTCGCCGCTCTCACCGCCTCCCTCGCCCTCTCAAAGGTGGCGAAGGGGGCGTCCTTCGCGCCGGGGTTCCCGTCGTTCCCCGTCGGCGAGACGAAAAAGTCGGCGTCGTCGCGGAGCGGACGTTCCGTCTTCGCCGGCTCGCCCGTCACGGGGAGATTGTATTTCAGAACGTACCCGAACGACGGGCGTTTTAAGTCGTATCTCTCGAGGATCGCGGCGAACTGCTCGCGCGTCGCGCTGTTCCCCGGCAGAAGGAGCGTCTTTTTTCCCTCGCGGGAGCCCGTTATCAGCCCTTTTCCGACCGCCCACGACAGGGACTCCCGCGCCCAGTCGCTGACGGAGGAGTCGTCAGGGAATGCGGAGAGGTCCGCGTCGCCCTCGACGCGAAGATCGCAGAACGCCGTGTATCTCGACAGCATCGCCGCCATCTGCTCGCGGGTGATCGACCCGTCCGGGTCAAAGTGTGTCGCGCTGACGCCGTTCACGACGCCCGATCTCTTCGCCCACGCGACGGGCTTCGCGTACCATTCGGAGTCGGGCACGTCGCGGAAGCCGGAGAGCCGCGTCGGCTCCGGAGAGCCGTTCATACGCCAGAGGACGGTGACGACCATCGCGCGCGTCATCGTGCCCTCCGGGTCGAAAAGACCGCCGCCGACGCCCTTCATATAGCCCATATCGACCGCGTAAGCGATCGACGGGGCGCTCCACCGGTCAGCCGCCACGTCGCGGAAGCTGCCGTCGGCGGCGGCCGCGGAAAGCGCAAGCGGCGCGGCGATCATCGCCGCCGCGAGAATAAACGAAAGTATTTTTTTCATTCAGAGGCCCTCCGCCTTCGGTTTCGGCTTTTCACTCCAATTATATCAGATCGGCGCGGCTTTTTCAAGGCGCGCCCTTCCGTACAGGGGCTTTCGCAATTAGATGCAGAATCGTCGTTCTTTGCCCCGTGAGGCGTACCGGCGTACTCCGCAAAAACGGCAACAGATCGGGTAACTTCCGTGACCCGGCACATAAAATGGAAAAATCCGTAGGATTTTCACCTCAAAAAGATGAAAACTACGGATTTTTGTTTGCTTTATTCGGTTTTTAACCCGTGCTTTTTCGGTCTGCGCTAAGTGCGACAGCCCCCATTGTCCTTATTTTTCAAGATACCGCATAAGGATCGCCGCGACCTGCGCGCGCGTCGCGTTCGCCTGCGGCGCAAGGTAATCCTTGCCGCCCTCGCGCGAGCCGGTTATCAGCTTTTCCGCGACAGCCCAGCGCATATTGACGACCGCCCAGTCGCTGACCGACTTGTAGTCGGGATATTTCGTGATGTCGGTGGTCGCGCTGACGTCGTTGCCCTTGAACGACGAATAGCGGTAGATGATCGCCGCTATCTGCTCGCGGGTCAGAGGGCCGTTCGGCTCGAACTTCTTCGCGCTCATGCCCTTGACGATCTCGTTCTCGTACGCCCACGCGACCGCGTCGACGTACCAGTCCTCGGAAAGATCGTTGAACGGGGACGCGGCGGACGCCTTCGGCTTGCCCTCGATCCTCCAGAGGACCGTGACGAGCATCGCGCGGGTCATCGTGCCCTCGGGATCGAATTCGTTGCCCGATACGCCGTTCATCAGGCCGTAGGAGTATGCGTAATCAATGTAATTGACGAACCAGTCGCCCGTCGAAACGTCCTTGAAAATGTCCGCGGTGTTCGAGAGGAGCTTCATCATCCTCTCGTCGTAGGTCAGCCCGCAGCGGCGGCAGGTGTGCGTCAGAACGCCTTCCGCCTCGAGCGTCGGCTCCTTCGTCACCTTGCCCTCGTCCCAGTCGTGACCGAGAGCGGCGCGGTAGTTGTCACGGAATTCGTCCCCGCAGCGGGAGCACTTGTGGAGAGTGTAGCCCTGCTCCGTGCAGGTCTCGCCGACCTCGGTGACGACGTAGTTGTGACCGAGAGCGCGGATCGACTGCGTGCGCTCCGCCTCACAGCGGGTGCAGGTCGAGAACTCGAGCCCGTCCGCGGTGCAGGTCGGCTCGGTGCGGGTCTTCCATTCGCCCCAGTCGTGGCCGAGCGCGGGGATCTTTTCGGTCTCCGTCGCGGCGTCGCAGCGGGTGCAGTATTTTACCTTCTGTCCTTTGTCGAGGCACGTCGGCTGAACGGAGACGACCTCCTCGCCCCATTCGTGGCCGAGCGCCGTTATAACGTAATCGCTCTCGACGGCGTCGCAGCGCTTGCAGATGAAGTGGCCCTTGCCGTCCTCGGTGCAGGTCGGCGGAACGTCCGTGATAAGATCGCCCCAGTCGTGGCCGAGCGGATTTATCGTCGCCGCGTTTTCGGTCGTCCCGCAGACGGTACAGGTGTGGGAGCCGACGCCCTCTTCGGTGCAGGTCGGCGCGACCGATACGGTCATCTCGCCCCACGTGTGGCCGTTCTCGGGGATCTCCGTATCCTCGCGTTCTCCGCAGATCTCGCAGATGAAGTGACCCGTTCCGACTTCGGTGCAGGTCGGCTCCGTATCTACGATAAGCTCGCCCCAGACGTGGCTGTGGACTACGGGCACATCCTTGCCCTTGAAGGTCAGGACGTTGGAGAAACCAGACTCTATCGTGTAATCGTATTCTCTGTCGGGTTCATTGAGATAGACCACGACTACGTAGCGCGCCTTCAGCTCGAGGGACGTGTACTCCGTCATCTCGACCGTCCCCGAGAGAGAGACGAGATCCCACTTGTTTTCGCCCGCGCGGATCGTCCTGTCGCCCTGGATGGAGATCCACTCGCCGCCCTTTCCGAGCTCGCGGCAGAAAGTCTCGACGTATGCGTACCCGCCGTGGCCGGTAACCTCGGAGACGAGCGTGAGGAAATCTTCAGGCACGTCGAGCGTGTAGGCGATAACGGGCCAGTCGTTGAACTCCTCGTCCGTCATACGGAAATTCGAAATAACGGGAACGGGAACGTCGTCCTCCGTCGGCGGCTCCCACCTGACGGCGTCCTTTCCGTAGGAGGCGGGATCGGACCAGTCGGAATAGTAAAAGTCCTCGATCATTCCTTCGTCGTTCCAATATTGTCCGATGACGACGTATCTCACGCGCGCGTACGCGGTGTGCTCTTTCCAGTCGATCACGAGTCCCTCGTCGGTGAGCTCGTACTGCCCGTCCTTCAGCTCGTCGCGGATACCCGGTTTGTATTCGCCGTCTCCGACCCACGCCCAGTCGTCGGCCCATTCCTCGTAATCGTAACCCCAACCGCGGAAGATCCACTCCTCGCGCGTCGTCTCGGAGCCGACCCAGCCGTCGTCGACGATATCCCATTCGCTGACGACGTACCGGTCTTCGTATTCCTCGTCCGTTCCGACTCTGATACGGCCGAAGCCGTATCTTCCGCTCCACGCCTCGGGATGGGCGTTGTACTTCCAGTCGGTCGGATCGTCGATCGCCCAGTCGATCTGGGTGGTGATGATGACGTCGTCGTAGCCGATCGCCGCCCAGAACGCCTCTTCGGTCCCCTCGTCATAAGCGCGGTCCTTCGCGGCGATGAATGCCGTGACACCCGCGGGCTGCGTATAGGAGAAGTTCATCGTAGTCGGCGAATCGGTGCCCAACAGCCACTGAAGCGTCGCGTTAGTCGGCTTGCCGAGCTCCATCGGGCAGGTCCTGCCGCCGCCCGCCGTCGCGTAAAGCGGCAGCGCTGAGAGAAGCATCACGGCGCAGATAATTACTGAAATGATCTTTTTCATCTGTTATATCCTTTCGGAAGTAAGATAATACTCCGATGGTATTGTATCACAAGCCGCCGAAAGAGTCAACAGCGGTCTTGATTATTTATACGTAATAGTATATAATATTACTGAATAAAACACGAAGTCCGCCGCTCCGCGCGGGCGGCGGAGGAAAGAGGAACAATATGGCGAAGGCGTTACCGAAAAAAACCGCGGGCGAGAACGGCTCCGAGGCGAAGAAGAGAGCGCTTGAAACGGCGATCAACCAGATAGAGAAGAATTACGGCAAGGGCTCGATAATCAAGATGGGCGAAAACCCGCAGATGAACGTGTCAGTCGTGTCGACGGGATCGGTATCGCTCGACCTCGCGCTCGGCGTCGGCGGTTTCCCGCGCGGCAGGATCGTCGAGATCTACGGACCGGAGTCGTCCGGTAAAACGACGGTCGCCCTCCACGCGATCGCCGAGGTCCAGAAGCTCGGCGGAGACGCGGCGTTCATCGACGCGGAGCACGCGCTCGATCCGGTCTACGCCCGCGCTCTCGGCGTCGATATCGACGAGCTCCTCGTCTCTCAACCCGACAGCGGCGAGCAGGCGCTCGAGATCACCGAGGCGCTCGTCCGCTCCGGCGCGATCGACATCGTCGTCATCGACTCCGTCGCCGCGCTCGTTCCCCAGCAGGAGATCGAGGGCGACATGGGCGCGTCCCACGTCGGCCTTCAGGCGAGACTCATGAGTCAGGCGCTCCGCAAGCTGTCCGGCACGATCTCAAAGACGAACTGCATCGTCATCTTCATCAACCAGCTCCGCGAGAAGGTCGGCGTCATCTACGGCAACCCCGAGACGACGACCGGCGGCCGCGCGCTCAAATTCTACGCGTCGATCCGCATCGACATTCGCAAGACGGAGATCCTGAAAGCGGGCACGGAGACGTACGGCAACCGCGTCAAGTGCAAGGTCGTCAAGAATAAGGTCGCCCCGCCCTTCCGCACCGCGGAGTTCGATATCCTCTACGGCGTCGGGATCTCGAAGGCGAGCGAGATCGTCGATCTCGGCATCTCCCGCGGCATCCTCGAGAAGAGCGGCGCGTGGGTCTCCTACGAGGGCGCGCGCCTCGGTCAGGGCAAGGAAAACGTGAGAAAGTACATAGAGAACGATCCCGCGCTCATGGCGGAGCTCGAAGCGAAGATAAAGGAAAAGAGCGAGGATGAGGAAGAAGAGGACGAGCCCCTGTTCGACAACGACGGCGAGCTCGACGTCCGCCTTCTCAACCTCGACGAGGATGAATAAATCGCCCCATGATTGTCAATTCAGCGACGTTCCGTGATTTCCGCAATCTGCGGGATGAAACGATCGGATTCTCCCCCTCGGTCAACGTCCTGTGGGGGATGAACGCGCAGGGAAAATCGAATATCCTCGAGGGGATATGGTATTTCGCCAGAGGCCGCTCGTTCCGCGGCGCGCACGACCGCGATATGATACGGAACGGGGCTCCCGCGGCGGCTGTTTCCGTCTCCGTCGGACGCGAGGGGAATCAGTATCCCGTCGTCCTCGGCGCGGAGCTTTACCATACCGGCAAAAAGAGACTGACGCGCTCCGGCGCGCCGCTCTCGTCCGTCTCCGAGATGATCGGCAACCTCCGGGCGGTGCTCTTTTGCCCCGCCCATCTTTCCGTCGTCAGCGGAGGACCCGCCGAGAGGCGGTCGTTCCTCGACGTCGCCATCGCTCAGCTCGACCCCGGATATATCGCCGATCTCTCCCTCTACCGCGCCGCTCTCGCTCACCGGTCCGCGCTGCTCAAAAAGCACGCGGCCGGAGGAACGGTAACGACGGAGGAGTGGGAGGTCTGGGCGGACCGTATGAGCGATGCGGGCGCGCGGATCGCGGAGTGCCGCGCGAAATACGTTGAAAAGCTCTCCCGCTTCGTCTCGGCGTTCTTTGAAGAAATGACGGAAGGCAGAGAGACGCCCTCCGTCTCGTACAGGTCGCATCTTCTGCCGCAGGACGGCGAAGAGTTCACCGTCGACCGCGGGCGCGCCGCCCTTTTTGAAAAGCTGACGACGAACGTCGAGCGCGAATCGGCGGCGGGCGCGACGCTTTGGGGCGTCCACAAGGACGACGTCAGGCTGACGCTCGACGGGAACGACGCGCGCCTTTTCGCGTCGCAGGGACAGCAGCGCTCGTTCGCCCTCGCGATGAAGCTCTCCGAGGGAGAGATATCCCGCGAGCTCTCGGGCGAGTACCCCGTTTTTCTCCTCGACGACGTCTTTTCCGAGCTCGACGCGTCCCGCAGGCGGTATATAATGGACCGGCTTTCGGGACGGCAGATAATCGTTACCTCGTGCGAGCCGTCCGTCGTCCCCGACGGGAGCGGAACGGCGCGCTTCATTGAAATAGAGGGAGGAAGGGTAAAACGGCAATCGTCAGAAAAGTAAAACGCGACGGGAACCGCGTCTCCGTCACGATCGTCACCGAAAAGGGAGACGAGACGCTCCGGCTCACCGCCCCGCTGTGGGATGAGATCGGCGCGTCCGAGGGCGATATCCTCGACGGCGGGCGCGAGGACGCGCTCCGCGCCTCCTCGTCCCTCTCCGAGACGGTCACCGACGCGATCCGCATCGTCGGAGACGCGCCTCACAGCGTATCCGCTCTGATACTCAAGCTGACCCGGCGCGGCCACCCGAAGGACGACGCCCGCCGCGCGGCGGCGGCGCTCGTGAAATCGGGCGTCCTCGACGAGGCGGATAACGCCCGCCACGTCGCGCGCTCTCTCTTCCGCCGAACGAAAAGAGGCCCCGCCCGGATCACGGCGGAGCTCCTCGCAAAGGGCTATCCGTCCTCGCTCGCAAGAGAGGCGTCGGACGGGATATCGGCGGAGGAATACGCCGAGGCGCTCCGGTATCACGCAGGGCGGCTTCCGGAGCCGAAAGACGAAAAAAGCCGCGCGAAGACGGCGGCGGCGCTCAGCCGCCTCGGTTTTCCCGCGCACGAAATAAAGGAAATCCTGTCATGAAAGAAAAAATCAGCTTCACGTCGCTCGGATGCGCAAAGAATCTCTGCGACACGGAAGTAATGCTGAACCTTCTCTCGAAGGAGGGGTTCGAGATCGTCCCGGACGCAGAGGACGCCGACGTCGTCGTCGTCAACACCTGCGCCTTTATCGAGGATGCGAAACGCGAGTCGATCGACACGATCCTCGACCTCGCGTGGCTCAAGAAAAATCACACGCTCCGCGGGATAGTCGTCACCGGCTGTATGGCGGAGCGCTACCGCGAGGAGCTCCTCTCCGAGATGCCCGAGATCGACGCTTTGCTCGGTATCGGGTCGGAGTCGAAGATCGTCGGCGCGGTGAGGGCCGTCCTCGACGGCAAGTCGGGCATCTCCGATATCGGCGACAAGGCGGGCTGTCCGCTCGGCGGCGACCGAGTCGTCACGACGGGCGACGCCATGGCGTATCTCAAGATCGCCGAGGGCTGCTCGAACCGGTGCGCCTACTGCGCGATCCCGATGATCCGGGGGCCGCTCCGCTCGCGGACCGTCGAGGATATCGTCGCCGAGGCGCGCGACCTCGACGCGCTCGGGATCAAGGAACTCTGCCTCATCGCACAGGACACCTCGGCGTACGGGATCGACCTGTACGGCGAGTACGCGCTCCCGCGCCTCATCCGCGCGATAACGGACGCGACGCGCATCCCGTGGATACGCCTCCTCTACTGCTATCCCGACAAAATAACCGACGAGCTCGTCTCCGAGATCCGGGACAACGACCGCGTCGTCAAGTATATCGATATCCCGATCCAGCATATAACGGACAGGATGCTCCGGGCGATGAACCGCCACGGCGACCGCGCGATGATCGAGGACGCCGTCCGCCGCCTGCGCGGGGCGGTGCCCGGTATCGTCCTCCGCACGACGCTGATCGTCGGCTTCCCGGGCGAGACGGGGGAGGATTTCGAAGAACTCTGCCGCTTCGTCAAGGAGACCGAATTCGACCGCCTCGGCGCGTTCACCTACTCGCGCGAGGAGGACACACCCGCCTATTCGTTCCCCGATCAGATCGACGAGGATACCAAGGCGCGCCGGTACGACGCGCTGATGAAGACGCAGCTCAGGATAAGCGAGAAGAAAATGAAGAAGAGGATCGGGAAAACGGTCCCAGTCCTCACGGAATCGTTCGACCCCGTCGCGGAAACGTACGTCGGGCGGACGGCGGGCGAGGCGCCCGACGTGGACGGCAAGGTGTTCTTCACGGCGAGCCGTCCCGTCAGCGAGGGCGAGATAACCGACGTTCTGATCACCGACGCGATGGATTACGACCTCGTCGGCAAAGTTGTGATATGAGAGGTAATGAAAATGGAAGCGGAAAAGAAAAAGAAAAAAATGAATCTTCCGAATAAGCTGACGCTCTTCCGGATCATAATGGTGCCGGTCTTTCTCGTCATCCTCGTCGCGCCCCTGCCGCTCTCCGAAACGGCGATCAGGATAATCGCGGCGGCGCTCTTCGCCCTGACGTCTCTGACCGATATGATCGACGGCAAGATCGCGAGGAAATACGGTCTCATCACCGATTTCGGCAAGTTCATGGACCCTCTCGCCGACAAATTCCTCGTTTTCGCGGCGATGCTCGGCATCCTGACGAACGAAATGTTCGCCGATCTCCGCCCCGTCTTCGTCTGGGCGGCGGCGATCGTCATCTTCCGCGAGCTGGCGGTCACCTCGATCCGCCTCGTCGCGGCGGGCAAGAGCGGTCTCGTCATCGCGGCGAGCCGGCTCGGAAAAATAAAAACGACGACGCAGATGATCGCCGTCGTTACCGTCTTTCTGGAGCCGGTCGTCCTTCCGTTCACCCCGTTTTCGGAGTGGCATATCCTCTCGTATTTCTTCATCGCCTTAATGGCGGTCATGACCCTCTGGTCGGGTATAGATTACCTCGCCAAATACTGGAAATTCCTCGACCCGGAGGAGTGATTCACGCGCCGTAGCGCTCCATATAAAAGAGGTACTGCTGCGCGATACCGGCGTATTTGCCGAAGAGGGTCGGGTCGGGGCCGCTCGCAAAATGGCGCGCCGCGACCTTCTTCATCCAGACGTCGACCGGGTACGCCTCCGTCTTGCCGAATCCGAAGAGAAGCGCGCAGTCGGCGACCTTCGGTCCGACGCCGCATATCTTCATAAGCTCTCTTTCGCAGGCGGAGAAATCCGGCTCGCGTAGGATCGCGCCGAGGTCCGTCTCGCCGCTTGCCACACGGCGCGCGGCGTCCGTTATGTAGCGGGCGCGGAATCCGGTGCGGAGCGCGAAGATCGCCTCCTCCCCGGCGTCGGCGAGCGCATTCGCCGTCGGAAAAGCGCGGCCGAGACCGTCTTCGGTCGCCTCGCCGTATCTCTCGCAGAGGGCCGCGATTATCTTCTTGATACGGGGGATATTGTTGTTCTGCGACACGATGAAGGAGCAGAGCGCCTCCCACGGGTCCTGACGGAGGATCCTGATACCCCGCCCCGCCTCCGCGGCGCGGCGCATCACGGCGCATCCGTCCGGATCGAGCGCGGTCGTCACGGCGCGGTCGATCTCGTCGTAGTCGACGTCAAGCGACAGATAAGAGAGCCAGATATCGAAAAAATCCCGCTCGTCGGAGCCGATCACAAACAGCGTCCCCTCGCCGTCCTCGGCGAACGTGACCGCCCGCCCGAGCGCGACGCCCGAGACGGCGTAACGGTACCCGGGAACTTCGACCGGATCGAAGCGGAAGCACTGACCGCAGTCGAACGTCTTGAAGACGGAAAAATTCCCGATGCCGCCGACCTTGACGAAGGGGCGGCGTCCTGTTTTCCCGCTGTCCTTTATAAAGACCTTGTCCGTAAGATCACCCCCCGACTAATTCTACCATAATCCGAGCCGATTTTCAAGGAGGCAAGCCCTATGGAAAGACTGTTCACGATCCCCGTGAACGAGGCGTTCGAGAACGCCGCGGGCGACGCGGGCGGATGCCCGTTCTGCGCCCTCGTCGAAAAGCTCACGAACGACGAGGTCGACCTGATCCTCGGCGCCTCGATGATGGAGCCGGACGTCAGGATAAAAACGAACGAGGCGGGCTTCTGCGACCGCCATTTTCCGATGCTCTTCGAGGGCGGGAAGCGTCTTCCGCTCGCCCTCATGCTCGAATCGCACGTCGCCCGCGTCAGGGAGCGGATGAAGCCCTCCGGGCTCGCCTCGCTCGTCCCGTCGAAAGCGGGCGCGGCGTCGGCGAAGACGGTCTCTGAGATCGCGAAGAGCTGTTATCTCTGCGACCGGATCGAATACAACCTCTCGCGGATGATCGAGACGGCGGCTCTCCTCTGGGAGAGCGAATCCGCGTTCCGCGAAAAGACCGAAGCCGTCCCGTTTTTCTGCCTTCCGCACTACGCGCGCTTCCTCGACGCGGCGAAGGAGCGGCTCTCCGGAAGGGAGTTCGGCGAATTCTTCTCCGCCCTGTCGAAAAAGGAGGACGGATATATCGCCTCTCTCGGCGACGACGTCTCCGCCTTCTGCCGCTCGTTCGATTACCGGCAGGGCGGCGAGCCGCTGACGGACGCGGAAAAGCGCGCCCCGGAGCGCGCCCGCGACTTCCTCGCCGGCAAGCCCGTCGAGCAGGCGAAAAAATAGCGGACCAAAGAGCAGTCCGCATCATTCTCGGTTTACTCTGCGCCTCTGAAAACGAAAAACCGGCTGAATTAACTTCAGTCGGTTTTTTTTCGGCTTATTTGTTCTTTATATACTCGTCTATCGCCGCGGCGGCGGTCTTGCCCGCCCCCATCGCGAGGATGACCGTCGCGGCGCCCGTCACGGCGTCGCCTCCGGCGAAGACGCCTTCGCGGGACGTGGCGCCCGCGTCGTCCGCCCTGATACCGCCCCAGCGCTCGCAGTCGAGCCCGGGAGTCGTCGTGCGGATCAGCGGATTCGGCGACGTGCCGATCGCCATGATGACGCAGTCGCAGTCGATGGTGAATTCCGACCCCTCGACCGTCACGGGACGCCGTCTGCCGGACGCGTCGGGCTCGCCGAGCTCCATCCTCACGCACTCGATACCGGAAACGAACATATTCCCGTCGCCGAGGATGCGGACGGGATTTGTGAGAAGGCGGAAGACGACGCCCTCCTCCTTCGCGTGCTCGACCTCCTCCGCGCGCGCGGGAAGCTCGGTCTCGGAACGGCGGTAGACGATCGAGACCTCGTCCGCGCCGAGACGCAGAGCGCAGCGCGCCGCGTCCATAGCCACGTTTCCGCCGCCCACGACGGCGACCTTCTTCGGCCTCATAACGGGGGTGTCGGCCCCCTCTTTATACGCTTTCATAAGATTTATTCGGGTGAGGAACTCGTTCGCGGAAAAGACGCCGTTCAGGTTTTCCCCGGGAATACCCATAAACCGCGGCAGGCCCGCGCCCGTCCCGATAAAGACCGCCTCATACCCGTCTTCGAGAAGCTCGTCGACTGAAACGGTCCGCCCGATCACGGTGTTCGTCTCGAAAGTGACGCCGAGGTCGGAAAGACCCGCGATCTCCTCCGCGACGATCGCCTTCGGAAGACGGAACTCCGGAATACCGTAAACGAGAACGCCTCCGGGGGTGTGAAGCGCCTCGAAAACGGTCACGTCGTAACCCGCTCTCGCGAGATCGCCGGCGCACGTGAGCCCGGCGGGGCCGGACCCGACGACGGCGACACGGCGGCCGTTCTTTTCCGGCGCGGCGGCGGCTTCCGCCTCGCCGCGCGCTTTTTTCTCCCGGTGCGCGTCGGCGGCGTATCTCTCGAGCCGTCCGATCGCGACCGGCTCGCCCTTCTTTCCTCTGACGCAGAGCGCCTCGCACTGCGATTCCTGCGGGCAGACGCGTCCGCAGACCGCGGGAAGCGACGAATACTCCGCTATGACGCCGTATGCGCCCTCGTCGTCGCCCTCGGCGAGCTTTTTGATAAACGCGGGAATGTTGATGTTGACCGGACATCCGCCGACGCAAGGCGGATTTTTGCAGGAAAGACAGCGCGCCGCCTCCGCGCGCGCGATCTCAGCCGTGTAGCCGAGCGCGACCTCGTCGAAGTTCCTCGCGCGGACCGCGGGCTCCTGCGAGGGCATTTCGTGTTTTTTCGGATTCATATCAGCCATTGTTCTCACCCGCCCTCAATAATCTGCACGCCGCCTCGTGCGCGGCTCTTTCCTTTTCGCGATATACCGATCCTCTCTTCATCGCCTCGTCAAAGTCGACGAGATGACCGTCAAAGTCAGGACCGTCGACGCAGGCGAATTTCATCTCTCCGCCGACGGTGAGGCGGCAGCCGCCGCACATCCCCGTCCCGTCGATCATGATCGGGTTCATCGACACGACCGTTTTTATTCCGTATTCCGCCGTCAGACGGCAGACGAATTTCATCATGACGAGCGGACCGATCGCGATCACCTCGTCGTACTCCGCGCCGCTCTCGATGAGAGCCCGGAGAGCGTCGGTGACAAGTCCTTTTTCGCCGTACGACCCGTCGTCGGTCATTATCTTCATAACCGATGAAACGGCGCGGAACTCGTCCTCGAGAATGACGAGATCGCGGTTTCTGAATCCGACGACGGAGTGTACCTCCGCCCCCGCCTCACGAAGCGCGCGGGCGACGGGCAGGGCGATGGCGCATCCGACGCCGCCGCCGATGACGGCGACGCGGCGGAACCCTTCGACGACGGTCGGCCGTCCGAGCGGTCCGGCGAAATCGTGAATGAAGTCGCCCTCCCTCTTCGCATTCAGCTTTTCGGTCGTCGCGCCGACGATCTGAAAGATCACGGTAACCGTACCGCGATCCCTGTCGCACCCCGCGACGGTGAGGGGGATCCTCTCCCCTCCCTCGTCCGGGATAAGAATGACGAACTGACCCGCCTTCGCCTTCGCGGCGACGCGCGGCGCGTCCACTTCGATGAGCGTAACCGTAGGGTTAAGCTCCTTTCTCTTAACGATCCTATACATCGGTTTTTCCTCCTTTTACCGCGACGAAAACGAGCCGTTCCGTCGTCTCTGTCGGTTCTCCGAGATCCCACGCCGAGGCGACGAGGGCTGTCCCGAATCCCGCTCCGGCGAGCGCCGACCGGATCGACCGCACGCTCCATCCGCGCTCGCGAGTCTCCCCGTCGTCGCGCTCCCAGAGCCCCGACGGGGTCTCTTTGAATACGGTCACGCGGAACGTGACGCGCTTTGACTTCGCGTCGTATTCGTTCCGCCAGACGGCGGCGACTCCGTCCTCTTCGAGGACGAACGTGTTGTCGCCGTAGATCTCCCTCATTCTGTATTCGGTGTTTACGTCGAATACGAACGCGCCGCCCGGACGAAGCGCTTCCGCGACGGACGAAAAGCAACGGACGAGGTCTTCCCGCCTCGTCAGGTGACTTATCGAGTCCTGAGTCGAGACGGCGGCGTCGACCGCGCCGATCAGCCTGAAACGCCGCATATCGCCCCGGATGAAGAAGACGTTCCGGCATCCGGACCTTGCCGCGGCGGCGGCGAGCATATCGGAGCTCACGTCGAGCGCCGTGACGGAATACCGCCCGGCGAGTCTCTCCGTCAGGGGGCCCGTTCCGCATCCGAGGTCGAGGACGGACCGGACTTCGCCTCCGTACCGCGAGAGAAGAGATCCCACGGCCCCGGCGATCCCGTCGTAGTCAACGTCGCCGTTGAGAACGTCGTAAACGGACGACAGAGCGTCATAGCACGACCGCCCGCTCACTCTCCGTCAGCCTCCGGCAGAGCCACTCCCTCGCCCCCGATACGGGAGATGATCTTCGCGTAGCCGCCCCCGCCGTATTTTATACAGCGGTTGACGCGGCTTATCGTCGCCGAGGACGCCTTGACGTCCCCCGAGTCGGCGAGGATCTCGCTGTAGACCTTGTCGTTCAGAAGGAGAGTGGCGACGCGGATCCTTTTCGCCATCTCGTCAAGCTCCTTTACGGTGCAGAGATCGTCGAAAAACTCGTAACACTCCTCGACCGATCCGAGGGAAAGGATCGCGCGGAAGAGGTAATCCTTATGCGGATTTTTCTTATTCATCGCAATAACCTCACAAAGAAATCGCACACGGTATATTGTACTACATTGATTTAATGATGTAAAGTGCAAAAGCGCTTTTTTTTGTTTTTTTCTTTTTCCGTAATATCTTTCGTTCCGTTCAAATATGTATATATCGGTAAAGAAGGAGGGCGAAACGATGAAAAAGAACGAAGCGCTCCCCGACGAGCGGATGACGCCGGCCGGGGAGGACTATCTGATGAAGATCCACGAGCTCTCGCACGGCGGCGCCGACCCGGTGCGCATCCGCGATCTCTCGCTCTCGCTCGGGGTCACGCCCTCATCCGCGTCGAGGATGGCGTCGGCGATGGGCGCGCGCGGATACCTGAATTTCCGGCGATACGGGTACATCACGCTGACGGAAAAGGGCGAGAAAACGGGCGCGTATATGCGCAAACGTCTCGCCGCGGCGACCGCTCACCTCGCCTCGCTCCGCGGCGTTCCCGAGGAGGACGTCGCGGAAGAGGCGGCGCGCGTCGCGCACAATCTGTCGCCCGAAACAGTCGCGGCGTTAAAAGAAAACCGGGCTCCGTGAGGAGCCCGGTTTCGTTTTGAGGTCTTATCAGAAGATCCGGACCGGTTCGCCTGCGATGTACTTCAGGAGTCTGGTCAGGTCTTTACTGTTGATCTTGCCGTCGCCGTTGACGTCGAGAGCTTTCTCGTTGACTTCAACGTCCACTCCGGAGAGATACTTGACAAATCTGATAAGGTCTTTACTCGTGACCTTGCCGTCGCCGTTGATATCAGCCGGGACGTGATCAAGGACCGGAGTGACCTCGTCGCGGATCTCGCCGCAGGTCAGGCAGGTGTAACGGTAGATGCCTTCCTCTTCCATGGTCGCCTGCTTGAAGGAGTATCCGGCATCCCACTCGTGCTCATGAACAACGAGGATCGCCGCCTTGATGTTGACTTCGCAGCCAACCGTCAGCGTTCTGCCTTCGCCGTTGACGTCGTTGTTGATGAAGCAGAAGCTGATGTAGTCCTTGTCGGACGGTTCGGCGTCGAGTTCGTTCAGGATGAACGACCAGTCGTCGCCGAGGCCGGTGACTTCGCGGAGCTTCGCTTCAACGACAGCCGC
>JAFSWB010000094.1 GCA_017444735.1 Clostridia bacterium | reverse complement strand
GACTTGGAGTACACGTCGCCGCGAACGGTGATGACGTACTCGTCGTTGAACGGAGCGATAGCGGCTCTCGCTGCGACGAAATCGTCGGGCCATTCATCCGGGCAGACGGAGAGAGCGCCCGCTTCGAGGGCTCCGCCCCACTTGCCCCACAGATCCTTGCGGATCGTTATGTCAAGCGACTTCGTGTAGGATGCGCCGGTATCGGGATCGGTGAAGGTGACGATCACGCCGTCATAGCCGAGGTGATCGTAGTCGCCCGCGCCGCCCATGTCGTTCTTGAGGTTCTGGTATCCCTCGCCCGCGACCGCCGGGTATCCGAAGATCTCGGTGAGGACCGCGTTGAAGGAATCCTCGGTGAGAGATCCGCCCGTACCGAACTGGAGGTTCAGGTCGCCGTGCGCGATGCAGAGCAGATCATTGTATCTCTCGTCGATCGCTTCGATCAGTGAGGGAGGAACAAGTTTAACCTTGAGTTCCGCTCCGACGGTCAGCGTTCTGCCCTCGTCGTTGACGTTATTATTAATGAAGCAGAAGCTGATGTAGTCGCCGGTGTAAGCGTCAGCCGGGTCGACCTCATTCAGGATGAGAGCCCAGTCGTCGCCGAGACCGGTCTTAGCGCGGAGGGTCTCTTCTACGAACGCCTCGTCATAAGCGTCTCCGCCGACTTCGAGGACGTAGTTGTCGTCCCAACCCGCGATAGCGGTTCTCGCAGCTTTGAAGTCGTCAGGCCATTCATCCGGGCAGACGGAGAGAGCGCCGGCTTCGACGGCTCCGCCCCACTTCGCCCACAGATCCTTGCGGATCGTGATGTCAAGCGACTTCGTATAGGTTGCGCCTGTGTCGGGATCGGTGAAGGTGACGACCACGCCGTCACAGCCGAGGTGATCGTAGTCGCCCGCGCCGCCCATGGCGTTCTTGAGGTTCTGGTATCCTTCGCCCGCGACCGCCTGGCATCCGAAGATCTCGGAAAGGATCGCGTTGAAGGAATCCTCGGTGAGAGATCCGCCCGTACCGAACTGGAGGTTCAGGTCGCTGTGCGCGATGCAGAGCAGATCGGAGTATCTCTCGTCGATCGCGTCGGCAAAGGACGCGAGCTCGAACTTGATGTTGACTTCGTTGCCGACCGTCAGAGTTCTGCCCTCGCCGTTGACGTCTCTGTTGACGAAGCAGAAGCTGATGTAGTCGAGGCCGAAGGCGTCGGTCGCGGTGAACTCGTTGAGGATGAGTTCCCAATCGTCGCCGAGGCCGGTCAGCTCACGGAGTTTAGCCTCTACGAGAGACTTGGAGTACACGTCGCCGCGAACGGTGAAGACGTACTCGTCGCTGAACGGAGCGATAGCGGCTCTCGCTGCGACGAAATCGTCGGGCCATTCATCCGGGCAGACGGAGAGAGCGCCGGCTTCGACGGCTCCGCCCCACTTGCCCCACAGATCCTTGCGGATCGTGATGTCAAGCGACTTCGTGTAGGTTGCGCCGGTGGCGGGATCGGTGAAGGTGACGACGACTCCGTCGTAACCCATATGATCGTAGTCGCCCGCGCCGCCCATGGCGTCTTTAAGGCTCTGGTATCCGTCGCCCGCGACCGCCTGGTATCCGAAGATCTCGGAAAGGATCGCGTTGAAGGATTCCTCGGTGAGAGATCCGCCCGTGCCGAACTGGAGGTTCAGGTCGCCGTGCGCGACGCAGAGCAAGTCTTCGTATCTCTCGTCGATCTCTTCAGCCATCGGGTTGATCTTGAGAACAACCTCGAAAGCGACGCACATCATTCTTCCTTCGCCGTTGACGTCGGTGTTCGTGAAGCCGATCGCGACGTCATTGCCGGAGTACGCACTATCGGCGTCGAACCATGCCATCGTGAACGCCCACTCGTCGCCGAGTCCGGTCAGTTCACGGAAGTACGATTCGATGACTTCGGCGTTGTAGGTATCGCCGGGAAGAGTGAGGACGTACTCGTCGTTGAAGTCTTTGACTTCGTCAAGAGCCGCAACCGCGTCGTCCGGGTATTCATCGGGGCACACTCCGAGTCCGCCGATAGCGTAAGCTCCGGAGTAGTAACCCATGTTGTTCTTCAGGATGGCGTAAGGAACGACACGAGTGAAGGACTCGCCGGTGACGTTGTTCTTGAACGTCATGGTAAGATCGCACCACACGGTGTTGCCGTCGCCGGCTCCCGAATACTGATTGTTCTTGACGTTGTTGAACTCAGTCTTATTGACCGTGACCTTGTAGTCGGGTCCGAGGTCAAAGATTTGAGTCATGATGGTGTGGAAGTTGCCGCGGGTGAACGTAGCGCCGTTCGTTCCGAAGACGAGGTCGATCTTGCCGTGCGCGACACAACCCAGATCGGCGATCTTCTCAGCCACCATTTCGTACATCGGATCGGCGTCAGCCTGAAGGATGACTTCCGCGCCGACGGTCAACGTTCTTCCTTCGCCGTTGACGTCATTGTTAATGAAGCAGAAGCTGATGTAGTCTCCGCCGATGACGTCGCCCTGGTCGACCTCGTTGAGGATGATCGCCCAGCCGTCGCCGAGGCCGGTGACCTCGCGGAGGTAGGACTCAACGTAAGCTTCATTATATTGATATGCGTAGATCGGAAGCGCAACGACGTACTCGTCGTTGTAGGCGCCGATAGCCGATCTTGCCGCAACGAAATCGTCCGGCCACTCGTCGGGACATACGGTGAGAGCGCCCGTCGCAACGGCTCCGCCCCACTTGCCCCACAGATCCTTGCGGATCGTGATGTCGAGCGATCTCTGATAGGTAAGACCGCGGACGTCGTCCGTAAAGGTGACGACGACGCCGTCATAACCCATGTGATCGTAATCACCCGCGCCGCCCATAGCGTTCTTGAGAGCGGCGTATCCGGGATCGTCAGCCGCGACTGTCGCCGTGCATCCGAAGATGCCGGAGAGGACCGCGCTGAGGTTCTCGGGGGTGAGGGTGCTTCCGGTACCGAACTGGAGATTCAGGTCGCTGTGCGCGACGCAGAGCAGATCTTCATATCTCTCGTCGATCTCGTAAGGAAGCGGATTGATCCGGAGAGTCGGTCCGCAGGTAACGATGACCGTTCTGCCTTCGCCGTTCACGTCGTTGTTCGTGAGGGCGAGAGCGATCTCGTTGCCGCTGTAAGCCTTGGAAGCGTCGTACCAGTTGGACGTGAACGTCCATTCGTCGCCGAGGCCCGTCTCTTCACGGAACCACGCTTCGATCGCTTCAAGGGTGAACTCAGTACCCGGCATCAGGATCTTGGTCTCGTCGTCCCAGCCGCCGACTTTGTTCATAGCAGCGGACGCTTCATCCGGCCACTCGTCGGGACATGCGCCGAGGAATCCGTGATCGTCGATCACGCCGGAATACTTGGCGTATACGTTCTTGTAAAGAGCAAGATTGATCGCCTTCGTGTAGGTAGCGCCGGTAGCGGTATCGGTGAAGACAATCTGTACGTTGTCGACCCACGCGCTCTGACCGCTGCCGAGTCCGCCGTAGCTGTCCTTGATCCTCTGGATCTCGGATGCGCTGACAGTCGCCGGGTATCCGAAGATCTCGGTGAGGGTCGTGCCGATGTTGTCGACCGTGCCGCTCGTTCCGAACACGAGGTCAAGCTTGCCGTGCGCGACGCAGAGGAGATCGGACGCTCTCTCGTCGATAGCGTCGATCATCGCGCCGGGAACGTACTTAACGATAACTTCGTTACCGACAGTCAGCGTTCTGCCCTCGCCGTTGACGTCTCTGTTGACGAAACAGAAGCTGATGTAGTCGCCCGCGGCGGCGTCGGCAGCGGTGAACTCGTTGAGGATGAGCTCCCAATCGTCGCCGAGGCCGGTAACGTCGCGGAGGAACGCCTTGACGGAAGCCTCGGAGTACTCGTCGGCGACCATCGTAACGACGTATTCGTCGTTGTAGGCGGAGATCGCGGCTCTGGCCGCTACAAAGTCGTCAGGCCATTCGTCCGGGCAGACGGAGAGAGCGCCGGCTTCGACGGCTCCGCCCCACTTGCCCCACAGATCCTTGCGGATCGTGATGTCGAGGGACTTGACGTAAACAGCGCCGTTCTCGGGATTCGTGAAGGTCACGGTGACCCCGTCGTATCCCATGTGATCGTAATCACCGGCGCCGCCCATGGCGTTCTTGAGGTCCTGATATCCGTCGCCCGCGACCGCCGGGTATCCGAAGATCTCGGTGAGGACCGCGTTGAAGGAATCCTCGGTGAGAGATCCGCCCGTGCCGAACTGGAGGTTCAGGTCGCCGTGCGCGACGCAGAGCAGATCATTGTATCTCTCGTCGATCTCGGCGATCATTCCGAGGGGCTCGATCTTGAGGATCGCCTCGGCGCCGACCGCGTCGATTCTGTCGCCGTCAACCAGCCTGAAAGCGACGCAGACGTCGTTTCCTTCGTATTCAAGGTTGGTGTCGAGCCATACGAGGAAGAACTCGTACTCACTGCCGGTAAGACCGGTGAGATCACGGAAGTACGCCTCGATGGCGGCTTCGCTGTAATCTTCATCGGGAAGCGTCATGACCGTGTCGGCGGTAATGCCGGCGAGAGCGGTCTGAGCGGCTTCCATCTCGGGATGACGGTCCGCATCGCAGAACGAAGCTTCTTCTCCGTCGAACGCGCCCGCTATGTAAGCGACCCACTCGTTGCGGAAGCAGAAGTTGATCGTCTCGACGTACGCTTCGCCGGACGTGTTGTTCGTGAAGGTGACGTCGATATCGTCGATGACGAATCCGCCGTTATCGGTCGCCGTGTATGCGGCTTTGACAGTCGCAAACTTTGCGGAGTCGACCGCGACGGTGTATCCGTCGCCAAGCCCGAAGTATCCGGTCAGATACGCGTTGAGAGCAGCTTCGGTAAACTTGCTCGCCGTGCCGTACATGATGTCGATACGGTTGTAGGGGTTGCAAGGATTACCTTCGATGGTCTCGCTTACCTGCTTGTACATCAGGTCCAGCTTGAGAACGACAGCGGCTCCGACCGTGTCGATCGGATCGCCGGTCTTCTCGAAAGCGACGAAAACGTCGTCTCCCGCGAAGGCCTTTCCGTTCTCAATGCCCTCGACATAGAACTTGTACGCCGTACTGTCGGCAAGGCCGGTCAGATTACGGAAATACGCCTCTATGACGTCGGCGGTGTACTCTCCGCCGGGCAGAGTGACCTCGGTCACGCCGTCGAGAGCGGCGTCGGCCGCGGCCATTTCAGCCGCACGGTCATCAGGGCAAACGCTGAACGCGCCGTTCGGGATAACGCCGGCTCCGAAAGCGTTCACGTCCTTGCGGATCGCGACTGCGATCTCGCGGACGGTGCTTTCTTCCGTCGTATCGTTCCTGAACGTTACGTTAACGATGCCTTCGAGCACCGCTCCGTCAGCAAGACCGCCGAACTGGTTCTTGAGGTCGGCAAAGTCCGCCGCGTTGACGGAAACGGTATAACCCTCGCCCAGATTGAAGATCCCGGTCAGATGACCGTTGAAATTCGCCCTGGTCAACGAATCGTTGCTGCCAAAGGTAAAATCGATTCGTCCGTGAGCGGCGCAAGGGACGGTCGTCAGAACGTTCTCGATCGCGGTATACATCGGATCGGGAGCCGGATCCGCCCAAACGCCGGAGGGAACGCTAATGGCCGTGGAGACCAGCATCAGGAATGCCAGCACCAGGGACAAAGCGCGCGACTTACCCGTCGCAACCCTCCCGTTTTGAAGGTGATTGCTCATTGTCCATCCTTTCCGAGGCTACGCCTCATTTAATATTACGCGCAGTTTTATGCGCGCTGATTAACACACAAGCGCCGAGCAGACAGCCGCGGGACAAGCTGAAAACAGGGATGACAATAAAGTATGCGCTGGTTTCCCCGCCGCACACTTTACGACTCAAATTAGCCCGCGCGGTCATGTTTAGCCGTGCGTCTTACTAATTATACCATAATAATATGGCGTTTGCAATATGTTTTTTAACATTTTGACGGAAACTGAATTCCAATTTTGCTCTTTTGAAGAAATCTTTCGTTTTTTTCTTTTCGGCGACTTTAACATAAAATTTACATATCGTTCATTTTTCGTCATTATGCGGCTTTTCCGGGCTTATCGCGTGATTTGTCGGCGGAGTTTTGTCTGTTTTCGCTAAAAACGCGAGCTCTTTGAGACAAAAAAACAGCCCCCTGCGCCGCGTCTTTGCGGCTTTCGGGGGCTTTGTTCACGTTTTTTTCGTCAGTTTGCAATATTTTCCGCTCCCGAGAGGTAAAACAGCAGTTCTCCGTCGGAAAACCTCTCCGGAACGGTTATCCTCCCGAGATCGAGAAGCGTCCCGGGAACGCCCGGCAAAAGCTCGTTCACACGCCCCGCGTCCGTCGTGAACGTCACGCGGTATCCGAGAGAAACGAGGACAGCGTCGGTCACGGCGGCGCGTTTCCCCTCCGGGAACGCGAGAGCGATCGGGGCGGACAGCCCGGCGGACGCGAACCAGCTTCTTTCCGCCTCGTCGTCCGCGGCGAGGGCGCGCGCGTAATCGTCCTCGTCCTCGTCTTCGAACGGAAGGATATTCGACCGGACCGGCTGTTCCGTCTCATACTCCGCCCATCTGTGCATATCGAAGGTGTGCGACCCTATCGTGATCGTCCCCGAGCTCTCCATCTCCCGGGCCTCCGCGGCTCCGAAGTGAGGCGTGATCGGGATGTCCGTATCGCGGTACGTGTCCTTTCCCGCCGACGATCCGACGACAAAGACAGCCGCCTTTACGCCCCGCTCTCTGAGGAGCGGGAACGCGGATTCGTAATTGCTGAGATATCCGTCGTCAAACGTGATGAGGACGGGTCTTTCGGGGAGCGGACGGCCGTTTTCGACGAACGCGGTCAGGTCGCCGACGCCGACCGGCGTATAACCGTTCTCAAGAAGGAGATCGAGGTGACGGGCGAGCGTCTCTTCGGAGACGATATAGTCGTTTTCCACGCCGCCGTCCGCAATATGATGATACATAAGGACGGCGAGCCTGCCCGACGGTATCTCCGGGGATCTCCTCATCTCGCTCACCGGGACCGCCGCGCCGTCCGACGCGCGGTATCCGAAGCCCTCGGGGACGAACCGGCTCCCGTCGCCGTATATCGCCGCCGCCGCCATATCGGCGGTCGATTCGCGCGGCGTCGTGCCCGTGAGGAAATATCTCGCGTCGGCGCTGACGGGCGACACGGCGAAGTTGAAGTAATCCGTCACGGCGGCGAGCCGCGAGAAGAAATCGTCGAGCGTCCCGTCGGAATATCTTCCGGCCTCCGATTCGTGAACGGGAGGAACGACGACGGTCAGCCTCACTCCCGCGCCGTCGCAGATCTCCTTTATCGCGGCGACGTCGGAGATACACTTGTCGGCGGTCGACAAGCCGTCCCGCGCATCGCGCGCCTCAAAAACGCCGGGCCGCTCCGAGAGGTAGGCGTCAAGCGTGCCGATCGCCTCTCCCGCCGCCCTTCTCCCGTCCGCGCATCCCGTCTCCGGGACGACGGAATCGAAGGGCTCCGGCAGTATCCTGTCGCTCTTCCGGGCCCGGAGCTTTGAGAGCGCGTACCCCGGGTCGGCAAAGGCGTACGAGAGATAATATGAAACGGGCGACTCGCCGGTGACGGAGGCGGCGCCCTTTTCGGCGAGGGTCCGCGCCGTCCCGTCGGCGTCGGCGTCCTCGAGCCCCACGACGAGAAGGACGTTTTTCACACCGCCTCTTCCGACGAGCCATCCGACGAGCTGTCTGTCGTAACCGGTGTCGGAGTCGGGGTGAGACATATTATAAAACGAAGCGCCGGAATACCCGTTCAGCGTCCCGACGGAAAAAGACGCCGCGGGCGCGGAACCGATGATGAATGAGTCGTACTTTTCCGGGTGAGCGGCGACGTACGCCGGCTTCGCTCCCTTCGGGCAGAGCGTCATCGCGTACGAATCCCAACGCAGCGCCGACGCGCCGAAAACGCCGAACGGATCGACGGCGATATTGAAGCCCGCCCACAGCGCGAGCAGAAGAGCGGCGGCGGAAACGACCGGTAAAAGTATTTTTCTTATTTTCATTTTAACGCCTTTTCTCCGTTTTCGGGATGCCCGCGGACGGGAAAAACGCCCGGAAAACGGGAATCTTCGATATTCTTTGTTCTTTTCGGCCTCGGCTTGCCGATACGATTATACCATCTTTTTCCGCCGCAATCAATTCTATATGAAGGTGTATTTTCATCCATTCGAATCCCATGTTCAATCTCTCCGAAAAGAAAAAGCCGCGTGAGCGGCTTTTTCTTTTCGGAGAGGATGGGATTCTTCTCACTCGCGCCGGCTCGCTTTTCGACGTTTCGAAAAGCTCACGCTCGTTCGGTCACGGCGCGGCTCTGACAGCCCACCGGGCTGTCATTCACTTCCGCGCCCTTTCGAATCCCATGTTCAATCTCTCCGAAAAGAAAAAGCCGCGTGAGCGGCTTTTTCTTTTCGGAGAGGATGGGATTCGAACCCATGTGGGCTTGCGCCCAAACGGTTTTCAAGACCGCCTCGTTATGACCACTTCGATACCTCTCCGTATCTATATTCTTTTTTCACCGCGGGAGGCGCTCGCAAACGTCCCCACTTCGATACCTCTCCGTATCTGTATTCTTTTTTGTCTTTTTCCGCCGACCTTTTCGGTCGGACGGTTTTCAAGACCGCCTCGTTATGCCCTGTTGCGGTGCCCGAAATTCCCGGCTCGCTTCACGCTCGCGGAATTTCGACCGCTGCCACTCCTTTTTGCTCGCTTCTTCCGCCCCCGGCGGCGCTCGCAAACGTCCCCCCGCTCAAAAAGCAACGTATATAATACCATAACGCCGAATAATTGTCAAGAAGCGCGCCGTAATATTTTATCCGCTCCGGAGCGATATTATTATCGGAACGAAAAGAGGAGATGAAACGATGAAAAACAGAAAATCAGCCGACGGAGAGCTTCTCCGCGAGCTGTATATCAGAATGAGATCCGGGGAGGACGATCTCTGCTCCGTTACGCCGAAGATCACCGACCGCCGCCTTCTGACGGAAGTCACCTCTCAACTCGAAAAATACAGCGAATTCGCAAACCGGACGAAGGATCTGATGCGCGACCGCGCGATCTCCCCCAAAGAGCCGTCGCTCGCCTCGCGGCTCGCGTCGCGCGGAGCGATCGCGATAAACACGTTCGCCTCCCCCTCGCCGTCCGAGATCGCCGGGATGATCGCCCGGGGGACGTACCGCGGGGCGCGCCGCCTCGTCGAGACGATCGGCGAAAGCCGCGGATGCGACGGCGCCGTCTCGCGCCTTTACGACGAGGTGATCGGCTATCAGCTCGGCGAGGCCGAGAAGATGAAGGGTTTTATGTAAATGTTGAAAACCCTCTCCCTTTTGTGGTAGAATTAGGATAATATATGTTATCCTGACGAAAGGGGAGAGCGGTATGGCGGTAAAGGAGATCGCCGTGATCGGCGCGGGTCCCGCGGGAATGATGGCGGCGATACGCGCCGCCGAGCGCGGCGCGCGCGTCACTCTGTTCGAAAGAAACGATAAGGTCGGCAGGAAGCTCGCCATTACCGGCAAGGGCAGATGCAACGTGACGAACGACTGCGGTCCCGCCGAGTTTCTCTCTCACGTGATAAGCGGCGGAAAATTTCTTTACAGCTCCGCCTTCAGGTTCCCTCCCCGGTTCGTAATGGATTTCTTTGAGGAGGCGGGGGTCCCGCTCAAAACGGAGCGGGGGAACCGCGTCTTTCCCGAGTCGGACAGGGCGTACGACGTGGTCGACGCTCTCCTTTCCCGCGTCCGCTCGTCCGGAGTCCGCCTCGTGACCGGCGCCCGCGTCGCCTCAGCGGTGCGGACGGACGGCGGCTTCACCGTAAAAGTCAGAGGCGGCGAAGAGGCGTTTTACGACGCCGTGATCGTCGCCACGGGCGGCGTGTCGTATCCCCTCACAGGGTCGACCGGCGACGGCTACGGGTTCGCCCGCGCCGCCGGGATACCGGTGACAAAGCTCGCGCCGTCGCTCGTCCCGGTCGAGACGGCGGAGGACTTCTCCCCGCTTTCGGGGTTGACTCTCAAAAACGTGACGCTCACCGTCAGGGACCCGACGGGCGCCGCCGTCTTCTCGCAGCTCGGCGAGATGCTCTTCTCCCGTTTCGGAGTGACCGGACCGCTCGTTCTGTCCGCGACCGCCTCGATGAGAGCGTTCCCGGTCGGGGAATACTCGATGTCGGTCGACCTGAAGCCCGCCGTAAAGCCGGAGGAGTTCGACGGACGCCTCCTGACCGTCCTGCGCGAGTCGGGGAGAAAGGACCTCGTCAACGCGCTCCGCGGGACCGCTCCCGCGGCGCTCATCCCGTTCATAATACGCGCGGCGGACGCCGATCCGCGATCGCGCGCCGGAGACGTCACGAAGAAGACGCGCGCCGCGATCCTCGGCGCGTTCAAGGATTTCCGCGTGACGCCGGTCCGGTTCCGCCCCGTCGAGGAGGCCGTCGTCACGGCGGGAGGCGTCGATCTCGGCGCGCTCGACCCGGGGACGATGGAGTCGAAAACGGTTCCCGGCCTCTACTTCGCCGGAGAGGTGATCGACGCCGACGCGTACACCGGCGGATTCAATCTTCAGATCGCGTTCTCAACGGGCGCCGCCGCCGGCGACGCCGCCGGAAAAGCGTAAATAAAAAGCCGTCCCGCCGGGACGGCTAATTATTTTTTTGCTGATATTAAAAGAGACTTTAATAGAGCAAACCGAACGCCCTGAAATTACTCGGCCGCCTGCTGCTGCTTCATAGCGGCGAAGCACTCGCTGCAGTATACGGGTCTGTCGTTCGTCGGCTGGAAGGGAACCTTCGCCTCTCCGCCGCAGTTGGCGCAAACGGCGGTGAACATCTCTCTCTGCTCGCGGGCCGCGTTCTTTCTCGCGTCACGGCACGCCTTGCATCTCTGGGGCTCGTTCTGGAAGCCCTTCTCAGCGTAGAATTCCTGTTCGCCCGCAGTAAATACGAACTCCTGTCCGCATTCCTTGCACTTCAGGGTCTTGTCCTCGTACATTTCCTTACCTCGCTTTAAAATATGGTATTTTTTTCGCCCTCGACGGATTCCGACCGTCACCTTTGTAAACAACGCTCTGTGTTAAGCTATTCGGGCGTATGCGTATGATATATTATTTCCCGCCGCGGACGGTGGGATCCGCGGACGAGTTGTTTTATTCCTCGGGAAGACGTCTTATCTTGTGCTTCGCTCTGTAAAGCGCGTTGTAGACGGATTTCTCCGGAACGCCGAGCTCCTCCGCCGCCTCGGCGGGCTTGAGCCCCCTGACGTAAGCGCCGAAAACAGCCGATTCGAAGGGGGAAAGGATCCGTTCCGCCCTCGTCCTGAGCGATTCGAGATCGACGGCCGGCGCGGAGCGATCCGCCGTCCCGTCGACGTCTTTTCCGACGCCGGCGCGCCTTTGCCGCCTTTTCTGCGCCATTTTCTTTCTGTAGAGGGAGATCAGCGCGTTTTTGACGCAGATCTTCGCGTAAAGGCCGAACGTGACGCCCTTTTTCGTCTCCGGGTCGTACGTCCTCGCCGCCCTGAGAAACGCGATCTCCGCTTCCTGCCTCAGGTCTTCCTCGGAAAAAGCAAAGCCCGCGCCGTCATCACGCGAAAAAACGGACGATCTGAACGAGGATACCTGCGCTTTTATCATGCCGCGGTATCCCGAAGCAAGCAGTTCAAACGCTTCTCCGTCTCCCGCCTTCACGGCGCGGATCAAGTCGTCGGTATCAGGTTTTCCCGGGTTGTTTTTCATCTTCTCCGACGCACCGTCCCTCAAGGTATTTAGAAATATAACACAATTTCAATCTATTGTCAATAGTTTTTTCAAAAAAAAGGACACATACGGCGCTTCCGTTCATTTTTCTTTGTGCATTTTACAGATTATACGCCTTTTTTTGACCGTATACTTCAATTTTCAAACAAATAATTGACATTTCCCGTGAGTATTGCGTGCATACCCCTCAGAACGACGTCCGGGTTCTCGTCAAAATTGAGCCGCATACGGTTGAGCTGATAGACCGTGTCGACGCGGATCGACACCTCGAGCGCCGGTCCGTCCTTGTCCTTTACCGAACAGCGGAAAATGAAGCCCTCGCCGTCCCTCTCGAAGGACTGGTCGACGACGGCTCCCCGCTTTTCGAGAGAGAGGTGGCGCATCGCGGAGAGATAGCTTTTCTCCCTCACCGCCGCCATCAGCACGTTGTCCGAAAGGCCGTCGGCTATCAGCCTGCCCGATTTCGTCACGACGTACAGCGCGGCGGGGTCGGACACCGTGTCGTCGTCGTCCGCCGGAAGGCCGGGGATCGGCTCGCCGTTCTCGTCGGCGCGCGCGACGTGGCCCGCGCGGAGCAGATTGTCGAACTGCTCGAAAAAGGCGAAATAATCGGTCACTCCGTCCCTTATGACGATCGACCCTATATCGGTGTAGCTGAGCGGATACCCGATCCTCTCCATAAGATAAAGGATAAAGATCTTTATCTCCTCGGGGTCCTGAAGTTTCATACCCATTTTCGGATCTCCTTTCGCGGAGAAAACTCAAATTCAAAGAATGAGAGGCGCAGAACTCCCGTTCCCGGAAGTCCTGCGCCGAAGCTTACAATATCTGAGGACCGATCACTCTTCCTCTTCAAGCTCCTTGTAGTTCATATAATCCTTCATCTTGACGCGTCTGAAATCGACAAGTCCGAAGCGGTCCGTCTTGAATCCGGAGAGGATCCGGGACGAAACGTATGCGTTCTGCAGGAACGCGACGGGGCAAACCGGCATATCGTCGAGGAGCTTCTCTTCCGCCTCGTGCAGGAGCTTCGTCCTCTCCGACGCGTTTGTCTCGTCGTAGATCTTCTCGATAAGCTCGTCGTATTCCGGGCTTGAATAGCCGGTGACGTGGCCGTAGATCTCATAATCGCCGGAGTTCATATCGACGCCGTTCCCCGAGAACTCGTCGGAGAACTGCGAGAGAGCGGAGAACGCGTCGGTCGAGAGCATATTCATATCGACCGCTATCACGTCAAAGTCGCCGCTCTTGTACTTTTCCTCGAAATCGTCGATCCTGTAAAGGGTCGTCGTGTCGCCCTCGGTGACGGTGTAGACGCTCGTGCCGACCTCCTCGACCCGGACGGTGAACCCGAGAGAGCCCCAGACGCCCGCGGCGTAATCGGCGACGGCCTTATCCGCCTCGCTCCCTTTTCTGACGGTGATCGTGAACGATCCGCCTCTGACGTTCGCCTTTGAGAGAAGCGATTTCGCCTCGTCGACGTTCGCTCCCGCGGCGATCAGATCGCCGCCCGAGCTCCTGAACGAGCTCTTCGCGGAATCGCCCATCACGCCGTACGGGATATATCCCGTCGCGGGCTTCGCGAACGTGAGCAGCTCGGCGACGTGCTCCCTGTCGAGCGCGAGCGAGAGAGCGCGCCTCACCTCCGGCTTCGAGAGAACGCTGTTCTTCACGTTGAAGAAATACGAGTGCGTCGTCATCATATCCTTGACGGTCGCCTGGCTCTTGTAGTCGGCGCGGCGGGAGAGAGCGATATCGTTGATGAAGAAGATCTCGCCGTTGTCGTACGCCTCCGCCTGCTTTTCGGCGTTTCCTCTCTCGTAATCGGTGATGAGTCTGTAGGGAATGACGTATTTGTCGTAGTATTTATCCTTGTCGGGGTCGCGGTAGTAGTAACCGGATCTCTCGAGACGCAGGACGCCGCCCGGCTCCGCCTCTCTCAGCGCGAACGGACCGTTCGTGCAGATCGAGGTCGTCTTCATCGCCCACTTGTCGCCGTATCTCGCGATGACGTCCTCGCGGAGAGGAACGAGCGCGATCGAGGCGCAGTTGCGGAAGAAGCGGTCAAGATCGACGTCTGAATTTCTGAACGTGAGCTTGAGCGTGTAGGTATCGACGGCGGAGACGCCGAGGTCGTCGACGGAGATGCCCGCGTCGCCCCTCTTTATCTCGCGCGCGTTTTTGAGATCGTAAAGGAGAGACGCCGCCTCGCACGAATTGTTGGGATCGAGGACCCTCTTCCACGAGTTGACGAAGTCGATCGCCTGGACCGTTCTGGCGTCGGTCCACTTGGTCTTGTTGAGCGTTATCATGACGGAGTATCCGTCTCTGTCGTTCGCTCTGACCGTGTAGTCCTTCATTATCGCCTTTGTCCACTTGCCGTTTTCGTCGATCCTCGTAAGTCCCTCAAAGAGAAGCGACATGACCTTCAGCATATTCTCGTCGGTAATGCTGATCTGAGGGTCGAAATTATATAACTCGCCCGTGAGATACATCTCGATCACGGCGCCCCTGTCCCACGTGCCGTCCTCGAGTTTCACGAGGGTGGTGCACCCGGACAGCGCCGCCGCGAGCATGACGACCGCAAGCAAAAGTGAAATGATCTTTTTCATACTACTCTCCCTAACTGAATCTCCGGGAACAATCCCGTAAAACGCGCGGCGGCGCGCCGTGTTCTCACACCGGCTTCCGTTGACCCGCGCGCAGAATTACCGTAATCGTCATTTTATCACAAATCGCCCGAGAAATCAACATTACTTTTTATAATGCGGGGAATTTCATCCTTTTTGCATAATACGGAAGCCCGTTTTTGTACAACTTGGCGATGCCGGGCGTCAAAAAAGCGCCCCGCGATGCCGTCGGTGAGCGAATAAGAAACCCTGCTCGCGCAAGGATGGCGCCCTCCCGGCCGGTTTGCGCTCCCAACGTCCCGCGATATCGCGGGGAGGTCTGCGTCCCCACGGTCGGAGCCCGGGCTCCCTTTTACTCTTTGTGGGTTTTTTTCGCTCCAGCATAAACGAACAACGCAGGGCTCGTATCTCCCCTTTTCCCGGCGATCTACTCGCCGTCCTCCCCGTCGTAGAAAACGTCCGCCATATCGTCGTCGAAAATATCGGCGATGCGGTCGAATTCGTCGTCGTCCTCGATCGTCTCGAGCATCTCCTCGCCGTTTTCGTCGACGACGCATTTGAGGATGATGTATTCGTCTCCCGTCTCGTTGCCGTCCTCGTCGACCGGCACGAGCGCCTTGTACTCCGCGCCCTCGTGCTCGAGCGACGCGAGAAGCTCGAAATTGAGCTCGTTGCCGTCCTCGTCCGTCAGAACAAGGATCTCGGGTTCGTATTCTTCGTTATTCTTTCCCATCTTTATTCTCCGATCCGCCGCGCTTTGCGGCACGGTTTTTTTCTTTCCGCTTTCATTTTAGCCCTCCGCGCGCGAATTGTCAAGGGCGGTTTTCGGGCGTTTTTGTCGAAAGCGCCCGCGGGCGGCCTTTTTTTCTTCTCCGGGGCGGCGGGGCCGCCCTGATTGACAAATATCCCGTTTGCGTTTATAATTATGCGTATGAAATCAGGGGGGCGTCCCCGGAACGAGGCGGTGCGGTTTGGCAAACGATATCAGAGAATCGTTCGGCAGGATGGTCTTCAGCGACGAAGTCATGAAGGAACGGCTTCCCGCGGAGGTCTATTCCGCGATGAAAAAGACGATCGGCGAGGGGAGAAGACTCGACATCTCCGTCGCGACCGAGGTCGCGTACGCCATGAAGGAGTGGGCGATCGAGCTGGGAGCGACCCACTTTACCCACTGGTTCCAGCCTCTCTCCGGCGTCACCGCCGAAAAGCACGACGCGTTTCTCTCGCCGTCCCGCGACGGCACGCCCGTGACGGAGTTCTCCGGCAAGGAGCTCGTCAGGGGAGAGCCGGACGCGTCGTCGTTCCCGTCCGGCGGCCTCCGCGCCACCTTCGAGGCGAGAGGGTACACCGCGTGGGACCCCACGTCCTACGCCTTCGTCAAGGACCGCGTCCTGTGCGTCCCGACGGCGTTCTGCTCGTACGGCGGCGAGGCGCTCGACAAAAAGACGCCTCTGCTCCGCTCGATGGAGGCGGTCGGCAAGGAGGCTCTCCGCGTCCTCCGCGCGCTCGGCGACAACGGGACGAAAAAGGTAAACGTCACGGTCGGAGCCGAACAGGAGTTTTTCCTGATAAAGCGGGAAGACTTCGACAAAAGGCGCGACCTCATCTATACGGGGCGGACGCTCTTCGGAGCGCCGGCTCCCAAGGATCAGCAGCTCGACGACCACTATTTCGGCGCCTTCAAGCCCGCCGTCAGCGCGTTCATGGACGACCTGAACGAGGAGCTCTGGGCGCTCGGCATCTACGCGAAGACCGAGCACAACGAGGTCGCCCCCGCCCAGCACGAGCTCGCGCCCGTGTTCTGTCAGGCGAATATCGCGTGCGATCAGAATCAGCTCACGATGGAGATAATGAAAAAGGTCGCCTCGCGCCACGGTCTCGTCTGCCTTCTTCACGAAAAGCCGTTCGAGGGCGTCAACGGGTCGGGCAAGCACAACAACTGGTCCCTCGCCACGGACGGGGGAAGGAACCTGCTCGATCCCGGCGACACGCCGCAGGCGAACGCCCGGTTCCTCGTCTTTCTCTCCGCCGTCGTCTGCGCGGTCGACGAATATCAGGATCTTCTCCGCGCGTCCGTCGCGTCCGCGGGCAACGACCGCCGCCTCGGCAAGTCGGAAGCTCCTCCGGCGATCGTCTCCGTCTTTCTCGGCGACGAGCTGACCGAGCTTCTCCGCGCCGCCGCGGACGGCAGGGAATACACGCCGCACGCCGCGGACCTTCTCGGCACGGGCGTCCACGTCCTCCCGAAGATACCGAAGGACAACACGGACAGGAACAGAACGTCCCCGTTCGCGTTCACGGGAAACAAATTCGAGTTCCGCATGGTCGGCTCGTCCGATTCGATCGCCGGTCCGAACATCGCCCTGAACGCCGCCGTCGCCGACGAGCTCCGCTCGATCGCCGACGAGCTCGAGGGGACGGACGGCAGCGTCGCCGCCGTTTACGGAGTGATCGGAAAGAGGCTGAAGGAGCACTTCCGCATCATCTTCAACGGCGACGGATACGGCAAAAAGTGGGTCGAGGAGGCGAGGGAACGCGGTCTTCTCAATCTCCCCACGACCGCCGACGCGGTCGTCCGTATGCTCGACTCGAAGAACGTCGGGATGTTCACCCGCACCGGCGTTTATTCCGAGGCGGAGATCGAGTCTAGATGCGAGATAATGCTCGAAAACTACGCGAAACGGCTCGCGATAGAGGCCGACGCGATGGTCGATATGATAAATCACGACATCCTCCCCTCCGCGGTGAAGTATTCGAAGGTCCTCTCCGACGGAGCGGCGGCGAAGAAGTCGATCTCCCCGAGGCTGTCGATCTGCATGGAGGAAAAGCTGCTCGACCGGCTCGCCGATCTGACGGACGAGCTTTACGAGTGCTCGAACATCCTCTCCGCGTCGACCGCGGAGCTCGCGAGAGCGGACAACGCCGTCGAGGCGGCGGAGTTCTGCCGCGACCGTCTCCTTTCCGACATGGACAGAGCGCGCGCCGCCGCAGACGAGATCGAAAAGATCGTCGGACGGGAGTTCTGGTGCTACCCGACGTACGGAGACCTGATGCACAACGTCAGATAAACGCCTCTCTGTCATTCCCGCTTCCCGCGAAAACCCGCGGGGAGCGTTTTTTTCCTCAAAATTAAATTATTTGTTGACAAAAAAAGATATTGCCTGTATTATATAGTGTGCACGATTTTGCATCTGTGCTGACAACCCGCCGTGAGGCAAAGGAATCGGCGGGATATAAAACGTCGGCCGCGCCCGATGAGCGGTACCGTCCGTCAGCTGACGGACCGCCCGGAAAGGAAGTTGTTTCGAAGGGGCGCGGTGAACCTGATCCGACGTTCACGTAAGGCAGTTTTGAACAAAAACACGGGCGGCGCAAGAGGCGCCCGGAAACCGCAACTGCAAACGACGCGGGAGGGGGGAAGCCCCGACCGGACGGTTTGTATAAACTCTTTGCGGGGGTTGCGGCTCAGTCTACGTGGGTTCGCGCAGAGCTGTGATACGGCTTTCGCGGTCTTTTACCGCAAAGGGGGATGCAAAATGAAAAACGGGAATATTGTCGAACTCAAAAACGTTACTCTGTCATTTGACGGCGAAAAGATCCTCGACAGTCTGGACCTCTCGGTCCGCGACGGGGAATTTGTCACGTTTCTCGGCAGGTCCGGATGCGGCAAAACGACGACGCTCCGTATCATAGCCGGGTTTCTGACGCCGGACGAGGGGGACGTTTTTTTTGACGGGGTGAGGATCAACGACGTCCCTCCCTACAAGCGCCCCGTCAACACGATCTTCCAGCGCTACGCGCTCTTTCCTCACCTGAACGTGTTCGAGAACGTCGCGTTCGGTCTGCGCGTCTCGAAGACGCCGAAGGAGGAGATCGGGCCGAAGGTCAGGGATATGCTCCGCCTCGTCAACCTCGAGGGCTACGAGACGAGAAAGGTGACGAAGCTCTCCGGCGGACAGCAGCAGAGGGTGGCGATCGCGCGCGCCCTCGTCAACCGCCCGAAGGTGCTCCTTCTCGACGAGCCGCTCTCCGCGCTCGACGCGAAGCTCCGCAAGGATATGCAGGTCGAGCTGAAGCGGATACAGCGCGAGACGGGGATCACGTTCATCTTCGTCACTCACGACCAGGAGGAGGCCCTCTCCATGTCCGACACCGTCGTCGTCATGGAAAACGGCAAGATCCAGCAGATCGGCGCTCCGGTCGACATCTACAACGAACCGAAAAACGCTTTCGTCGCCGACTTCATCGGCGAATCGAACATAATCGACGGCATAATGAACAAGGACGACACCGTGACCTTCGCGGGTCACACGTTCGTCTGCGTCGACGAGGGCTTCGCTCACGACGAGCCCGTCGACGTCGTCATCCGTCCCGAGGACGTCGATATCGTGCCTCCGTCCGAGGGGATGGTCAAGGGCAGGATCACCCAGGCGACCTTCAAGGGCGACTACTACGAGCTGATCGTCGACGTCAGGGGCTTCAAATGGATGGTCCAGACGACGGACGCTTACGCCGAGGATCAGACGATCGGCATCGCGCTCGATCCCGACGCGATCCACGTCATGCACAAATCGGAGTTCTCCGGGCTTTACGGCGATTACAGCACGTTCTCGGACGATATGGACGGGGACCCGGAGGCGGACGATGAAGAGTAAGAGTAAAAGGAAAATTTCGCTCGGGTCCGTCTTCATTAACGCCCCGTACTTCGTCTGGGCGGCGCTCTTTATAATAATCCCTCTCGGCGTCGTCCTCATCTACGCGTTTTCCGACGGCGAGGGCGGCTTTACGCTTTCAAACATGGCGTCGCTCGCCGATTACGGCGGCGTGATCCTGCGCTCCCTGTGGTATTCCGTCCTCGCGACGGTGATAACGCTCCTTATCGCGTATCCGTTCTCGTACGTCGTCTGCCGGCTGAGACCGGCGTCGCAGAAGATCGCGAATATGTTCGTGACGCTCCCGATGTGGATCAATCTTCTCATCAAGACGTACTGTCTTTCGTCCCTGATGGACGGGAACGGCCTTATCAATCAGGCGCTCGCCGCGATAGGGTTCGGCAGGCTTTCCCTTATGAACAACACCGGCGCCGTCATATTCGGGATGGTCTACAATTACCTTCCGTATATGATCCTTCCGATCTACAACGTTATGTCGAAGATCGACGTCTCGCTCCTCGAGGCGGCGGAGGACCTCGGCTGTTCGACCGCGGCGCGCGTCAGACGCGTCGTCCTTCCCCTCACCCTCCCCGGGATCGTCTCGGGGATCATCATGGTCTTCGTTCCGTCCGTCAGCACCTTCTATATCTCCGCAAAAATGGGCGGGACGGGCGACTTCATGATCGGCGACCTGATAGAGGGCCAGATCCATAATCAGAACAGCAACCTGCCCGTCGCGGCGGCGCTGTCGACCGTTCTGATGGCGATAATCCTCGTCAGTATGCTCATTCTCAACCGGTTTTCAAAGACCGACGAAGGGGGGAGTATGCTCGTATGAAAACGCTCGGCAAGGTTTTCATGGGGATCGTGTACGCGGTCCTGTACGCCCCGCTTCTCGTGATGGTCGTCTTCTCGTTCAACGGCGCGAAAAGCACGACGACGATGAACGGCTTCTCCTTCCGCTGGTACGCGAATCTGTTCGCCGACCGCGCGATGCGCGGGATCCTCGCGAACACGCTCCTCGTCTCCGTCTGCGCCGCGGTCCTCGCGACCGTGCTCGGAGTCATCGCGGCTTACGGCATTTACCGGATCCGGTCGAAGCCGCTGAAAAGCGCGGTGAACACGGTGACGAACATACCGCTCGTCAATCCTGATATCATCACCGGCGTCTCGCTGATGCTACTGTTCACCTTTTTCGGAGGACTCGTCCTCAAAAGGACCGCCGTCCTCGGCTTCGCCACCCTTCTGATCGCGCATATCACGTTCGATACGCCGTACGTCATCCTCAACGTTCTCCCGCGCCTTTACGGGTCGGACGCGTCCCTCTATGAGGCGGCGATGGATCTCGGCTGCACGAAGACGCGCGCGTTCTGGCGCGTCGTCTTTCCGGGGATCGTCCCCGGGATCTTCTCCGGGTTCATAATGGCTTTCACGCTGTCGCTCGACGACTTTATCATAAGCTACTACACGAACGGCCACTACAACATCCTCGCGACGAGCCTTTATACGGCGGTGAAAAAACCGATCTCCCCCGAATACTACGCGCTTTATTCCCTTATCTTCATCACGATCATGCTCCTTTTGACCGCGGTGAACGTCCTCGAGATACGATCCGAGAAAAAGAAACTGAAATAAACCAGATTGGAGACTGAAAAATGAAAAAGATCCTCACGTTTATCCTCGCGGCGGCTATGCTCGCGACCGTCCTCGTTTCCTGCGGAAAGAGCGAGCTCGATCTTCTCCGCGACGAGATCCTCCCGAAGCTCGAGGGCGCGTACTCGCGCGATCTCGCCGGGACGACGCTCTACGTATACAACTGGGGCGAATATATCTCCGACGGCGAGGACGACACGCTCGATATCAACGCGGCGTTCGAAGCGGTCACCGGCATCCGCGTCGAATACAGCACGTTCGACAGCAACGAGTCGATGTACGCGACGCTCTCCGGGGGCGGCGTCGAATACGACGTCGTCATCCCGTCCGACTATATGATCGGAAGACTCATCAAAGAGGGCTATCTCGAAAAGATCGACACCTCGAAGCTCTCGAACTACAAGTATATCGCCGACGAATACAAAAACCCGGAATACGACCCCGCTTCCGAGTATTCCGTCCCGTACGCCTCGTGCTATCTCGGTCTGATCTACAACAACACGCTCGTCGATCCGGAGGACGTCCGGGATCAGTCGTGGTCGATAATGTGGAACGAGAAATACAGGGGTCAGATCCTCGGCATCGACAACTCGCGCGACGCGCTCGCCATCGCCATGTTCGCTCTCGGGATCGACATCAACACGGAGGACCCCGAGGACTGGGACCGCGCCGCCGATTATCTCTCCGAGGCCGTCCCGCTCTATCAGGGATGGGCGATGGATCAGAACTTCTCGAAAATGGAAGGCGAGAACGCGGCGATCACCGCGTACTACTCGGGCGACTTCTTCACGATGGTCAGCGATATGAACGAGACGAACGGAACGGGTTATCACCTCTCCATGTACTATCCGAAGGAGGGGACGAACATATCCACCGACGCCTGCTGCATCCTCAAGGGATCGAAAAACTACGACGCGGCGATGATGTATATCGACTTCCTGACGGATCCGTACATCGCCCTCGAAAACGCGGAATACATCCACTACACCTGCCCGAACACCGCCGTCAGGGAAAACCCGGAGTACAGCGAATACGGCAACGAGCTGCTCTACCCGAAGGTCCCCGTCAAGGCGGAGTATTACAGGCATCTCGACGAAGAGACGATCAAGCACTACGAAAGGCTCTGGAATATGATAAAGAGCGCGGGCTGACAGAAAAGCGGGGCTGCCGCACTTAGCGCAGATCGAAAAAGCACGGGTTAAAAATCGAATAAAGCAAACAGAAATCCGTAGTTTTCATCTTTTTGAGGTGAAAATCCTACGGATTTTTCCATTTTATGTGCTTTTTCTATCGCCGTTTTTGCCCCTCG
>JAFSWB010000093.1 GCA_017444735.1 Clostridia bacterium | reverse complement strand
TTGTTCCGGCAAGGCAGACCCCGAAGCAGGTAGCGCTTCCTACCTGCGAGGGGTATAACGAAGCAGGAGCGAAAATCAGCCCGTCAAAACCGGGTTCGGATAGCTCCTGTTACCCTATGCTTATTCTTTAACACAAAACGGAGAAAAAAGTGAAAACAAGATTACTGTGTTTGGTCGGACCGACGGCGTCGGGAAAAACGGCGCTCGGCGCGGAGCTCGCCCTTCGTCTGTCCGGCGAGATCGTGTCGTGCGACTCGATGCAGATCTACCGCGGAATGAAGATCGGCACCGCCGCGCCTGACGACGAAGAGATGCGCGGCGTCCCTCACCATCTGATCGGGTTCCGCGACCCGCGGGAGAACTTCTCCGCGGCGGACTACGTCGCAAGCGCGATCCCGGTGATCGCGGATATCGCCGCGCGCGGGAAGCTGCCGATCACGGTCGGAGGAACGGGTCTTTATCTTGACAGCCTGCTCCGGATCGGAGAATTCCCCGATTCCTGCGGCGACCCCGCCGTGAGAGAAGAGCTCCTGGAGATCGAGCGGCGGGAGGGGCGCGACGCGCTTTACGGTATGCTCGTCGAAGCGGACCCGGAGGCCGCTCTCAAGATCCACAAAAACAACGTCAAGCGGGTCGTCAGGGCGCTTGAGATAATTAAAACGACCGGAAAGACGAAGACGGAGGTCGACCGTGAGGCGATCGCCGCCGGATCGCGGTACGACGCCGATATCGTCCTGCTCGATTTCAGAAACAGACAGACGCTTTACGACCGGATCGGCCGCCGCACGGAGAAAATGATCGCCGACGGACTCGAGGACGAGGTGAGACGGCTTCTCGCCGACGGCGCGCTACCCGACGGATCGACCGCCGCGCAGGCGATCGGATACCGGGAAATGATCTCGTATATAAGAGGAGAGATCACAAGGGACGAGGCGATCGGACTCATCGCAAAGAACACGAGGAACTACGCGAAGCGTCAGCTGACGTGGTTCAGACGGTACGAGGGCCGCACGGTTTACGTCGACGACGGCGGCGGGATCAGGAGCGTCTCTGACCTCGCGGACGAGGTGACCGATAAAATATGAAAGAGAGGGGCAACGCCCCTCTCTTCATTTTTCAAGCAAAATTCCTCTTATTCTCCCGAAGATCTCCTCCGTCACGCCGATGGAGAGCAGACGCGCTCTCAACGCCTCCTCAACGGTCATACCCGGGAAGTCGCTCATTATCTTTCCGATATGGCCGTTTATGTTTTCGCTCGTCTTCCAGTGCCGCTGATCGATGGCGGAGAGCGAGCTGACGTTGAAGTCGAAGATTATATCGTCGAGCCGCATCCCGAGGATCGCCTCGAGATAGTACATTACGGTCCCGGTCCTGTCCGCGCCCGCCTGACAGTGTATATAGACGGGATAGACGGAAGGATCGGCGAGCGTCTCGAAGATCTCCCGCGTGAGGTGCGCGCACTCGTTTTCGGAGTGCAGATACGAATCGTACGGTATCGGGAGGATATTGACGGGATCGTCGGGCGAGAACTCCGAAGGGCCGACGTCGCCGCGAAGGTCTATCTCCGTTTTTATTCCGAGATCGGAGAGAAAAACCTTTTTCCCTTCTTCCGTGATACGGTACTGCACCTCCTCGCGCGAGTCGGGCGCGCCGCCTCTGTAAACGAGTCCCTGACGGATCATTCCGCCGTCCGCCGTCCGTATCCCGCCGAGGTCGCGGACGTTCGCGCATCCCGGTATCCCGATCGCGCGTATCCCCTCCTCGGTCGTAAACGAGAAAACGTCGTCGGAGCCGCCGGGACCGGCGACCCGCCAGTAGTATCTCGTCCCCGTTTTAAGGTTATAAACGTCGGAGAACAGCGTTCCCTCGTCCGTCGCGGACCAGCTTATCCTACCTTTGGTGAGCGGAGCGGGCGACGAGAAATCCGGAGTCTCGGAAATCTCGAGCGCCGCGGGCGCGGCGGGTCTGTCGGTCCGCCACCTGAACAGGACGTGGGCGGGAGACGTCATATCGCGATCACGGTCTCTCTTATCCGGGATCCATCCGTATACCTGATCCCATCCCCGGTCGTCGAGACCGTCGGCGAGCGTCCCGTCGCCCGTCTTTTTTATGAATTCGCGCATCGGTCCCGACAAAAGCGAGATCACGGCGCCGTTTTCCGGCGATAAAAGCTCGGTCATTTTTGATCCTCCGTCAGAATTTCTCTCATCCTTCCGATCGTCTCCTCCGACACGCCCGCGGCGAGGATCCTTTTCCTCATCATCTCCGGCGTCGTGTCCGCGGGGAACCTCTCGCGGAGCCCCGCCAGGAGGGCGCCGATCTCCGGCGATCCGGTGAACGAGCGCTTTTCGGTTATCGTCAGCGAATTGATCGAGTAGTCGAGGTCGATATCGCGCTCGGAGAAGCCGAGCGCGGCGAGCACGTACGCCGCGAGCGTTCCCGTCCTGTCCGAGCCGATCTGACAGTGGATATATACGGGAAAGCTCTCCCTGTCCGAGAGGATCGAAAAAATCTGTCTGAACGACCGGTCCTCCGACTCTCCGAGCGACCTCCCGTAGCTTTCGAACGGGATCAGATTATATGAGACGGAGTCTCCGAGAGGACAGTGACGGATTATCTCGCGCGCTTCCTCGCGCAGGTCGATCTCCGTCTTTATTCCGAGCTCTTCGCGCATCGTCTTTTTCCCTTTTTCGGTTATCTCATAGGGCGGGTCGATTATCGCCTCGATCGCGGGACCGCGAAAGATCATCCCCTGCTTCATCCGCCTTCCCTCGCCGTTGACTCTCCCGCCGAGGTCGCGTACGTTCGCAAGGCCTTCGACGTAAATGAACCTGACGCCGCCCTCCTCCGTCGTGAAAGTAAACGGCTCGCTCCACGTTTTTCCGTCCCCGGCGCGCCAGAAATACCGTTTTCCGGTCGAGAGGTTGACGACGTTCGCGCAAAGAGTCCCGCACCGCTCCGAGTCCTCGCGGATCCCGTCGACGGAAACGGGAGCGGGCGCGTCAAAATCCGGGGATTCGGATATCTCGAAAAACGACGCCGCGGACGGCTCGTCGTTTTCCCATCTGAAGACGGTAAACGACGGGTACGACAAATTGCGTCCCGCTTTTTTCTTCGGGGGGAGGTAATCGTAAGCTCCGTTTCCGTCCGGCGGATAATCGGCCCCGTTGAGATCCCCCGTCTCAAAGCGACGGATGAAGTCCTTCTGCGCGGCGGTCATAACGGATAATTCCGCCCCGTTCCGCGGTGAGATCAGTTTAATCATTTTCCGTTATCCTCGTCTCCTCGGTGTATTTTTTGAGAAAGTCGGTCAGAAAATCGGCGACCTTCGCGCCCTTCGGCAGTCTGCAGGAAATAAACGGCGGATTGCCCGGCAGGATCTTAATATACCCGCGCGGATACGACTCGGCCAGACGGATCACGGCGTTCGGATCGATCAGCTCGGGGTACAGGCGCACGGTCCCCTCCCTCTCTTCGATCTTCACGATCCCCGCGTTCTCGCCGAGCGCGCGGATCAGGGCGATCTTGACGAGGTTCATCGCCGTCGTCCCCGGCTCGCCGAAACGGTCGCAGAGCTCGTCGATCATATCCTCGGCGTCCGCCTCGTTCCTTATCCTTGCGAGTTTTTTGTAGATCTCCATCCTCTGCGGGGCGAACGGGATATACGACTTCGACAGGAAAGCGTCGATATTCACGCTGACCGCGCATTCCCTGCGCTCCTTTACGGTCTCTCCCTTTTCCTCGATGACCGCCTCGCTGAGAAGCTTCATATACAGGTCGTACCCGACGGCTTCAAGATGGCCGTGCTGCTCCGCCCCGAGAAGATTCCCCGCTCCGCGGATCTCCATATCGCGGAGCGCGATCTTATATCCGGCGCCGAATTCGGCGTACTCCTTGATCGCGGAGAGCCGTTTTTCCGCGATCTCGGTCAGATTCTTGTCCCTCTGATACGTGAAATACGCGTATGCGCGCCGACCCGAGCGACCAACCCGTCCTCTTATCTGGTGGAGCTGGGAGAGGCCGTATAAGTCGGCGTGTTCGATTATCAGGGTGTTGGCGTTCGGCACGTCGACGCCCGTCTCGATTATCGTCGTTGAGACAAGGATGTCGATATCGCCGCGGATCATCGCCTCCCAGATATCCTCGAGCTCGTCGCGGTCCATCTTTCCGTGAGCGACCGCGACCGTCGCCTCGGGGATCGCCTCCGCGATCCTGCGGGCGACGCCGTAGATACCCTCGACGCGGTTGTAAAGGTAGAAGACCTGTCCCTGACGGCGGAGCTCTCTCCTTATCGCCTCGTAAACGATCACTTCGTCGTATTCGAGAACGTACGTCGCGACGGGCGACCGCTGTCCCGGCGCCTCGTCGAGAATACTCATATCGACGATACCGCCCATCGCCATATTCAGCGTTCTCGGGATCGGCGTCGCGGTGAGCGTGAGGATGTCCGCGCCGACCGCGATCCGTTTCAGGCGCTCCTTCTGCGCCACGCCGAAACGCTGTTCCTCGTCGACGACGACAAGTCCGAGATCGTGAAATTCGACGTCCTTCGATATGAGGCGGTGCGTCCCGATGATTATATCAAGATCTCCGCGTTTCAAACGCCTGAGCGTCGCCTGCTGCTCCGATCTCGTTCTGAACCGCGAGATCATATCGACGCTGACCGGGAACGAGCGCAGACGGGACGAAAAGCTGTTGAAGTGCTGATAGGCGAGTATGGTGGTCGGAACGAGGATCGCCGCCTGCTTTCCGCTCATTACCGCCTTGAACGCCGCGCGCAGAGCGACCTCCGTCTTCCCGTAACCGACGTCGCCGCAAATGAGACGGTCCATCGGATACGGAGCTTCCATATCGCGGCGGACGTCCTCGATCGCGGAGAGCTGGCCGTCGGTCTCCTCGTACTCAAACGTCGAGGCGAACTCGCGGCTCATCTCGTCGTCGGGCTCGAAAGCGATGCCGGGCGTCCTCTTTCTCTCGGCGTAAAGAGCGATCAGCTCCTTCGCCATCTCCCGGGTCGCCGCCTTCGCCTTCGTCCTGGCGCGCGTCCACTCGGCGCCGCCCATTTTCGAGAGCTTGACCGTTCCGTCGTCGGACCCCGCCCCGATATACTTCGAAACGAGATCGAGCTGATCGACGGGGAGAAAAAGATTCTCTCCTCCGGCATAGTCGATCTTGACGTAGTCTCTCGACACGCCGCCGACCGTCAGATTTTCGATCCCGCGAAAGCGTCCGATACCGTACGCGGCGTGGACGACGAAGTCGCCCTCCTCGAGATCGGCGTACGAGAGGATCGCCTCCGTCGACCCCTTGTATTTCTTTTTCAGTTTTTTCTTTATCGCGGAGCGGCGGTCTCCGAACCCGGAGAAGTCGAGAAAAACGCATTTTGCGGCGACGAGTTCGAATCCGCCCTCCGCGGGCGTCTTCGCCGTTACGACGTAACCGCGCTTTCCCTCCGGCCTCTCTATTTCCCCTCCGTCGTACGAGACGACGGAGATCCCGCTCTCGACAAGGCGCGCGGTGATCTCGCGCCGTTCGTTTTCAGTGGAAAAAGCCGCGGCGACGGCGTACCCGCCCGCGACAAAATTGCCGACGTCCTCGAAGAACAGAGCGGCGTTCCTTTTATAAACGGGGATGTGACGCGTGTCGAACGAGAACGAAAGAGATCCCGCCGCGCCCCGCGCGAGTCCCGTCACGAAGACGGTCGTTCTCCCCGGTACTTTTTTCTCAATGATATCGGACGGGCGAACGTAGTCTTCGGCGTCAAATGAAGTAAACAGCTCCCCCTGTTCGAGAAGGGACGTCAGCGTCTGCGAAAGAAGGAGGGACGCCGCGTCGGCGCGCTCCCTCAATTCCGAGGGGCCGACGGCGAAAACGACGCCTCTGAACGACTCAAAAAGGCTCTCCCCGCCTCGAACGAGCACGGGAATATACTTGTCCGCGGAATCGAGCTCGATCCCCTCGGTCAGCGACGCGATCTCCGATTCCGCGATGCGGTCGGCCCGCCGGGCGTTCTCGTCGTCGCGCCGTGACAGCTTCCGGCGGTAAAGGCGGAGCAGTCTGACCAGCTCGTCCCTCATCCCGGCGTCGACAAGCACCTCTCTCGCCGGAGGGATAACGATCTCGCCGTCGATAAAATCGGTGAACCTCTGCGTCATAACGTCGAAGTTCCCGACCCTGTCGATCTCGTCGCCGAAAAGCTCGATCCTGACGGCCTCGCCGACCGTCGGATATACGTCGATGATCCCGCCGCGGACCGCGAATTGACCCGGTCCCTCGACGAGATCGACCCTCTTGTAGCCCGCCGTCAGGAGCCGGTCGATGAAATCCGCGGCGTCGAGCGCGCCGTTATGATCGAATCTGACCGTCAGGCGTTCGAGCGCCGCCCTCCCAACCGTGATCTGGAGCGCGGAGTGGATCCCCGCGCAGACTGCGGCGGGCGTTTTTCCCTCCGAGAGAAGGCTCAGAACGCGCAAGCGCTCACATTCGCTCTCTCTCGATACCGTGATGTTGTTGAAGTTGTAGTCGCGGGACGGGTAAAACAGCGCGTTTATTCCGTACGACTCCATCTCCTCCGCCGCTTTCGCCGCCTCTCTGTCGTCGGGAAAGAGGAAAAGCGCGGATAAGCCCGACCGGGTGAGATCCCGAGCCGAGCTTCGGATAAATACCTGTTTTGCCGCGTCGGACAGACCGCCCGCGAAGACGGAAGGCGCGCCGCGGCCATTGAAAGACGACGCCGTTTTTATGAATTCGCGGTACTCTCTTCCCGTCCGTAAAACGGCGGAGCCGAGATCAAGATCCATGTCTGTCAGTCCCTTCGCCATTCGGCGTGACGCCGTTGAACTTCCCCATCGCGTCGTCCGTTCTGCCCTCGATTATGAGGCGGACGCTCTCGTTTACCGATTCGAACGTCGACACGAGCTTTTCGGCGTCTTCCCTGCCCATTTTCCCGAGGACCCAGTCGACCATGTCCCATTCGTCGGGCTTCCTGCCGACTCCGAGGCGGACGCGCGGAAAGTTATCGCTCGAAAGCGAATAAATGATGTTGTAAAGACCCTTGTGTCCCCCGTCGGAGCCGGATCTTCTGATCCTGATCCTGCCGGGATCGAGGTTGACGTCGTCCGAAATGACGATCAGCCGTTCGGGAGGGACGTCGTAAAAATCGCACGCTTCCTTTACCGCCGTTCCCGAGAGATTCATAAACGTCTGCGGCTTGAGGAGCATCACGGGTCTGCCCGCTATCTCCCCGCGCCCCATGAGGGACTTGAACTTGAGATCCCTGATGCGGATCCCCGCGTTCCCGGCTATATAGTCAATCGCCGAAAAGCCGGCGTTGTGACGCGTTCCCTCGTATTCGGAGCCCGGATTGCCGAGCCCGACGACGATAAATTCAGGTTTTCCGACGACGGCGTTCCCCCGTCCTATTTTTCTGAAAAGCTCGAAGATATCAGCCATACTCACCCCGTCAACGACCAAAAACCCGCTCGAGACGCCCGGACGGGTTTTATTATTATTCTTACGTTATTATAATATAGTATTGCGGGACAAAAATCAAGCGAATTATGAAAAATGGGGATAGTATTTACATTTTCCCCTTTGTGTGGTATACTTTATCTGTTCGTTACGGTTTTATACGGATGTAAAAAACCGTCAATACAGGAAGGGACAGTGCGATGGCAGAACAAATCACCGATATTCTCAAGCATTTCAATTTGGGGCTTGCTCCGCAGCCGTTCGGAAACGGTCACATAAACGACACCTATATCGTCCCGGTCAAAAACTCCTTCGTCCTTCAGAAGATCAACAAAAACGTTTTCCGCGATCCCGTCGCCGTAATGGAAAACGTCAAAGCGGTCACCGATCACCTGAGGGGCAAGATCGTCGCCGCGGGCGGAGACCCGACGCGCGAGACGCTGTTTTTCATCGACACGTACGACGGAGCGCCTTATTATAAGTCGGACGACGACGAATATTACCGCGTCTACATATACGTCGACGGCGTGAAGAGCTTCGACGCCGCGGAATCCCCGATACAGCTTTACCACGCGGCGAAGGCGTTCGGAAAATTTCAGGATATGCTCGCCGACTTCCCCGCCGCCCGTCTTCACGAGGTCATACCGTCTTTCCACGACACCGTAAAGAGATTCGGCGACTTTGAAAGATCGGTGGCGGCGAATCCCTCCGGAAGAGCCGGAAACGCGGCGCCGGAGATCGCGTTCGTCACGGAGCGCAAGAGCGACTGCGGAACGGTGGTCGACGCCCTGCGGTCCGGCGAGATCCCGATGAGAGTGACGCACAACGACACAAAGCTGAACAACGTCCTTCTCGACGACGAGACGGGCGAGGGCGTCTGCGTCATCGACCTCGATACGGTCATGCCCGGTTCCCTTCTCTACGATTTCGGCGACGCTCTCCGCTTCGCCGGATCGACGGGCGCCGAGGACGAGCCGGACCTCTCGAGGATCTCTTTCGATCTCACGAATTTTGAGTTTTTCACCCGCGGATTCATCGAGGCGCTCCCCTCGATAACGGAACGGGAATGCGAGCTTCTTCCGTTCTCGGTGAAGCTGATGACGCTCGAGTGCGGTATGCGGTTCCTCGCCGACTATATCGACGGCGACGTCTACTTCAAGACGGCGTATCCCGAGCACAACCTGATCCGCGCAAGAACGCAGTTCAAGCTCGTTTCCGATATCGAGGAAAAGATGGACGTGATGACCGATATCGTCAGAAACTGCAGAGGATGACATAATAAATCGCTCCCGGATACGGACGTATCCGGGAGCTCTTTTTTAATATCTGCCTATTTCCTCAAAGTGGATATCCGGGAAGTCGACGCCGTCGCGGATGCGGTAATCGCCCTTCGTCGGATTGACGAAGATCGGATTTTCGGTGAGCGGGTAACTGCGGTTTCCTTCCGATACGACGAATCCTTTGATCTTCTCGTCCGGTGTGTACCAGTCTTCCTTCGGCTCCGCCGTCACCTTCACGTTATCGCGGACGACGTTGTACGGCGCGAGGACGAACGCGGGGTCCATATACTTCGAGGGATCGAGGATCAGGTCGAACACCTCCGGCCTCTCCTTCTCGATCACCGCCTTGTATTGCGGGTCCTCTTCAAGCATATTGAAATAGTTGAGCCAACTGTTGTAAAAATCGTTCCATCTCTCGTCTTTGATATGCTCCTCGATATCCGGGTCGTTGTAAACGGCGGGCGTGATCGCCACGTCGCAGTTGATAAGCGCGTTGTCGTGGAACGAGTTATCCCTGCCGTCGTGAACGCAGATCGCGCAGATTTCGCAGAAGAGATTTCCGTACATCTCGACGCCGACTCCGCCGTCGTCTACGTAATCGCCGTACCACATCGACGGATAGAAGATATTGTATCTGACGATATTGTCGAACTCTTCCCTGTCGTTTCCGCAGTAGATGACGCCCCCGTCGTCGGAGTTATACATACACCGTCTGAAAACGTTATACTCGATCCTCATGTGCATACATCCGCTGTGCATTATCGCGGATCTCGCACAGTCCTCGAATTCGTTGTGTGAGATGATCGCGGAATCGTGATCTCTTATAAAGAGCGCGATCCCCCCGTCGACTCCGATCCCGATCTTCGAGAAGCGGTTGTTGTCGTAAAAACAGTTGACGGGATATCTGAATCTGCCCTTGCCCTCGCGGTGGGGATGAACGCGGACCGCCATTAACGGCGCCGACTCAAAGTCGCAGTCCGTCAGACGGAAGTCGAATTCCTTTCCCTCGACAGCGTGTTCGACGACGACGAATTCGTTGCAGGACGTGACCTTGAACCGACAGTTTTCAAGATGGAAACCGCTCGCCTCCCACGCCCTGACCGAGGCGTCGTTGGATCCGATGAACGTAAACCCGCGGAGGGTGATGCAGTCGGCGCGGGTCAGACGGATCAGGGTCGTCTCCTTCGGGATGACGTACTCGCCGCGGGGATCGTAAACGTAAAGCGTTCCCGTGTCCCCGTCGAACAGATACTCTCCGCGATAGTCGAGATCCTCGGGCATATTGACAAACGCGAAGGTCACGTCTTCCTTTACGAAATTATACGTCCCGTCCGGATTCAGAACGTATCTCAATCCGGGGGCGCCCGAAAGTCTGGCGAAATACGAGTTTGCCGCGTCGGAGATCGTGAAGATCCCCGTCTCGGGGTCGTAATCGTCGAGGCCGATCGTCAGCGTTTCCTTGTACCACCCGTAGGTAAGGAAACCGTATATCTGAATACCGGCGGGATCTTTATAGCTTTCAAAACGCCTTTTCGCCATGGCGAGGGTAAACTTCATCTGTGTCTCCGACACGGTCGCGGCGGCGGGAAGGAGATGATCGGTCCCGTCCGAGTATTTGTTCGGATAGCGCGCGGGATAAAGGATCCCTTCGTCCCCGTATATATTGAACCCGCCCTCGGTGATCCTCTCGTCGAGATGAATCTTCCTGATATTTGCGGCGTTTTTGCCGAATCTCTCAGCCTCCGCGGCGTCGAGCTTTGAGAAATCGTCCTCGTCGAAAACCATCCCGCCGGTATACGTGACGTCGCCGTCTCCGTATTTGCAGTAGGTGATCCTTTGTCCCGACGAACCGGAATCTTCCTCGGTGAGCTCGACGATCATCGGATCGTATTCTCCCGCCTTGAAAGCGACCGTTATGTCGTCCGTTTTCGTCTTTTTCAGCTCCCGGACCGCAAGGACGGCGCGGCGGAAAGTGGCGAAGGGATGATCGAACGACCCCTCGGCGTCGTCGTTCCCGTCCGGAGCGACGTAAAAGTCGGCGTCGTCAACGAGCGGATATTCCTTTTCGGTATAGTGCGAACGGATGACGGGCTCGTTATATACGAGCTTGAACGTACCGTCGAAACGCTCGATCACAGCGGCGAACTGTTCGCGGGTCGCGGACCCCTCCGGCGCGAGACGGTTGCCGTCCGTTCCTTTGATAAGGCCCGCCTCTACCGCCCATCCGAGCGGTTCGTTCGCCCATTCGGACACTTTTTCGTCGTCGGAAAACGGCGAAAGGTCCGCTCTTTCGGGAACGGACACCGGCGCGGAGGACGAGAAACGGAACAGCATCGTCGCAAGCTGTTCGCGGGTGATCTCACCGTCCGGCTCGAACGTTTTTTCTGTAATTCCCTTCACGACGCCGTTCTCTTTCGCCCATGCGACGGCGTCGGCATACCATTCCCCGGCGGCGACGTCGGTAAAGCCGCTCGGCGCGCCCGGCGCGGGCGATCCCTCGCGGCGCCACAGCACCGTGGCGACCATCGCGCGGGTCAGAGACCCCTCGGGATCGAATTTATCTCCCCCGACGCCCTTCATATATCCGTTATCAACGGCGTATCTGATCGACGCGGCGCTCCAACGGTCCCCGTCAACGTCCGAAAAGCCCGTCCTGACGGCGGACGCGGGGATCGCCGCCGCGATCGCGGACGCGACCGTCAGAACGGCGAGGATCACGGAAAGAGTTTTCTTCATAATCGGAGTCCTTTCTTATCTTGCGTATTTCGCAAGCTCTTTATCGACCATTTCGCGGATCGCTTCCGCCGCTCCCTCGTAAGGGACGTCGCCGCGGAACGATTTGTCGCGGTACGAGACCTCGTAGACGCCGCGCTCCGCCGTCTTCGGCGAGACGACTACGCGGATCGGGATGCCGAACAGATCGGCGTCGGCGAACATCGCGCCGGGCCTGATATCGCGGTCGTCGTAAAGGACCTCGACTCCGAGCGCTTCAAGCTCTTCGACGATACCCTCCGAGCGCGCGGTTATGTCCGGGTCGTCGCATCTCAGATTGCAGACCTCGACCTGCCACGGCGCGATCGACATCGGCCATATCGGACCGTAGTCGTCGTGGCTCTCCTGACAGATCGACGCGGCGAGTCTGCCGACTCCGACGCCGTAGCATCCCATAAGGGGATACTGCGCCTCGCCGTTCTGATCGAGATACGTCATATTCATCGCCTTGGTGTACTTCGTGCCGAGCTGGAAGATGTTTCCGACCTCGATACCCTTCTTTATCGTGATGACCGGCTTGCCGCACGCGGGGCAGACGGCTCCCGCGAAGATCTTAGCGACGTCGGCGTAACTGACGGCGCCGAGCTCGCGCTCCGGATCGAAGCCCGTATAGTGCGCGTCCTTTTCGTTCGCGCCGCAGACGAGATTCCTGATACCGCGGAGGCTCGCGTCGAAGACGGTCTTTATTCCCGCAGGGAATCCGACCGGCCCGATGAATCCCGGAACGACGGGCGAATCCTCGCCGACCGTCGCCGGATGGATCTCAAAGCCGAGGTGATTGCGGAGCTTCGTCTCGTTCACGTCGAGATCTCCGCGGATGAAGACGACGACGAGGGAGTCGTCCTCGTTCTTCTGATAGACGACCGCCTTGCAGAAGCTCTTCGGCGAGACGTGAAGATATGAACTCACGTCCTCGATCGTCGTCTTTCCGGGCGTCGGGACCTTTTCAAGAGGCGCCGGCTCGCCCGGCTCGTTCTCTATCCTGACTTCCGCCGCTTCCATATTGGCGGAATAACCGCACTCGGGGCAGATCGCGAGCGTGTCCTCGCCGATCTCGGAGAGAAGCATGAACTCGTGGGAGACGGAACCGCCCATCATGCCCGAGTCGCTCTTGACGGAGATGACGTTCTTCGCGCCCGCGCGGCGGAAAATGTTTTCATACGCCTTATGCTGGATCGCGTAGTATCTCTCGAGATCCTCCTTCGAGGTGTGGAAGGAGTACGCGTCCTTCATCGTGAATTCCCTGACGCGGATAAGACCGCCCCTCGCTCTCGGCTCGTCGCGGAACTTCGTCTGTATCTGATAGATCATGAACGGGTAATCGGCGTACGACGCCGCGGTGTCGCGCGCGAGATGGACAGCCGCCTCCTCGTGCGTCATTCCGAGCACCATTTTATTGCCCGATCTGTCCGTCCAACGGGCGAGCTCAGGGCCGATCGAGGTATAACGGCCCGATTCCTCCCAGAGAGAGGCGGGCATCGCGACCGGGAACAAGACCTCCTGTCCGTCGGCGCGGTCCATCTCGTCCCTGATGATCTCCTCAATTTTGTGAAGGATCCTCTTTCCGGGCATAAAAAGGGAGTAGATCCCGTTCGCCATGTATTTCATGTAGCCGCCGCGCGCCATAAGAGCGTGGGACTCTATGACGCAGTCCGACGGGGGATTTTTGAATCTCTGACCGAGAAGCTTCGATACGCGCATGACATTATACCTTCCTTATTGTAATTCAGTTAATTATACCGCCGATCGGGCGGCAAGTCAAGAGCCCGTCCGGTTTCCCGGACGGGCTCGACGGCTTGCTTTATTCGACAGGCTCGCGTACGGGGTTGGTCGCGGTGTAAAACGCGCTTCCCCGCTCGATCCCCATATTTGTGAGGAAGGTGAGATACTGGGACGTGAACGGATACAAAACCGCCCTTCTGCCCGTCCTGTCTCTCATATTGTAAATGCCGTTGATGAAGAACGACGCTCTCGGGTCCATATAATACGTGTTGTTTCTGAAGATAGACCCCGCCGTCTGACCGAACGCCGCCTCGTGCGTCACGAGACCGAATTCCGTCGAGATGATATTGACGTTCCCCTCGTAGAGGATGTTCTCCATCACCGTGTTCTGTATCCCGTACGACGTGTAGAGAAACGCGGAGCGTCTGTCCGTCCTGACGTCGCAGAAGCCGATACCGTTATTTATAACGTAATTGTCGGTGATGAAGATATTGACGAACCGGTTCACGAGATCTTCACGGTAATTGCCGTCGTTGAAAAACTCGAACGACAGATCGCACCGGTCGAGGACGCAGCCGGTCGAGTAAAAGTTCCTCATATCGCCTGACCGTCCCTGAGTCGTCACCGCCGCGTCGTAGACGTCTTTGAAATAACAGTCCTTCACGACGACGCCGTCGCACGAGCCCCAGTTCTGAAGGGCGTTTCCGAAACGGACGTCCCCGTCCTGATACTGCCCGCCGATCCACTCGAAGACGCAGTTCGTCACGTAAACGTTCACCGCGCCGAACATATCGAGTCCGAGACCGCCCGTGAAGCTGATCTCTACGTTGTCGAGACGGGTCGGCATCGCCGTCAGAAGCGACTCTCCGGAATAGAAGACAAGATCCCCTGATTTCGAAATAACGATCTCGTCGTAGATCTCGCCGGGATTGCCGCGGTCGCAATAGACCCACAGGCCGCCGTTCTTTCTGTCGCCGATATACTCGAGGTTATGTTGCAGATCGCCGGGTGAACTGAACGGCACGCCGCCGCTCTCAAACTTTTCCTCTCCGTTCGAGACCCATCCGTACGGGACCGATCTTTCGCTCTCGAACGGGCTCTCGGGATCGTCGGTCACGACGAAGATACCCCACGATTCCCTGCCGTCCTTCCTGAAGACGATATTTCCGGGCATTTCGCGGAAGTCGCCTTCATCGAGCCGCCATACGTTTTCCCACTCCGTGGCGACCCATTTGCCCGTCGGAGTGTCGAAGCGGCAGCGGTTCGTTATGACCGGCTTGTCGCCCTCTCCGTACGCGCCGTAGATAACGCCGGGAGTCAGGGTGAGATAATCATACTTTCCGGCGGCGTTCTTGTAAAAGACGCTTCCGCGTTCGAGGAAGACGCCGTCGCCCGCCCTCGGGACGGAGGTGACGGCGACCCCGTCGCCCCAGACCTTATAGAGGTTGACGAACGATTTCCACGCGGTCGCCGGGGATTTCCCGTCGTTTTTGTCGTCTCCGTTGACGGATGAGATATAGTAGCACGTTCCCTTTACGTCCTTTTTGCCGTAAGCGTTCGCGCTGCCGAAGATCTTGTCTCTTTGCGCGTACGCGTCCGCGTACGCGCGGTCGACGTCGCCCTCCTTCACTTCGGCGACCTCGCCGTCGAAGTTCTTCATCCGGTCGGCGTACTTTGAGAGATCGAACGCCTCGGCGTCCCGTTCACTGCGGAACGCGGCGAAATAACGGAGCTTCAGATCGCCCGTGCCGATGAGCGTCAGACCGATCCTCTCGGAATTCCCGCTGAACGCGTCAGAGCCCTCGACGGACGCGATCCCGTAGCTCCATCCGCCGCCCTCGTCTCCCGTGTTCATTTCGATCATCTTTTCGCCCTTGTCGTCGCTCCAGACACCGAACGACGCGGAGCATCCGTCGGGCACGGAATAGCCGAACCGGACGACGGGATACTCGTAAAGATCGATACAGTCCATCACGGCGTCTATCGAGAAAGCGTCGCCCGAGACGAGCTCGTTCGGGTCGGTCCTCCTCACGAGTCCCACGCCGTATACGTTGTCGCCGCGCAGAGCGAAATAGAACGTCAGCCCGTCGGGGTCCTCGGCGATATACGGCGCCTCGCCGTCTTCCTTCACTCCTATCCCCTCGTACGCCGTGCTGAGCGCGGTCCCCGAATAGTAGAGATCCCACGCGCTCATAAGCACGAACGCCCCGTCGTCCTCGGTATAGTCGGGCTTGATCGGATCGCCGAGCGTGAGCGAGTCGACCATACGGTCGAGGCGCATCATGACCGTCGCCGCCTCCGCGCGCGTCAGATTGCCCTGCGGATTGAACGAGCCGTCGGCGTTGCCGGTCACGATGCCGAGCTCCCTCATCTTGTCGACGTGAGGCACGGCGTAACCCTCGATCTTATTCTCATCGGTGAAGAAAGAGACGGGGTCGTAGCTCTTCATCGGGATCAGCCCCGAATAGGAGATAAACCGCGAGAGGATCGCCGCCATCTGCTCTCTCGTCAAGGGATCGTCCGGAAGGAACGTCCCGTTCGGATATCCGTTGACTATCCCGTTTTCGGACGCCCATCCGACGTAACCCGCGTACCAGTCGCCCGTCTCGGGAGTGACGTCGCGGAACTTGTTCGTTATTTTCTGCTCCACGCCCCACAGACGGCCGAGCATCGTGACGAACATCGCCCTCGTCACGGTCGTCTCCGGTTCGAACGTCTTGTTCGTCATTCCCTTCATGATACCGGCGTCGTAAACGTACTTCACCGGCTCATAGTACCATTCGGACGCGGGGACATCCTTGAACGGCATCCCGCCCTCCGCCGCCGATCCGAGCGCAGCCGAAGCCGAAAGCGTGAAGAGAACGAGTACCGACGCGATGATTCGTAAAGTTAAACGTCTCATATAAACCCCTTTATCCAAAGATACGGCAGGAGCAGGTCCCGCCGTATCTTGATTATTCAGTGAAAACTCAGAATCTCTTTTTCTTCGTGATGACGGCGCCCGCCGCGGACACAGCCGCGATCGCCGCGATGACGATCATCGGGTCTCCGGTCTTCGGAGCGGTTTTGCCGCCCGCGCCCGGATTATTGTTCGTTCCGCCGTTTCCGTTCGTTCCCGTATTCCCGTTCGTTCCGGGATTTTCAGCCGTTCCGGGATTCTCATTCGTACCCGGCTGATCCGCGCCGGGATTATCGGTCACGGGGTTATCCGTTCCGGGATTGTCGTTTCCGGGATTGTCGCTTCCGGGATTGTCGCCCGCGTCGTTAACGATCGTCTCGTTCGAGATCGTAGCCCACGCGCCGGAGGGGTTGCCGATGACTCTCGTGCTGGTCATGAAGCCGCCGTCTCCGAGAGAGACCGCGTACGTCGCGTTAGCGCTGTGATTGACGCCGAGCGAACCGCCCGTCATAGTCTGCGAATACGAGAATTTCGCGCCCTCGGCGGGAATGCCGCCGTTCAGCTGGTCAGCCGGGAAAACGGCTGAAAACGGGAACGATATCTCATAGGTCACGGTATTTCCGTCGATCCTGACGTTATAATCCTGTCCGGCGACGGGATAATAGGGGACGAAACCGATCCGACCGTAATGGCCGCCGAGAAGCTCGCCGGTAACCGTGTTCTTGCCTATCGAATAATACAGATATTCGTGTTCGTCGTCTTCGGGGTTCTCAAACTTCGTCATGAAGCCGAACTGGAACATAAAGTGCTCATCCTGCGGGACGTCGTCGGTCCCGACCGGGGTCGATCCCTCGCAGTAGGGCTCTTCAAGAAGCGTCGACTGTCCGGCGAAGTTCACTCCGTTTTCGTCCCACGAAGCGTAGAAGTGGACGTTCTGAAGGAAATCGCACGCCATAAGAAGCATATTTCCCGATCCGTCCCAGGAAAGAAGCATATCCGTGGTGTCGGAGTCGCGGTTTATCTCGATCTCCTCATATTCCCCTTCGGAAATGAAGCCGTCGTGAACGACCGCACCCGCCGCCGCTTTTTTGAGCGTTACCTCCGTCTTGCAGCCGTCCGCGGGGTTCATGGCGCCGGCAAACGCCTGAACAGCCGCAAGCGACGCGATCAAAAGCGCGACGATAACAAACGCTGTGATTTTCTTGAACATTTTGTTCTCCTTCCGTATCCGCTGTCTGCGGAATACCGCTTTCCGGGCGCTCTTCGGGCGCCCTTGTTTTGTAAAAATTATTCTATCACTTAAATTGCGAAATGTCAACCCCGAAGCACGCGAAAAAATGCGGCGAAAAACGCGGCGGGGATCACCCCGCCGCGCGGCTTTTATCTTCTTTTTTTGGTTATGAACGCGCCCGCGGCGGACAGCGCCGCGACAGCCGCGATGACGATCATCGGATCGCCCGTTTTGGGAGCGGTTTTGCCCGGCGTCTTGTCGCCGCCGTTTCCGGAGCCCTCCGGAGCGTTATTCGAAGGATTGTTGTTTTCCGGTTCACGATCGCCGGGGGTCTGATCGCCCGGGTTCGGGTTGTCGGGCGTCGGATTGTCAGGCGTCGGGTCATCCGGGTTCGGATTGTCCGGTCCGGGTCCGACGGGCTCGTCAACGAGCGTCTCGCCGGAAAGCGTCGCCCACGCGCCGGAATATTCCCCGATACTTCTCATCGAGGTCATATAGCCGCCGTCGCCGAGAGAAACGGCGTACGTCGCGCCGGCGTCCCATCCGGTCCCCATACTTCCGCCGGTCATGGAAAGCGTGAAGCAGAATTTAGCTCCGTCGACGGGAGCTCCGCCCGAGAGCTGATCCGCCGCAAGCACGGATGCGAGCGGATAGGAGACCTCATAGGTCACCGTACGGCCGTCGATACCGATCTCGAAATCCTTGCCCTGAGTCATTGTAAGCGACCCGGTGTGACCGTCCGCCCAGTACTGACCGACAAGATACTCGCCCGTCTCGGTGTTCTTGCCGAACGTGCGGTACAGAAATTCGTGATCCCAGTCGTCCGGGTTCTCGATCTTCGCCATGAAGCCGAACTGGAACATGAAGAACTCGTCGCCGATGTAATCTCTCTGATCGGTCCCCTCCATCGTCCCGTTGCAGTACGGGTCCTCGAGGAGCGTCGCTCTCGCGGCGAAGTTGACGTTTTCATCATCCCACGAGATGAAGAAATGGACGTCTTTCAGAAAATCGCACGCCAAGAGAAGCATATTCCCCGATCCGTTCCAGGAGAGAAGCAGGTCCGTCGTGTCGGAATCGCGGCTGACCTCGATCTCCTCGTATTCGCCCTCGGAAATGACGCCGTCGTGAACGACCGCGCCGGGAGCGGCTTTTTTGACCGTGACCTCGGTCTTACAGCCGTCGGCGGGGTTCATTGCTCCCGCAGACACCTGAAGAGCGAGAAGGGACGCTATCAGAAGCGCGGCTGTGAGCGCCGCCATGATTTTTTTGAACATAACGTTCTCCTTTCAAGCGATCGGAAATGATCCGAATCGCTGTATTTACCGGATGTCAGTCGGTCTTGTCGACCGTTTTTCTCAGATTTTTGGCCATATAGTTCGCAAATCTCGCGGATCCTTTGTACCCGGACGCAAGGTTGCCGTTATCGTAAACTATACCGTCGTTCACGGCGTTCAGAAAATCGCCGTAACCGTTCATTCCGCCGTTGTCGTAGATACCCGCCATATCGTAAACCTTCGTCGAGAAGATTATATCGAGCATATCGCGGGACTCGAGGTCAAAGATGCTCTGACTGCGGAGCAGCTTGTCGTAATACGCTTCCTTGACGTACTTCTGGCTGAGCGCCGCCATCGCTTCGAGCATCACGTCGGTCAGACGGATCGACCGTACCGTTTTCGGGATATAGACGGCGGAATCGTAACCGATCGCCGCCCAGGTGCAGTACTCTTTCTGGTTCCCGTTCAGCTTCGGGGACGGGAGAACGCCGAATTTGACGTCCTGCGACCTCATGCTGATGACGTCCTGCGTGACGTTGAAGCGGAAGAGGACTCTGTCGTCGATAAAGAATTCCTCGAGGTGATCCGTTCCGAACTTCTGTTCCGGTCTCTCGCCTTTCGCGATATAGACGAAGATCGTCTCGCTGTTGTCGGAGAAAACGGGACAGAGCAGATCGGCGAGATCGGAGATCTCGCGCGGGAGCGAGTCCTCGACGTACGGGTATCCGTCCTCGTCGAACTTCGTTATCGAAAGCCCGGACGACATTATGAACGAGATACCGTTCGGAGACTGGTATCTCCACACTCCGTTGCCGGAGACCCCGCCCGTGTTTACCGGTACGGCGGACGCCGTCTCAAACATCTTGTCGATCGTCCATTTGCCCTCTCTGACGGTCTCGTAGAGAGCGGCGTCGTCGATCGAGAACATCGACGTCACGTTCTTGTTGAAGAGAATGCACGTCGAGTCGAGGTAGTTGTTTGTGACGATCGGACCGGTGAGGAAGAACTGTCTGCCGCCGATCGAGTAGCAGTCCTGCATCGCGGAGATCCACCACTCCCGGTCGAGATCGACGAACTGAAGCTCGTCGGTGCTGCGGATCACCGCCGCGTTCAGAAGGAACTGACCGACGGTCATCGTCGATCCGGAGGCGAGATCGTACGAGTTGCCGCCCGCGGTCACCTCGTTTATTACTCTCTCTCCCGTCTCGTCACCGTCCTTCGTGCGGACGGATTCCCACTCGATCCCGAAATATTCCTCGATATCTCTCTGCCTGAAGTAGAGAGCGTCCGATGAAATATCGCCGGTCTCCTCTTCCTTTATGGGAAAATTGCTGTAGGTCTGGTCGTCCTTGCCGATATACGTGAACGTCTCGCCGTTGAAGCTGACCCCCGCGGCGAGCTCTTTGACGTAATCGTTGATCTCGTCGCGCTCCTCAGCCGTGCCGCTGTCGGTCGGTGCCGACGACGCCGGAGCTTCGGAGCCTGACGGTCCGCTCTTTCCGGAGCACGAACAAACGGCGAGCGCGACAAAGAGGATCGCAAGAACGAGCGATAAGATTTTTTTTGTCATTTTTCACCCTGTGTTCGTTTCGCCGCGCGGAC
>JAFSWB010000011.1 GCA_017444735.1 Clostridia bacterium | reverse complement strand
CGCTACCTGCTTCGGGGTCTGCCTTGCCGGAACAAAAATCAGCTCCGGCAAAACTCTTCGACCCGAAACGGATGTTTTTACGAGCAGATTTTCGCGCCGAGGACGTCGCCTTGCTATCGCAAGGCAAGAACGAGAAACGAAAAGATGCCGTAAAGGCGCCGCTTCGGGCGGGTTCGGGTAACTTCTGTTACCCTACAAGTTCAATGTTCGTTCAGCCGCTTGTCGATATCCATACCGCCGTACATAATACGGGTGATATGGATATTTTTCTTTTCTTCGTCCACAGTGTAGAATACGAGATAGTTCTTGACCGGCAGCTTGCGCAGTCCCCGGCTTCGCCACGGTTCGTTTTCAAGCAGAGCGTTGCGCAGCGGAAAGGTGTCAAGCGTACGTACGGCGAAAACAATATCGCCGTACAGCTTTTGCGCCGTCATATCGAAACAAAAGTCCGCTGTCATCCCGAAAAGACAGCCGCAAGGCATAGAGACATCCTATGGCGTTAAGAGAATTTTTAATTGATATGAACCGTCTTCGGTATTTCGGCGCGAAAACTATATGGTATTGACATCTCCGCGTCGTATGGTCTGAACCGCTTATGTCCTTATCTTTCACGGTAAGACCTGCCTGTTATTTCAGTTGTGCGGTCGGCAAGCCGCTTCTGTTTGCTTTGGCTGAGCCAAAAATCGCCCGCGGGGACGGCTTCGTCTCCCGCGGGCGTTTTTTATTTCCCTTGTCGTTTATTTTCTTTTCTTCTTCTCGGGGGCTATCAGCTTGTAGATCAGCGCCGCGAGGACGCCGCCGACGAGCGGAGCGACGATGAACACCCAAACGGACGAGAGCGCCTCTCCTCCCGCGAACAGAGCGGGTCCGAAGCTGCGGGCGGGGTTCACGGAGGTTCCCGTGAAGTGGATGCCGAAGATGTGGACGAGCGTCAGCGTAAGACCGATCACCAGACCGGCGACCGCGCCGTTCTCAACCTTCGAGGTGACGCCGAGGATCGCGAGAACGAAAACGCAGGTCAGGATGATCTCGATCACGAGGGAGAGCGCGATATTGCCGTTGTAAAGGCCGTTCGATCCGAGAGACGATCCCGCGGGGGCGAAGGGGATGAGCGCCGCGGCGCCCGCTATGGCTCCCACGAACTGAGCGACAACGTATCCGATGAAGTCGACCGCGGAGAGCTTTCCGCTGACGAGCATCGCGATCGAGACGGCGGGGTTGATGTGACAGCCCGACACGTTTCCGATCGAGTACGCCATCGCGACGATCACGAGACCGAAGGCGAGAGCGGTGAGAAAATACGCCGCATCGACCGTGTCCGTCTTGCATCCGAGGACCGTCGCGGTCCCGCAGGCAAAGAAGACGAGCACGAACGTTCCGATAAATTCCGAGAGGTACTTTCTGAATGAGCTCATGATTCAACCTTTCCTTTCTCGCGGCGATCCCCGCCGCGCGGGGGGTTATCTTTTTTTATTCTATCATACAATTTCCGTTTTTTCAAGGCGGGAAATCCATTGCTTTTTCCCGGTCCGTTTGATATAATTGATTCATCCGACAACTCCATCAGCCGACGCGCCGGGCGTCGGTAAAAGAAAGGATCCCGAAATGAAAAAACTGCTTTCCGTCATGTTTGCTGCGCTGATGGCCGCGTCGTGCGTCGTCTCCGTCAACGCCTTGAAAACCGGCTTTTCCGACGTCGAGGAGGGCCGCTGGAGCGCGGCGTCGATCAATTACGCCGTCGAAAACGGCTATATGAAGGGCGTCGGGGGCGATAAATTCGACCCCGAGGGATCGCTGACCCGCGCGATGGTCGCCACCGTCCTGTGGCGGCGCGAGGGCGAGCCGAAACCGACCGCCCCGAGCGGATTTTCCGACGTTCCGGCGAACGAATGGTACACCGACGCCGTCGCGTGGGCTAAAGAGACCGGCGTCGTAAAAGGTATCACCGACAAGACCTTCGAGCCGGACAGACTTATCACCCGCGAACAGCTCGCGACGATGCTGT
>JAFSWB010000092.1 GCA_017444735.1 Clostridia bacterium | reverse complement strand
CCTCGGCGCGAAAATCTGCTCGTAAAATCATCCGTTTCGGGTCGAAGAGTTTTGCCGGAGCTGATTTTTGTTCCGGCAAGGCAGACCCCGAAGCAGGTAGCGCTTCCTACCTGCGAGGGGTATAACGAAGCAGGAGCTTTTCAACTTCAGAAGTTTGTGCCGCGCACAAACTTCGTGCGAACAGCGGTGTCGAACGAATTCGACTGATGTGATCTGTTCGCGCAAAACCGGGTTCGGGTAACTTCTGTTACCCTAAGCGTTACGCCCAAGCCATCGTAGACGGCTTCGGATCCTTCATTATGACGTCCTTGAGAGTGGAAACCGCTTTTCCGAGCCCCTCGTCGATGGACATAAGGCTGTCCTCGTGTTCGATCGAGAGGACTCTGTCGTATCCGACAAGGCGGAGATTGTCGACGAGATCGCGCCACCACGCGGCGTCGTGACCGTATCCGACGGAGCGGAAGACCCACGCGCGGTTGATCTCGTCGCTGTAATGCTTCGTGTCGAGAACGCCGATCCGCGCGGTGTTGATCTTGTCGATCTTCGTGTCCTTCGCGTGGACGTGGTAGATCGCGTCGCCGAGCATACGGATCGCGGCGGCGGGCTCCATTCCCTGCCATACGAGGTGGGACGGGTCGAAATTGGCTCCGATGACGTCGCCGACGGCGGCGCGGAGCTTGAGGAGCGTCTCGGTGTTGTAGCAGCAGAAGCCGGGATGAAGCTCAAGCGCGACGTGATTTACGCCGTGCGCCTTCGCGAACGCGGCGGCTTCCTTCCAGTACGGGATAAGCACCTCGTTCCACTGATAGTCGAGGATCGCGAGGAAGTCCTCCGGCCACGGACAGGTCACCCAGTTCGGATATTTCGCGCCGGGATGGTCGCCGGGGCACCCGGAGAACGTGATGATCGTGTCGACGCCGACCTTCTCGGCGAGGAGGCAGGCGTTTCTGAAATCCCTGTCGTACGCCTCGGCGATCGCGCGGTCCGGGTGGACCGGATTGCCGTGGCAGGAGAGCGCCGCAAGCTCGACGCCGTATTTGTCGAACAGACCGCGCCACTCTCTGAGTTTGGCGTCGTCGTTAAGGAGGACTTCGGGATCGCAGTGATCCTTTCCGGGATATCCGCCGCATCCGATCTCGACCGCGTCGACTCCGAGGCCGCGCATTATTCCGAGGACCTCTTCAAGCGGCTTTTTCGCATAAAGATTGGCAAGAACGCAAAGTTTCATAGATCACGGTCTCCTTTATCAGAAATTGTAGATAGTGCCGGATTTCGCCGACTCGTAGATTCCCTCGAGGATACGGGTGACGCAGAACGCCTGCTCGGGGAGGACGCACGGAGCGTTCATGCCCTTGACGGCGTTGATCCATTGCCTCATGTCGACGAGCGACGCGTCGTTGTTGTCGACGCCGTCGTAGAACGCGACTCCGCCCGAGTCGAGGTTCGGGTACATCTCGTATCTTCTGCCGTTTCTGACGCCGTTGATGCGGACGCCGTTGATGAGGTCGCCGCCCGCCTTCGTTCCGCAGAGGACCGTCGTCGCCTCTCTCGTGTCGAGCATATTGAGCGCCCAGGAGGACTCGACGGAAACGGTGGCGCCGTTCTCCATCACGACGAATCCGAACGCGCAGTCCTCAACGGTGAATTTCTCGGGATCCCAGTCGCCCCACGCGTTGGCGGTGTTCGTCTGGTTGTTGAGCTTGTGGTAAGCTGTGCCGAGGCAGCATTTCGGCTTGTAGTTGTCCATCATCCAGAGGGTGAGGTCGAGAGCGTGGGTGGCTATGTCGATCAGAGGACCGCCGCCCTGCTCGTACTCGTTGAGGAACACGCCCCACGTCGGGACCGCTCTGCGGCGAAGAGCGAGCGCCTTCGCGTAATAGATCTCGCCGAACGTGCCGTCTTCCGCCTCTTTCTTGAGGTAGAGCGCGCCGGGGGTCTGTCTGTTCTGATATCCGATAGTGAGGAGCTTGCCGGATTCCTTCGCGGCGTCGAGCATCTTTTTGGCCTCGGCTGAGTTGATCGCCATCGGCTTTTCGCACATAACGTGCTTGCCCGCTCTTAGAGCGTCGGCTGTGATGAAGCTGTGCGATCTGTTGGGGGTGCAGACGTGGACGACGTCGATCGACTTGTCCTCGAGGAGCTCTCTGTAATCGACGTAAGTCTTCGCGTCGGGCGTGCCGAAGTCCTTTTTCGCCTCGATCGCTCTTTCCTCAATGATGTCGCAGAACGCGACCATCTCGACGTCTCCGAGCTGCTTGAGCGCGGGCATATGCTTGCCGTTTGCGATCCCGCCGCAGCCGATGATTCCTATCCTGATTTTGTCGTTTGCTCCGGTCATTTCCGATCCTCCGTATGTAAATGATTCTTTATTCCGCGCGTGTTTTCCGCGTTCAGTATAATGATAATTTATTTCGTCTTTTTTTTCAAGTAGAGGCGCGATAATACTATGATTTACCTTCGGAAATTCGTATATCTGCACAAACGGCGAGTTTCTTTATTGTGCATATTCCCGAACGGTTTTTGAAACCATTTACTCGGCCGGAACGGGACGGAAAACGACCCCGTTCCGGACTTCCGCGCAAAAATCGCGCAAAATACTATTGAAAATGTGACGGGGATAATGTATAATACTATAAATTACGGAAAGCGGGGGTTCAACCATGCGTTTCAACAAGAAAAAAATCATCCTTCCGATCATCATCGCCGTCGCCGCGATAATCCTTATCGCGTCGTCCGTCACCATCGTTCCCGCCGGATCGAGCGGCGTCGTTCTCACCTTCGGGAAGGTGAACGACCACGTAATGAAGGAGGGTCTCAATTTCAAGATACCGTTCGTTCAGCAGACCGTCATAATCAGCAACAAGATCCAGAAGCAGGAGGTCGAGGCGCCCGCGGTGTCGAAGGACCTTCAGACCGTCCGCTCCACGATCGCCGTCAACTACCGCGCCCTGTCCGACTACAGCGCGAGCATCTATAAGAATATCGGTCAGGAATACGAGTCGATCATCCTTCTGCCCGCCGTTCAGGAGTCGATGAAATCGGTCACCGCGAAGTACACCGCGGAAGAGCTGATCTCCCTGCGCGCGAAGGTCGGCGAGGAGGTCAAGGAGACGCTCGTCGGAAAGGTCTCCGAGTACGGCATTTCGATCGAGAAGTTCAATATCGTGAACTTCGATTTCTCGACCGAGTTCAACGAGGCGATCGAGGCGAAGCAGGTCGCCGAGCAGAACCTCATCAAGACGAAGACCGAGCAGGAGCAGGTGATCGTCGTCGCGAACGCCGAGGCGGAGGCGACGAGGACGAGGGCTCAGGCTCAGGCGGACGCGAACAAGCTCCTCTCCGAGTCGATCACGCCCGAGGTCATCGAATATCAGAAAGTACAGAAATGGGACGGCAAGCTCCCCGCCGTCACCGGGACCGGTTCGTTCATGGACGTGTCGGGCCTCGTCGACGGGGCGAAGACAGCCGAATAACGGGAGATGTTTTCAATGGAACTGACAGAACTGAGAAAACTATATAAAGACGAAGGATACAAAAAGGAAAAACGCGTCACGGTCGGCGGATGGGTCAGGAGCGTCAGAGATTCGAAGACTTTCGGCTTCATTATGGTCTCGGACGGAACGTATTTCAAGCCCGTGCAGATCGTCTACGACGACGCCCTGCCGAACTTCGAGGCGATATCGAAGCTGAACGTAGGCTCCGCCATCATCGTCGAGGGCGACGTCGTCGTCACGCCCGAGGCTCAGCAGCCGTTTGAGATACGGGCGGCGAGGATAGACGTCGAGGGCGAATCGACGCCCGACTACCCGCTCCAGAAAAAGCGCCACAGCCCGGAATTCCTGCGCACGATCACTCATCTGCGCCCGAGGACGAACCTCTTTCAGGCGGTATTCCGCATCCGCTCGGTCGCGGCGTACGCCATCCACAAATTCTTTCAGGAGCGCGATTTCGTCTACGTTCACACGCCGATAATCACCGGCTCCGACTGCGAGGGCGCGGGCGAGATGTTCCGCGTCACGACGCTCGATCCGGACGATCCGCCGAGGACGGAGGACGGGAGAGTCGACGTCTCGAAGGATTTCTTCGGCAAGCCGACGAATCTGACCGTGTCCGGTCAGCTCAACGGCGAGACGTTCGCCATGGCGTTCCGCAACATCTACACGTTCGGCCCGACGTTCCGCGCGGAGAACTCCAACACCGTGAAGCACGCGGCGGAGTTCTGGATGATCGAGCCCGAGATCGCGTTCGCCGATCTCGAGGACGATATGGTCCTCGCGGAGGATATGCTGAAATTCATCATCAATTACGTTCTCGAAGAGTGCCCCGAGGAGATCGCTTTCCTGAATCAGTTCGTCGACAAGGGGCTGCTTGAGCGGCTCCGTCACGTGGCGTCCTCCGAGTTCGGAAGGATCACGTACACCGACGCCGTCAGGATCCTCGAGGAGCACAACGACCGGTTCGACTTCAAGGTCTCGTGGGGATGCGATCTTCAGACGGAGCACGAGAGATTCCTCACCGAGGAGGTCTTCCGCCGTCCCGTCTTCGTGACCGACTATCCGAAGGATATAAAGGCGTTTTATATGAAGCTGAACGACGACGGGAAGACCGTCGCCGCGGTCGACTGCCTCGTCCCCGGTATCGGCGAGATAATCGGCGGCTCACAGCGCGAGGACGATATCGGCAAGCTCACGAAGAGGATGGATGAGCTCGGGCTCAAAAAGGAGGATTATTCCTTCTATCTCGACCTCAGAAAATACGGCTCCGCGCGTCACGCGGGCTTCGGACTCGGGTTCGAGAGATGCATCATGTATCTCACCGGCGTTCCGAACATCCGCGACGTGCTTCCCTTCCCGAGAACGGTCGGGACGTGCGACATATAACGCGAAAAGCGCGCCGTAAAATCGGCGCGCTTTTTGAATGATTATCCCCGGTCCGTTCATACGAACGGACCGGGGATTGCTTTACGCTTTCGGGCCGGCTCCCGCGATATTCTCGGGCATATCCGGGAACTTCGTGCTGAAGTTCTTCTCGAAGAGAGCGGCGAGCTTCTTCGCGGACGCCATGTATTTCTCGCGGCTCGGCCAGAGGTTGGCGGGATCGAGGATCTCGTCCGGGACTCCGGGACAGCTCTTCGGAATGTTCACGCGGAAGACGGGGTCGACTGTGTATTCGACTTTGTCAAGCTCGCCCGCGAGCGCCGCGGACACCATGGCGCGGGTGTATTTCAGCTTCATTCTGTCGACCTCCCCGGCGGCGCCTCCGCACCATCCGGTGTTGACGAGGAAGACGTTCGCTCCGGTCTCCTTCAGCTTCTTTCCGAGCATCGTGGCGTAGACGGAAGGATTGAGCGGGAAGAACGGCGCTCCGAACAGCGTCGAAAACGTCGCGGTCGGCTCGGTGATACCGCGCTCCGTGCCAGCGAGCTTGCTCGTGTAACCGGAGACGAAGTGATACATCGCGGTGTCCTCGTCGAGCTTTGAGATCGGAGGCATGACGCCGAACGCGTCCGCCGTAAGGAAGATGACCGTCTTCGGGATACCGCCGACGCCGGGAATGGCGGCGTTGCTTATATAATCGACGGGATATCCGGCGCGGGTGTTCTCGGTGAGCTTCGCGTCGCTGTAATCGGGACGTCCCTTCTCGTCGACGATGACGTTTTCGAGAAGCGTTCCGAATTTGATCGCGTCGTAGATCTGCGGCTCTTTTTCTCTCTCGAGACCGATGCACTAGGCGTAGCATCCGCCCTCGATGTTGAAGACGCCGTCGGGACTCCAGCCGTGCTCGTCGTCGCCGATAAGACGGCGCGCGGGATCGGCGGAAAGGGTCGTCTTGCCCGTGCCGGAGAGCCCGAAGAAGACGGCGGAGTCGCCGCCCTCGCCGATGTTCGCCGAGCAGTGCATAGAGAGGACGCCCATCTTCGGGAGAACGTAGTTCATGACGGAAAAGACGCTCTTCTTGATCTCGCCGGCGTAGCCCGATCCGGCGATCACGACTTCTCTCTTTTCATAGTTGATGATGATCGCCGCCTCGCTGTGCACGCCGTCGATCTCGGGGATGCACTTGAAGCCGGGAGCCGCGATTATCGTGTAGTCGGGGGTGAAATCTTCAAGCTCCTCGTCGGTCGGACGGATGAGGAGCTGATGGATGAAGAGGTTCTGGCTTGCGAGCTCGTTCACGATACGGAAACGCTGGGTATATTTCGGGTCGGCTCCGGCGAAGCCGTCGAAAACGAAGACGTCCCTGTTCTGGAGGTAAGCGAGTGCTTTCGCTTTTATCGCCTCGTAGCGCTCCGGAGCGATCGGCACGTTGATCTTGCCCCACGCGATCTCGTCGTGGACGGAGGGTGTGTCGACGATGAATTTATCGTCGGGGGAACGCCCGGTATATTTCCCGGTCTCGACGACGAGGGCGCCCGTGTCGGACAGTCTTCCCTCGCCTCTCTCGAGAGCGAATTCGACGAGTTCGGGAACGGACAGGTTGCGGAAAACGCATCCTTCTCCCGCGATCCCGAGGTCGATGAGTTTGAGTTCTTTCATTTCATACACCGCCTTATCTGAACTGATTTTTTCTGTACGTAATTTTACACCCGCACACGTGCGGTGTCAATATTCGGAGGCGATTTTTCATCCGATTTTCACATTTCCGCCGCCTTTACAGACGGTCCCGGATATGATAGAATATTTGCGAAGACGGAAAGGAGGACGAAACGTGTATCATATTCAGAACAGATGGCGTCTCGAAGGACGCGTTTTGCGTTATTACGGCATGAGACGTCCGCCCTTTCTTTTCAAAAACGAGGTAAAGCTCCCCGCGAAAAAAGCCGCTCTCATATCATCCCTGCCCCGGGAACTCGACGCGCGCGAAGTTCGCGCGCTCGGCTCGCTCATAGGCGAACAGATCGTCACGGAAAAAGATCTGCGACGGTCTCCCGAAGGGTTTGAGGACGCGGTTTTCTGCGTAAACTGCTGTGCGAACGACTATATGATCCCCGGGCTTGAATTCGACGTGGAGGGAAGATGCCCGATGTGCGCGTCAGCCGATGAAACGCGCGAGCTTGTCGCGGTGCTTCCGGTCGTTGAAAGCGTTCCCGTATCGGACGTTTCCGAATACGATATCGCCCTGTTTTACACCGGAGGCAAGGACTCGACGTATCTATTGTATTATCTTTCAAAAAAGCTCGGTTTACGCGTCCTCGCGCTTACGTGGGAGATACCGTTTATGTCGGATTCCGCGCGAGCAAGTATCGAAGGCGCCAAGCTCGCGTTCCCGGGCGTCAGGTTCGTGTCACGAAAGCTTGAAGACGGCGAGATGCGCCGCGTTTACGGAAAGCTTTTATCGATCGCCGGCAATACGTGCGCCTGTCCGTCGCTCGCTTACGTTCTGTTTTACGAGGACCTCGTCCGCTTGCGCGTCCCCTATTTCGCCGCCGGGAACGAACCGGCTCAGGCACTGGGGCTGTACTTCAATCATTTCGCGCCCCGGATCGCTTTCACGTTTGCCGGGAACAAACCTCTGAACTTTATGCTCAACGTCGGCCGCGTCCTGACGCTGCGGCCGCCTCTGAAAAACGGTCAGCGACAGACGCTTATGGCGATGAAACAACTTGCGTTCGGCGACAGTCCCGTCAAAAGGATAGCGGGATACGGCGACGAACTCGTTTCAAATATCGTGATCGCCATAAGTGAGGCCGAAAGCGTTATGAAACCGTTCAGACAGGCGGTAAAGAGATCGTCGCGTTCCGGTCATATCCCCGCATTCGTCCATTTCGATCTCAACTCGATATGCGGCGGTTCATACGACTGGGAAAAAGTGAAGAAAACGCTCGTTGAGGAATGCGGATGGGTCCCGCCGGCAGACAGCGGAAAAGCCCTTCACACAAGCTGTAAGATCGAACGGTGCAAGGACTATACGCAATTCGTCCGTTTCAGGGATTATAAAAGCTCGATGATCCCGTTCTCCGCGATCGAGATATCACTCGCAAGCAGAAACTGCGGAAGAACGAGAGAACAGATGATATATGAGATGAGGGAAATTCTCGGATTCACGGGAAATCCGCCGTGCGAATGCGCGCTGATGGAGGAATACAAAAAATAGCGAATGGAAAAAGTGTACTATTACACCGGGTCCGGACACAGCCGCGCGGTCGCAGAATATATTGCTGAAGGACTCGGGCGGCATACGGAAGATATTACGGTCGGCGAACATGAAGCGGAAGACGGCGCGGTCACGGTCGTCGTTTTTCCGGTATATTGCGAGAATATGCCGGACGCGGTCGCCGGTTTTCTCGGAACGGTGAAAACCGGATCCGCCGCGGTCGCCGCCGTTTACGGCGGGATCAGCCCGGGGAACGTTCTTTTTGAGGCGCAAAGCATATTGAAGCGTCCCCTGATCGCCGCAGCCGCCGTTTTTGCCGGTCATTCATTTCTGTCGGAGGGAAATTCGTTCGACCGGGAAACGCTCGACGGGTTTGTCGGGAAAATAAAAAAGCCCGCGCCCGTCGCGGTCCCTCCGATGAGAAGGTCGTTTTACGCGGACTTCGCCCCCGGATGGAGAAGCAGAGTCGGGTTAAAGATCGTAAAAAACGACGGCTGTACGGAATGCGGTAAATGTGAGGAAAACTGTCCCGTCGGCGCGATCTTTTGCGGAACGCCGTCCAACGGATGTATCAGATGCCTCCGGTGCGTATCGACGTGCCCCGCGAACGCGCTATCTTTTGAGTGCCGGCCGTTTCTCAGACGGTATCTCGAAAGAAAAAAGAAAGAAAAATCATTTTTGTATATCTAAAAAAAAACGGCGCCGCGGGAATATCCCGCGGCGCCCCGTTTTTATTCTGTTTCTCCCGCGGCGAGGCGGACGCCCTTTTTCATCTCTATCTTATCTCGCTCTGTATAGAAAAGTAACGACCTCCGCCCTCGTGCAGGTGTCGCCCGGAGAAAACGTCGTCTTGCCCGTGCCGGCGGCGACGCCGTTTTCGGCCGCCCACATGACCGCGGGATAAAAGTATTCTCCGG
>JAFSWB010000091.1 GCA_017444735.1 Clostridia bacterium | reverse complement strand
GACCGCGACGTAGTCGTGAACGTGCGCGACCGGCGGGAGCTCCTCGCTGTCGGTCGCTCCGCAGCGCGAGCAAACGCGCTCTCTCACGCCGGTCGCCTGTTCGGTCGGCTCGACCGTGACGGTCCACTCGCCCCATTCGTGGCCGAGCGGATCGGTGTAGGAGTCTTTGACCTTTTTATTGCATACCGAGCAGACGTGAGTCGTGTAGCCCCGTTCCGTGCAGGTCGGATCCGTCACCGTGTCGACCCAGACGTGATCGTGCGGCACGGGTTTGTCGACCGTGATCGACATATAGTAGTAATAATCTCCTCCGCCGGAGGCCCCGGTGTGGAACATCATCGCGACCGTTCCGTCAAGGACGGAACCGTTTCTCGTGTTGCCGATTATCGGCTTCGTCACGTCGGCGACGTTGCTTCCCGAATCATCCTTGAGCGTGACGGAGTTGACTTTTTTCGTAAAGTTCACGCCGTCGTCGGCCGGAGACGACCAGACCGAGAGAGTCGAAGAGGTCGCCGTGGAATTAAGAACGAATATGTAGTAAACTCCGTCCGAGCCCTGCGTCATCGCAAAGCCCTGCGGACCCTCATACATTTTCGTTCCATTCTTATCTAGTAGAGCAGTCGGGATCAGTTCGTTATATAACTCGTTCCCGGAAAGATCGTACATCGCGTGGTACGCTCCGCTGATCTTCGTCGTTTTGCTCGTGGGGGTCGTGTAATACGTCAGCGAATAGATCACGTGGATCCTGCCCTGATCGTCGAGATACGTGCATCCGCCCGTCCCGTAGTGAGAAGCGGACGCGGTAATGTTAGTTTTCTTCCCAGGCTGGTAAGTCGGTTCCCAGATCGTCGTGTCCTCGGCGTAATCGACCGTGGGATCCGGCACGTGCATGACGTACAACGCGTCCCACATATAATTGCTCGCAGTGAACGTGCAACCACCCAGCGCCACTCCGAGTTCCTTTTTCGGTGCGCATCTCTGGGTTACGAACGTGAAACCGCCGTTTCCGTCGGGATAAACGTTCATATAACACCGTCTCGAGAACCGCTCGATCGTGTGACAGGTCGGGTCCCACGTGCGGGTGTTCAGATCGTAGATCCACCACGCGATAAATCCGCCCTGCTCCGGATGTTCGGGATCCTCCGCCTCGCCTCCGTTCGTAATGGCGTAGAGTTTTCCGTGCTCAACGTCGAGGAGCGGCTGTGAATATCCGTATCCGTGATCCGCGAACGGGGTCGTCGTGTGGTCGAAGCGCGACGGGGCTTCGGGCGCCGTGACCGTATCGGTCGCGGTGTCGACCTCGATGACCTCGAGCCAGATGCCGTTGGTGAACTCGCTCGTTCCCATCGTGGAACCGTAACGGTCCTTGTCGTCGGCGATTATCGTGACGTAGACCTTACCGTTCCCGTCGGAGAGGATGTTCGGCGTACAGCTTCCCGCCGCCTGGGGGTATTCTCCCTCGTAGAGGGTCTCGAAGCCGTCCGCCGTTATTTTTATGATCCTGAATTTCGCTATGCCGTTATAGTAATATTTGTACTTTTCGTAAAGAACGGGATCGTTCTTGACAGCCGTCCACCACTCACTGTCGTTACCCTTATCATCCTTCTGGTTGCCCGTCGCGCTTGTGATATACGCGGCGTACGTGCCGTTCTCAGTACGGACGATACGGGTCTCGTGACCGCCGTGCGCGCCCACGCCGGGACCGGCAATAAGCGGATCTCCGTTCTCCTGAAACAGCTTGACGTTTGAGAACTCAACGCCCGATTTGGTCGCCGCTATTCCGATATTGGCGGGCGTGGGGTCCTCCCCCTCGGCGAGATGAGCCGAGACGTTAAACGAAAAAGTCGGGAGAAGCATCGTTACGGTAAGCAGAATGACGAATAGTTTTTTCATGTTTACCTCGTATCTTTTTCTATGTATTGGCTTTTCGGACAGTCTTCTGTCCGGATGTTTCCGATTTCAGTTGAGTCTTTCGTCTTTTGCGTGAAAATGAACTGTTTTCTGTTTCCCCGTCCGCGCCGGGCGGCGCCCCGGAGATCCGGGGACGCCGTCCGAGCGTCCGTCGGGGACACCGCAGAGTTTCACGTTTCCTTTGCGGTGAACGGTATCTGTTTTCGGGCCGAAGCGCCGAAAAAATCAAATGTTTGTCCTTCTCCCCCGGCGCGCCGTCCGTCCCCCGCGCCGACGGAAGCCGTCGGCGCGGGGTCGGGTCGTTCATTCGTCAGGGGATCGGGTCGGCTCCTTTACCGCCGGGAGGGATCAGAAGATCTCTACGTCCTCGCCGGAAGTGTACTTAAGGAGTCTGGTAAGGTCTTTACTGTTGACCTTGCCGTCGCCGTTGACGTCGAGAGCTTCAACGTTGACTTCCACATCCTCGCCGGACAGATATCTCATCAGTCTGGTAAGGTCTTTGGAGTTGCAGACGCCGTCGCCGTTAATATCGCCGGGAACCTTCGCAGGCGCCGCGACAGTCGCCTTGATGTTGACCTCACAGCCGACAGTCAGCGTTCTGCCTTCGCCGTTGACGTCTCTGTTGATGAAGCAGAAGGTGATGTAGTCCTTGTCGGACGCCTCAGCGTCAACTTCATTCAGAAGGAGTTCCCAATCGTCGCCGAGGCCGGTGACTTCGCGGAGAGCCGCTTCAACGGCAGCCGCGTTGTACTCTGCCACTTCGCCGATGTCAAGGACGGTGTTGTCGTCCCAGCCGCTGACAGCCGCCGTTGCGGGTCTGAATTCGTCGGGCCATTCGTCCGGGCAGACCGAAAGCGCGCCCGCTTCGATGGCTCCCGAATACTTAGCCCACAGGTT
>JAFSWB010000090.1 GCA_017444735.1 Clostridia bacterium | reverse complement strand
GTTGTTCACGCCCGTATGCCGCGTTATGTGCCCTTTTTCCAAGGCGAGATTGTCCCACAGATAGACGGAGGCGGAGGGAACGTTCTTTTCGATTTTTGCGACCGTCTCCCTCAGGCGCGCCTGAAATCTGTCCCCCGCGTCGGGGGATGGCTCCGCGGGCATATCGCCGAGGAGCCCGTCATCATATCAGTCGCCAAGTTCATTCTCCTTTCTCGGTGAAGCCGCGCGGCGCGGCGGGGAGGACGGAAAGAGATCTTTTCACGGTCCTTTTCCGTCTTTGAAATAAGTATACCATTTCGGGCTCAATAAATCAATCTCCGCGCCCGTCGGCGGACAGACGTTTTTTTCGGATCGAGAAGGAAGCGTCTCTTGCGGATCGGGTCGCGGCGGCGGACGGCGAGGGGGGATCCCCGGTCGTCACGACCGAGGATCGTTCTTTACTTTCCGGGCGCGGTGTGGTACAATATAAGGCGGAATATACTCCGGCGTCCGGGGGGACCGTCCGGTCCCTGAAAACGGACCCCGTACTTAAACGCAAGGAGGCGTGATCATGAAAAAAAGGATCGCAGCGCTTATCGTCGCGGCGCTGTTCGTACTGCCGCTTCTGCCCGCGGCGGTCTTCGCCGCGTCAGGACTCACTAAGGACGACCCCATCCCGATCCCGCTGGGAGAGCTCGTCAAAGTCCCGGTGTATTCGTCTTCGGGCGACTGGGAGGGCGGAAAGTACTATATCTTCACCGCGGAAGAGGAAGGCGAATACACGTTCGTCAACTATACCGGCAACAGCCCCGACGAGGAATGGAACACGTCCGGTGAAAGCATGTACCTCTATCCCGGGGACACCCACGTCTTTTTCACGAGCTGGGGCTGGACCGAGGTCGTCGGCGAAGGCCGGATGTACAACGGGATTTCCAATAAATCGGGGCATTACGTAAAATGGGACTTCGTCCCCGAGGAAGAGACCCTGCACGTTCTTCCCGGCAAGGGCGACGGCGAGATGTCCCCGTTCAACGGGGACCGCTGTTACTGCCCCTGGTACAGCGTCGAGGAACGGATCAAACACGTCGTCGTCGAGGAGGGCGTCGTTTCGGTCTGCGACCACGCCTTTGCTTCCGCCGGCTCCTCCTTTGACGGCGGACATGATGCGTACGTAAACCTGATGGACGTGCACTTCCCCTCCACCCTCCGGCGCATCGGGAAATACGCGTTCAGGAGGTGCCCGTCGCTGGCAATGGTCAAGTTCCCGGCGTCGCTGGAGTACATCGGCGACGATGCGTTCTTCTACTGCCCGCATCTGACGACTGTCACCTTTGAGGGGCCTACATCCCTCTCCTGGGGCACGTTCGAAGGATGTACCGAACTCGACGAGGTCAACGTCAACGACCCCGATATGACGGATTTCGGCCGGTCCCCTTTCTTTAACTCTCCGTGGATAAGAAAACTGGCGGCGGAGAACAAGGGCGCCGCCGTGGTCAACAACGTGCTTATAGGCGCATACCGGGCGTACGACAAGGAGGAGGGAGACGGCGTTCTGGTCATTCCCGACGGAGTTAAGAAGATCGCCAAAGGAGCGCTGAACGGCACGGTCAAGGGCGGCTCCTACGGCGGAGACGAGGGCTCGCAGCACGACTGGTATCTTGTGGAGGTGGTCATCCCCGACAGCGTGACGGAGATCGCGTACGACTCGTTTCTGGGCGGTCCGTTCTCGGGCTGCTCCAATCTGGAGCGCGTGACTATCGGGGACGGCGTCACCGTGATCCCGCCGCACTGTTTTGAAGACTGCTTCGAGCTGCGCACCGTGAACTTCGGCAAAAACGTCAGGCAGATCTGTGATTACGCCTTCCATGACACCTGGCTCCCCGGGGAACTTCAGATCCCCGACAGCGTGATCTTCATCGGCAAACAGGCGTTTTATAATGACGAATTCACCCTGAGCGCGTCCTGGATCCCCGAGGATTTCGGTATTTTTGAAAAGGTGTACCGACCCAAGGATTTCACGGATCGGTATATCACCATAGGCCCGGGCGTGAAGGAGATCGGGGACAAGGCCTTCTGGGGCTGGACGGTCGTGGTCGAAGGCGATTCTCCGATGCAGGGCGGGACCGCCACAATCCGGGGCTATGACGGCACCGCCGCCGAGCAGTGGGCGGAGGAAAACGACTTTCTCTTCAAGTCCCTGGGTCCTGCCCCGGCGGGTTCTCAGCGTCTTTTCAAGGACGTCCCGACGGGTGAGTATTATTCGGATCCCGTCACGTGGGCAGTCGGAAGAGGCGTAACGAACGGCACCTCCGCCACCTCGTTTTCGCCGGACGACACGTGCACCCGGGGTCAGATCGTCACCTTCCTGTGGCGCGCCGCGGGACAACCGCTGCCCGACGCCTATCTCAATCCATTTACCGACGTGAAGCCCACCGATTACTACTATTACGCCGTTCTCTGGGCGGTACACAAAGACATCACCAGAGGGACCTCCGATACCACATTCGATCCGGACGCGCCCTGCACCCGGGGGCAGTGCGTGACTTTCCTCTGGAGAGCGAAGGACGGGGGTTATTCAAGCGGTTCCCCGCAGTTCACCGACGTTCCGGACGGAGAATACTACACCGACGCGGTCACGTGGGCTGTCAGCCGCGGGATCACGAAGGGCACCGGCAACAACCGGTTCAGCCCCAACAAGAGCTGTTCCCGCGCGGAGATCGTGACGTTCCTTTACAGGGCATATAAATGACCGGTCTTCATACGGCAAACCGAACGTTCCGGCAGGCGCCGCCGGTCCGCGGCGCCGAAGATAAATCAAAGATCCCCGGCTCAGGCCGGGGATCTTTGATTTGAGAACGCGCCTCTTTATCGGCGGACGCGGCAAACGGGGGGCGGATCTTCCCGGAGGACAGCTTAAAGATCCGTTATTAAACGCCTGTTTTTTTCACTTTTTCCGTATTTTATATTTAGTAGTCAGTTTTTATATGTTATAATCGAATAGGGAAAACCGGAAATCACGCGGCTCCGGTTTTCGCGTCGTCTTGCCGGTCCCGCGCCGGCGTTGGGGGTTATATGAAAAAAACCGTATTCGGTCTGATTCCCGCGCTTCTCGCGTCGCTCCTACTGTTTGCCGCCGTCGGCTGCTCCCCCGTGCCGAAGAATGAACAGAAGGACGATTCGCTTACGAAGGTCCTCGGATCCGGGGAACTTGTTCTCGGTCTTGACGTCGAATTTCCGCCGATGGGCTTTGAGGACGAAAACGGGGAGATCGTCGGATTCGACGTTGACGTCGCCCGTGAAGTCTGCCGCCGGCTCGGTGTGACCCTTACGCTCCGACCCATCGACTGGGACGAAAAAGAGGACGACCTGAACGAAGGACGGATCGACTGCATCTGGAACGGCTTTTCGGTAACGCCCGCAAGGGCGGAAGCGATGCTCATGTCCTATCCGTATATGAAAAACGAACTGATCGTCGTCGTCCCCGGCGACAGCGACGTGAAGGTGCTCCGCGGCCTTGCGGGCAAAAGGGTGGGCGTTCAGTCGGGATCGACGGCTCAGGAGGTCCTGGAATCTTCGGAAATATTCGGCGAGATCACGCCCGTCCTCTACGACACGGCGACCATCCTTCTTGACAAGCTGGACGGGGGGGAGATCGACGCCGCCCTCGTCGATTCGGTCGCCGCGTATTACCTGATCTTTTCGAGCGAGCACGGACGGTATTTCGTCCTGTCCGACAGCCTCGGCGAGGAGGAATACGCGATCGGATTCAGAAAAGACGACCGGGCGCTGTGCGATCGGATAGAAGAGATCATAAGCGAAATGAAAGCCGACGGAACGCTCGGGGATATCTCGAAAAAATGGTTCGGATCCGATATAACGACCGTCAAATAACGGGGGCAAGGGGAGAAATTTATGAAAGAAAAGAAAAATCTCATGGTCCCTTTGCGGAACGTTCTGATCTACGCTCTGATCATCGCGTTCTTCGTGGGCGTTATCGGAATATTCTACTCCATGCTGTACAGCGAAACACAGCAGAAGATCATTAAAAACGGCGAGCTCAATTCCGCAACCTCGGCGGAGCAGATCAACAGGTATCTCTCCAAAGGAGTCGACACGGTCAAGCTCGTCTGCTACACGCTCGACAATATGATCCGCGCGGGAAGGTCGAAGGATGAGATCCTCGATTTTCTCACAAACCAGTCCGCCGCCGTCATAAATACCACGTCGGAAAACTCGACCGGTCTTTACGGATATATTTACGACGAATACCTCGACGGATCCGGGTGGGAGCCCGACGAAGATTACGTACCGACGGAGCGGCCGTGGTATATATTCGCGCGTGCGAACGTCGGGCGCGTAGCGATCGTCGACCCGTATATCGACCAGCAGACGGGATCGGTCACGATCACATTCTCGAAAACGCTCTGCGACGCAAAAAGCGTCGCCGCGATGGACTTTCTGATGGACCGTCTGCAGGTGATCACCGAGGATATCGCAAAGCAGGGCGAACTCGACGCCGAGATCGTTCTCGATATGAAATATCAGGTCATCGCCCACTCTGACAAATCCGAGGTGGGAAAAGGTTATCTCTCCGAGAACGGGACCTTCGGCAACGCGCTAGCAAACAAGCTGCGCTCGACCGACGACGGCTATTTTTCCCTCAAATACGACGGCAAGGAATACGCGGTCTACCGCGTCACCGTCGCTAACGACTGGACCTGCGTGTCCGTCTACAACGCGACGTCCGTCTTCGGTCAGCTCAAAACGACGGTCATTTTTACGGTCATCGTATCCGCGCTCGTGATCGTCATCCTTCTCGCCGTCTTTATCCGTTCCAGCCGGAAGCAGGGCGCGTCCGACCGGATGAGCCGCGTCGTCGAGGCGCTCGCGGCGGCGATCGACGCAAAGGACGCTTATACGAACGGTCACTCCGGCCGTGTCGCCGAGTATTCCCGCGAGATCGGAAGACGGGCGGGCTACTCGAAAAAGGAACAGGACGAGCTCTACATGATGGCGCTGCTCCACGACGTCGGAAAGATCGGAATTTCCGATAACGTCATCAACAAGCCCGGAAAGCTGACTCCCGAGGAATTTGAGATCATAAAGGCGCATCCGCTTATCGGCGCGGATATGCTTTCAAAGACGAAAGAATTGTCGCGGATGGCGGTCGGAGCGCGCTGGCACCACGAAAGATTTGACGGCACGGGATATCCCGACGGCCTGGCGAGAGATATGATCCGCGAGGAAGCGAGGATCATCGCGGTCGCCGACGCGTACGACGCCATGACGAGCGCCCGCAGCTACAGGGCCGCTCTTCCGCAGGACGCCGTCCGCGCGGAGATCGAAAAAGGAAAAGGGTCGCAGTTCGACCCGAGATTCGCGGAGATCATGCTCAAAATGATCGACGAGGACAAAGACTACAAAATGCGCGACCGGGGGACGGATACCTGATCGGCGACGTAAGCCGATCGCCGCGATCCTTACGGCATCTCAAGCGGTGTGTTTCACTCGAATAAATATCCCCCCGTAAAACGGGGGGTATTTCATTTTCGGGCATAGCCCTATATGTTACTGGCAGCGCACAAGTGCGCTTTTTATTGGCCTGCCAGCCATGCAACTGTTACTTACTACCCATAAATGGGTCCCGTGGG
>JAFSWB010000010.1 GCA_017444735.1 Clostridia bacterium | reverse complement strand
CTACGGAGCGTACGGGGATCCGTCTGCTCCCAAGCCGGTGTTTACGGGCTCCTTCGACTTCGGCGGCGGATGCGGCGACTGGCAGCCCACGGAGTGGGAAGACGTATACGTGCTCGATCTGCTCCCGCTCGTCCCGGAGGGCAAGGAGAACTTCGCGCTTGAAGACTGCGACGTCGGAAAGATCGTCTTCAACGGCGGCGAATTTACCGGCGTGCGCGTCATACCGATGGAGGAGCTCGAGGGCAGCGAGACGCCCGCGGAGCCCTTCGGCGAGGGCAAAACCACGAGGCCCATGTACGAGCAGGGCAACTGCGACGAGTACTATATGTCGGGAGGCACGACCGCGAACGATCCCGGCGACGCGCTGCGCAACAATCTCGAATTCATCAACGACAGGATCGAGGGCAAGCTTTATCTCCGCTGCAAGTGGGGCAATCCCGCGACGTATTTCAAGAGCGTCGATATCTGCCGCAGGATGCAGCCGGGCTGGATCGACGAGGACGTTCACCTCGACAATCTCGCTTTCATGTACACCTCCTACGTCTGCGCTGAGATCGGGAACAACTGCGTCGTGACCAACTGCGAGGCGGGCTACGGCGGCGGATGCATCGGCTCCGTCGGCACCGGTATCGGCGGGTACGGAGAGTGCGACTCGATAACGATCGACCACTGCTATATCCACGATATCGAGGACGGCCCGATGGGGACGCAGTATACGGGCGATAAGAGCGGCGTTGAGCTGAGAGGCGTCACGCTGACGAACAACGTCGTCGTCGCCGCGCAGAACCTCGTCGAGCTTTTCAACGACAACCGGGTCGAGGGACCCGACGGTCTCGGCACGAACAAGATAATCGGGGCGCGCGTGAGCGGCAATATCGGCGCGTATATCGGCTACGGCTACCCGAGAAACGTCGAGGTGACCGCCGAGGGGCTCGCGCTCCACAACTGGTATTTCGGCGAGATGGTCGACTGCGAGTTCACGAACAACACGCTGATCTGCTGCGAGGGCTCCGTCATCGGCGCGTACGTCGCTTCGGACAACAACCCGCGCGGCTGGACCATGCACCACAACACGTATATCCTCAATCCGCGTATCTGCTATATCCTCCGCGGCACGGATTCGACGACCACCACTAATCTCGAGAGGGCGTTCGCCGGTGGGTATAAGATGCCGTATACGGAGCGGTATCTCTGTTATCTCAACTCCATCGGGATCGAATACGGAACGAGGTTCATGTCGTTCGACACGGCGTCGCCGGGAGAGGCGGACAGATATTTCGTCATCACCGGTTATTACGCCGAAAGAGGAATCAGACCGAACTGAGATCGGGGGCTGTCGTTTACGGCAGCCCCTTTTGAATTGTAATATTAAAGTTTTTATGGTATCATTAGACCGTAACCCACGAAAAGGAGATAACCCGATGAAAAAACTTCTTTGTCTGTTTCTTGCTGTACTGACCGTCGCCGCAATGATACCGGTCGCGATCACGGCGGGCTCCGCGGGCGGCTCGTTCCCCTTCAAGGACGTACCCTCGGGCGAGTGGTATCGCTCCGAGGTCGAGTTCGCGTGGGAGAACGGCCTGATGCGGGGCGTCTCGGATACGACGTTCGAGCCGGAGTCGCCCATGACGAGGGCGATGTTCGTCACGATCCTCTGCCGCCTTTCGGGCGAGGACACGGAGATCACCGACCGATTCCGCGACGTCCCGTCGGGCGAATGGTACGCGCCCTTCGTCGGATGGGCGGCGAAGACCGGTCTCGTCCTCGGCTATCCCGACGGCACGTTCAGGCCGGAGAACAACATAACGCGCCAGGAGGTCGCCGCTACGCTCGTGAGATACGCGAACTACGCGAAGATGCGCCTTCCGGGCCACTCGACGACCGCGCCCGACCGCTTTTCCGACGATGCGGAGATCGAGGATTGGGCGGCGGACTATGTGAACGTGCTCCGCAAGGCCGGGATATTCAACGGCGACAATAAAATGAAATTCAACCCCTCGGCGAACATAACGCGCGCCGAGGCGGCGACGATCCTTCACAATATTCTGAAAGTCACGGCGGGGCTGTGGGACGGATACGTTCCCGACCCGGAGGCCGACAGGATGGCGGTCTACGGCGCGAGGTATCTCTACTGGGGCGGCTTCGCCCTCCAGGGCAAGCTCGGCACGGAGCTTTGCGACGGCGATTACCCGTATCTCGACGTATACCCCGACGACAGCTACGCCGACGCCGATCACGTGAGCTCTCTCGGCGAGACGTCGATCCCGCTCAAATCGTACGAGCCGCTCGACACGTTCGGCTTCTCCCCGACCGCTCTTGTCGCCGACCTCACGAAGACGCCTATCGTCAGGATCTGCTACGAATACGTCGGCGGTGAGCCGGAAGAGCTCTTTTCCGGGTACGTGTCCGACAGATACGCGATGGCGTCGGGGTACAGATCGGCGCCGATCGCGTTTGAACGGGGCGAGGACGACGCCGGCTTCCGCACGGCGGTCTGCGACACGGCGGATGCGGTCGCGTCGCTCGGCGCGGCTTTCGGCACGGCCGTCGGCGACAACGTCCACGTCATGATCCGCCCGTTCGACGGCGCGCCCGACGGGACGGGCTTCAGGGTCAGATATATCGCTCTCTTTGAGACGAAAGAGGCGGCGAACGCGTACCGCTGCGAGGAGCACGCCGATTATCTCCGAAACTACCGCCCCGACGAGGAAGTGACGGCTGAAAAAATAAGCGGCGGCGAGCTCGACGGTTACCTCTCGTTCCTGCGCGAAAAGATCAGGGAAATAAAGGAGAGCCCGTCGTCGTTCACGCCGGAGGACGCGAAGAGGGACGGGACGACCGCGTGGTACGTCTCCTCGATCCGCGGCAGTCACGACAACGACGGGCTGTCGCCGGAGACTCCGTTCGCGGGGCCGGAGGATCTCTTCAAGCGGCTCGGCTCCTCCGTCAACTACGTATACAAGTCGCTCGCCAAAAAAGGCGACTACGTCTTCTTCGAGAGAGGGAGCGTGTTCTATCCGTGGATATACTATAATCACATCATAGGGACGCTCACGTCGCAGAACGGCGTGAATTACGGCGCGTACGGCGACCCGTCGGCTCCGAAGCCGGTCTTCAAGGGCTCCTTCGATTTCGGCGGCGGGTGCGGCGACTGGCGGCCGACCGAATGGGCGGACGTCTACGTTATCGACCTCAACGAATACGTTCCCGAGGGGAAGGACAACTTCGCCCGTGAGGACGGCGATATCGGCAAGATCATCTTCAACGACGGAGAATATATGGGTGTCCGCGTCATCCCGAACGACGCAGAGGACCCGTTCGGAGAGGGCAAGACGACCCGGAATATGTACGAGCAGGGCAACTGCGACGAGTACTTCATGTCCGGAGGAACCTCCTGCCTCGATCCGAACGACGCTCTCCGCAACAATCTCGAGTACATCCACGATTTCAAGGAGGGAAAGGTCTATCTCCGGTGCAAGTGGGGAAATCCCGCCGACTACTTCGACAGCGTCGACCTCTGCCGCAAGGCGTACGTCGGCGGCGGCGCGGAGGGAGCGCGTTACGACAACCTCGCGTTCCTTTACTCCTCTTACATAACCTTCAATATGGACGTCGATTCGGTCGTAACGTGGTGCGAGGCGGGCTACGCGGGCGGATGCCTCGATTCCGTCGGGACCGGGATCGGCGGATACGGTCCGTGCGAATCGCTGATAATCGATCACTGTTATATCCACGACGTCGAGGACGGTCCGATGGGGACGCAGGAGTGCGGAGAAGTCGAGGGCGTCGAGCTCAACGGAGTCGTTCTGACGAACAACATCGTCACCACGTCCCAGAACCTCGTCGAGCTGTTCTCAACGAACAGAGTGGAGGGCGAGGACGGCCTCGGAAAGAACAAGATCAGGAACGCCCGCGTCGAGGGCAATATCGGCGCGTATCTCGGCTACGGCTATCCGCGCACGGTCGACTCCGCGGCGGAGGGCCTCGCCGTCCACAACTGGTATTACGGCGAAATGGTCGACTGCGTCTACAAAAACAATACGCTGATCGCCTGCGAGGGCTCCGTGATGGGCGCGCACGTCGGCTCTGACAACAACACGCGCGGATGGCTCGCGCACGGAAACACGTACGTTCTCAATCCGAAAAACTGCTATATACTCCGCGGGACGGACGGCGTGACCTTTACAAATCTGAAAAAATCGTTCTACGCGTCTTACAAGATGCCTTACGCCGACAGATATCTCTCGTATCTCGTCAGCAGAGGGATAGAGTACGGCTCGAAGTTCTATACGTTCGACGAGAATTCCGAAGCGGAAACGAATAAATTCTTCGTCACGAACGCCTGGCACATCGAGCGCGGACTCAAGCCGTAACGAACCAAAAAAACGCTTCCTAAGCGCAGTGCTCTAAAGGACAGTAAATAAAAACCGGCTGAGGTAAGGAAAGCTTATCCTTATTTCAGTCGGTTTTTGTCGCATATCGCAAACGTCGAAAAGAATGATGATTGCCCTGACGGGCAAATGATGAGCCTCCCTTCGGTCGCCATGATGATTTTCGGTTTCACCGCAAAATGATGAAATGAGTTCCGCTTCATGCGCCGAAGGCGCTCATCATTCGGCGAAGCCGTTCATCATGCGCGAAAGCGCTCATCATGTGCCGCGCAAGCGGAACTCATCATTT
>JAFSWB010000089.1 GCA_017444735.1 Clostridia bacterium | reverse complement strand
TCTTCGACCCGAAACGGATGATTTTACGAGCAGATTTTCGCGCCGAGGACGCCGCCTTGCTATCGCAAGGCAAGGACGAGAAACGAAAAGATGCCGTAAAGGCGCCGCTTCGGGCGGGTTCGGGTAACTTCTGTTACCCTAAGGAGAGCGAAAGGACGCCGTTTACTTGCTTTTTTGCATATTTATCTGTATAATTAAATCGGAACAAATATCTTCGGGAGGTGACGGAGATGAAAAACGGCGCCCGGGTCCGGAGCGCGCTCCGGATATCAGCGGCGGTCATTGCCGCTCTTTTCCTGTTTGCCGTTTCCGTCGGCGCGTATTCCGGCTCGGACTATACCGACGACGAATATCTCGCGTCGCTCCTCGACCGCGTCTTCCGCGGCGCCGCTCCTCTCTTTCAGAACGAGGACCGGATGTATCCGATCGGGTCTTCGATCGGGACTTATCCCGATTCGCCGCACAAGGCGGGCGGTCTTCTCGGATATGAGTGCTATATATACGCAAACGCCGTATATTATTATCTGTTCGGCGAGGTCCCGTTCCACGGCGATTCGGAGTACGCGAAGTCGACCGTCCCGATAAGGGGCGGCGACGCCGTCGGCTACGATCTTTTGTCGGAGAACGGGATAAACTGCGGCGCCTACGTCAGGACGACCCCCTTTTCCGACGGGTCGTATAACGGGAATTCGGGTCACTCGTTCATAATCCTCGCGTACGACTCCGAGGGGATCGACGTTCTTCAGGCGAACAACGCCGGCCCCGGCGTCATCAGTCTTGACAGGATGACGTGGGACGAGTTCGACGTGATGATGAGCCGGTACTGGGGCGGATATCTGTCCCACGTGATAAATCCGCTCGACACGCTTTCCACCTCCGCCGACGGCGAGGTCGTCCACTCGTGGAGCGAGTGGGAGACGACCGTCCCCGCCGGATGCTATACGGACGGGGTGAGATCCCGTGTCTGCGCCGACTGCGGGAAGGTGCAGGAGAGGGCGATCCCCGCCCGCCACGAGTGGAGCGAGGGGACCGTCGTCGCGCCCGCGACGTGGGATGAGGACGGACAGATCGAGTTCGTCTGCTCCGCCTGCGGCGAGACGAGATACGAGACGATCCCGCGCCTCTCCGTCACCGACACCTTCCGCGACGTCGGACGGGAGGACTGGTTCTGTCCTTACGTCGAGTACGCTTACAGAAACGGGCTGATGAAGGGCGTCTCCGACGATCTCTTCGACCCGGAGAGCGGTATGAGCCGCGCGATGATCGTCACGGTCCTGTGGCGCATCGAGGGCGAGCCGACGCCGGTGTGCGACGCGCCCTTCACCGATCTTTCGGAGGAGTGGTACGCCGCCGCCGTCTCGTGGGCGGCTGAAAACGGTATCGTTATGGGGACGGCGCCCGACCTCTTTTCACCGGACGACCCTCTGACGCGCGAGCAGATCGCCGCTATCCTGAAAAGATATTACGATATGAAAACGGCGGCGGAAACGGAGTCGGGAACGGCGGCGGAAACGGAGCCCGCGGACGGCGAACCGGCGGAGCCCGGGGACGGGACGTCCGGCGGCGGCGACGCCGATCTTTCCCTCTTCCCCGACCGCGGCGCCGTCAGCGAGTACGCGCGCGAAGCCGTCGGCTGGGCGGTCGGACGCGGCCTTCTCAAGGGGACGGCGTCGGGCGGCGAGATCCTTCTCGACCCGCAGGGCGGGGCGACGAGGGCGCAGGTCGCGACGATCCTCTGCCGGTATTTAACAAGTTGATTCGCTGATTTTTTAATTCTTCGGAGGCATGACGATGAGCGGAAAAGCAGATACAGGATCGGTGACGTCCTGAAAAACATCGGAGTCAAAAGCATTATCGCCACGGCGCTCGTATTTCTTCTTACCGTTGCCGTGACCTGCGTCGGCGGCTATTATCACCGCTCCGCAAAAGAGAGCATCGAGCTTCAGGGACGTGTGAACGCCGTGCAGTCGGCGAAGGAATTTGACAACTATCTCATCATAAGAAAGAACACCGTAATGCTTGCCGGTCACGTTGTTGATGAGATGATAAGGAACGGACAGCCGACCGACGAGATCCTTGAATACCTTTCGGCGGAATCCCTCAGCATAAAAAAGTCCATTGATATGGATTATACCGGGCTGTACGGCTGGATCAACGGCGAGTACTGCGACGGCGTCGGATGGGTCCCGGATGAGGACTACGTGCCGACGGAACGCCCGTGGTATACGGAGACCATAGCCGACGACAGCGACGTGACCTTTGTCAGACCCTACCTTGACGACCATACCGCTTCAGCACTTTAAAGTGATGAATTTTTGTTTTTTGGAGATGTATTTAACTATCGTTATAATCGAAAGAACAATGAACATTGTCGAAAAGTTGCGTCGGATATGACGTAACTTTTTGCTTTAATGTATTTACATAGGTGTTCTTTCGTGCTATAATATCGAAAAGTAGCGTCGGGTCCGACGATATTGCGAGGTATAGATATGATAAAAAGAGATTTGTATTTGAACCGCATCATAAAAACGATGTGGAACGGCGAAGTCAAAGTCATAACCGGTATCCGCAGATGCGGAAAGTCCGTTCTGCTGTTTGATCTGTTTTATGATTATCTTATAGGACAAGGAATTGCCGAAGATCAGATCATAAGAATTGAGCTCGATCAAAGGAAGAATTATAAGTATAGGAATCCGATCACGCTTTGCGAATACGTAGAGTCCGTTGTTACTGCCAATAAAAACAAAAAGCTTTATCTTTTTATCGACGAAGTACAGTTGACTGTAAAGGTTGTTGACAAAGAAAACGGCGGAATAGAAGTTACGATATACGATATGCTGAACGAGCTCAAATCGCATGATAATCTGGACGTATATGTAACCGGAAGCAATTCAAAGGGACTGTCAAAGGATATTGCTACAGAGTTTCGTGGGAGAGCGACGCAGATACATGTTTACCCGTTATCATTTGCCGAGTATTACTCTGCAGTTGGCGGCGACGAAAGGCGAGCGCTTGACGACTATATGCTTTACGGCGGACTTCCGAAAATCGTGTCGAAGCCGGACGACAGAGAGAAGAAAGAGTATCTGTCCGAACTGTTTAAAGAAGTCTATATCAAAGACCTTGTTGAACGGAACAAGATAGAACGAGAGGATATTCTGAATAATATCCTTGATTATGCTGCCTCGCAGGTCGGTTCTCTGACTAACCCAACAAATATAGCCAACGCGCTTACAAGTATCAAAAATGAAAAAGTTAATTCAGCTCTGGTATCATCATATATACAGCATATAATTGACTCTTTCCTCATCGATGAAGCGCGTCGGTACGACATTAAAGGAAAGACCTATTTCAAATATCCGAACAAGTATTATTATACCGACATTGGACTCCGCAATGCGCGATTGAATTATCGGCAGTTTGATCCCGGACACATAATGGAGAATATCGTTTACAACGAATTGGTACGACGCGGTTGGTCGGTCGATGTGGGAGTTGTAGCTGACAGATCCGATAATCGAAACGTTCAGAAAGAAATCGATTTTGTGGTAAACGATGCTGATCGAAGGATCTACATTCAATCGGCGTTACAAATCGACACAGAAGAAAAGAACGACGCCGAACTGCAATCGCTGCTTCTGACAAAGGATTTTTTCAAAAAGATTGTGATTCGAAAAGATGTTCCGCATTCGTATTATGATGATAACGGTATTTATCATGTGAATCTTATTGATTTTCTTTTGGGAAAAGTGGAATTGTTTTGAAAACAAGCAAGTCTTGCGCGACCGTTCAAAGCGCGATCAAATGACTGACTGAACTTGGATTGATCAAACGCATTGGATCGAATATGACCGGATACTGAACCAAGATAAAATAAATATTTGAGGAGAATAATTCTCAATATGAAAAAGCAAGTATTATCAATTTCACACGAACAATGTCAGGACATTAAGCTTTCAAAAGAGCCAATATCGTTCTCCGGGACGAGAGCATCTCGCCGCATACCCGGGAAGAGCTCGAAAAGATCGGCGCGAGCGCAAGGCATCTTCCGGGCATCATAAACGACATTCTCGATATGAGTCGTATCGAATCGGGCCGCATGGTCCTCAAAGAGGAGAAGCTTTCCTTCTTTGAGCTTTTGGAGCAGGTCAATATCATCATAGGCGGTCAGTGCGAGGATAAGAGACTCCGTTTCTAGGCGATTTCGACGAATATTATATCGGCGACAACCTGAAGCTAAAACAGGTGATAATAAACGTCCTCGGGAATTCGGTAAAGTTCACCTACCCGCCCGCAAACGCCTTCGAGGAGGACGTGAAGCAGTGTCTGTTGTCGGGAATGAACGCGCATCTGGCAAAACCGGTCGATATAGAATTGCTGAAGGAAACGCCGGCGAAGCTCCTTCCGCCGCGCGGATAGATCCGCGTCGGCTTTCAGACCGACGCATCGCGCAAGGGACAGTTTTTTCATTTACAACGCTTTTTCGATCCTCGTGAATAAGATGAAAAGGTCCTTGACGATCGGGTACGAGGACGTGTCGCCCCAGTGGATCGCGTCGTCGGACGAGAGGACGAAACGTTCCGCCGCGATCCCCGGCGCGGCGACGTCGGGGACGACGAGAAAGAGGTTCCGGTAAACGGCCGCGGGTCCGGCGGCGGGCTCTTCGCTGTCTCTCACCGTCGCGGCGTAATACTCCCCGTCGTATTCGAGCAGACAGAACGTAAGACTGCGGCGGACGTTCGCGGCGCTCGAAGAGTAAACGGCGTTCGATTTGTACCGCGCGATAAGGACCGAGGCGGGCTCCCCCTTTTCGGTCTTCGCCATGAATTCCTCCCACGTCTCCGCGCCGGAGAACGAGAAGACCGACTCGTCCGAGACGACGACCGTTCCCTTATTCTTCGCCCACTCAAGCGCTTCGTCGGCGGGGGCGACTTTTTCGGTAAAAGCGTGATCCGGGCGCGGTCCGTCCGTTACGCCGATATCGCTTTCCGGCGCCCGAGCTTCTTTCGCCGAGCACGCCGCGATCCCGAGGACGAGGATCGGAAGCAACAGAAACGCGATCGCTTTTTTCATAGCGTCAGCCTCCATTATACCGCGTTCGTAAGAAGGACGAACGCGACGACCGCCGCCAGAACGCCGAACAGGACGGCGGACAGGACGGTCATTTTTTTGAAAGATACGATCCTTCCGATCCTCGTTTTGAGGCGGGCGCCGCCGAACGACGACGCGACGAAGACCGTTTTCTGCTCTTCGGCGTCGATGAGCGCGTGAGCGTACCCGGCGCGCTTTTCCTCCGGGAGCTTCGCGAGGACGGATTCGTCGCACGCGACCTCGAGGTCGGAGAGATACAGCTTGAGGAAGATCCACGAGAGCGGATTGAACCAGTGGAGCGCGGCGGTCAGGAACGCGAAAAGGCGTTTCAGGTTGTCGAGCCGCCTCACGTGCCGCCTCTCGTGAAGGAGGACGAGGTCGAGACTTTCGGAATCCTTCGACGACGGGGGGATGACGATGCGCGGACGGAAGATACCGTAGACCGCGGGCGAGACGACCTTCGGCGAGCAGTACACGCCGGGCGAAAGCGGCTCCGCGTCTGAAAGCTCCGAGACCGTCGTCAGGTAAACGATAAAGAGCGCGACGGCGACGGCTGCCGCGCCGATCGCCCAGACGACGGCGGCGACTCTGAACACGTCGGCGAGAACGTTGACCTTGTACGTGATCGGGAAATAGTCGCTCGCCCACCCGAGACTGTTCATGAGCGACAGATCAACGTCATCGATCGGGCGGACCGCGGTGACCGTCTCCGTCGTGAGTCGGGACAGAAGCGTCATCAGACTGTACCGGCTCCCGACGCCGAAGGGGATCCACGCGCGTATCGCCGGGATGATCCACAGGACCGTGACGACGCGGCGCGGGATCCTTCGGATCGCCCTCATAACGAGGACGACCGCTCCCGTCACCGAGGCGGCGACGCTCATGTTGAGCAGCCAGTAAAACAGCTCGTCCACGGCGTCATCTCCTGTCGATCATGGCGCGGAGCTCCCGGATCTCGCTCTCGGTGAGCTCCTCGTCCTCGAGCAGGGCGGAGAAGAGCGCCTTTTTCGATCCGCCGAAAAGGCGGTTGACGAGTCCCCTCGTCTCGCTCCTTTGCACCTCGTCCCGCCCGACGACCGACGTCACGGTGAAGTCCGGCTCCGAACGCTTCAGATATCCCTTGTCGATCAGCTTCTTTATCACCGTGTACGTGGTGTTCTTGTTCCAGCCGATCGCGTCCCCTGCGATCCGGCTGATCTCCTTCGCCGTCACGGGCTCGCTGTCCCAGACGATCTCCATCACCTTGATCTCGCTGTCAAAGATCTTGTCCTTCATTTTGTCCTCCGTTCAATCAACCGAAAATTCGGCGGCCATCGCGTCGAAGTCGGGGGATGAGTCGACGGCGGTCCTGAAAAGGAGCGCCCCGTCCTTGCCGTAGCCGGAATAGACCGTTTCGGTATAGCACCAGATACTGCTGATATACGGCGGGGTCCTCATGTACTGACCCGTCGCGTTTTCGGATACGATCAGATAAAAGTCGCCGTAATCGATGAAAGACGTCGGGGTCCCGGCGTCAAAGCCGTCGAACAGCGGATCGCTCCCGAAGATCTCTTTTCCGTCCCTGATACCGACGCGGGGATCGTACGAGTACTTATTATCGTATTTGACTTTTTCTTTCCGGACGACGGAGAGGTCCCCGTCGAAAGACACGGTCCACCAGAAGCCGAACTCCCCTGACGCGGAGTCCGCGAAAAATCCGTCGGTCGACTGCGATCTCACGAAGAGAGTGAAGCCGTCGTCCGTTTCGACCGCCTTGTAGATCTCGTCGAAATCGCTTCCGCCGAAGGGAAATTCTTTTATGATTTTCCCGTCGTTCCCGAGAATGACGGAATAGCAGTCAGTGTTTTTTATCACTCCGCTCTCCTTCGTTTCGGGATCTTCTCTTGATCCGAAAAGATAAAACCGGCCGTCTTTTTCAAAGCAGTATTCGAGCGCCGATCCCTCGGTCGAGTCGAAAAGGGCGTCGAACGAAACCGACCCGTCGGGCGCGCACTTTATCACTCTCGACGCGCAGCCGTCGTCGCCGGCCCATCGTTTTTCATCGTACAGATAATAGTCGGTGAAGCCGAGGACAAAAAGGAACCCTCCGTCCTCCGTCGCGACGAGCCGTCCGATATGACAGGCGTCAGACGCCGTCACTCTGTGTTCGGCGAGCTTTTTGCCGTAGATATCCGTCATCGTTATCAGGAATTCGGCGGTATGGAGTTCCTTGTTTTCGGAGACGGTTTCCGCCTTCAGGACGCGGTCGGAGTAAGCCGTCGCCGCGCAAAAGAAATTGTCTTCGACGATCCCGGCGAGGAAGTCCGGGACCTCTCCCACGTGCTTGATCGACTCGAGGCGCGGCCCGACGTCCGGCGGATCGACTGTCTCCTTTTCGGTTCCGCTCTCCGTCGGTTGAGACTGAGACGGTTCGTTCGCGGATCCCGCCGTTTCCCCCTTCCCGCAGCCGACGGCGAGGAGAAGGACGCTTGCGAGGACGAGCAGGCATATCGTTTTTTTGAAATGAATCATTGTTTTACCTCCGATCCGGACTATTACCGTAGTCTATACTATCACAGTAGTCTGACCGTGTCAAGAGTTTTTTGAAAATTTTTTCGGAAAACTGTTGACAGGGCATATACTTCGTGATATGATGTATTACGCGAAGGGAGGTATAGTATGGACGTACAGCTCAAACGCGGGCTCCTCGACGTCTGCGTCCTTGCGGCGATAAAAGACGAGGATTCCTACGGATACAGGATAATCAAGGACCTGAAGCCGTATATCGAACTGTCCGAATCGACGCTTTACACCATCCTGAAGCGGCTCGAGGCCGCCGGTATGCTGACGGTGCGGTCCGCCGAACACGACGGCAGGATCAGGAAATACTACCGCATCACCGGGGAGGGAGTGCGGCGCATCGAGGAATTCAAAGCCGAATGGAAAGAGGTCATATCGATCTATCGGTTTGTGGCGAAGGAGGATCGTGATGAATAAAAAAGAATTTCTCGCCGGGCTTGAGGCCGGTCTTTCGGGTCTTCCGAGGGAAGACGTCGAAGGGCGGCTGTCGTTCTACGGCGAGATGATCGACGACAGAGTTGAAGAGGGAGCGAGCGAGGAGGAAGCGGTCGCCGACATCGGCCCGGTCGAAGAGATCGTCGCCGGGATCGTCGCCGAAACTCCGATCACACGGATCGTCAGGGAAAAGATCAGGCCGAAGCGCGGGCTCCGTCCGTGGGAGATCGTTCTGCTCGTTCTCGGCTTCCCAGTATGGTTCCCGCTTCTCCTCGCCGCCGCCGTCGTCGTTCTGTCCCTTTATATCGTCGTCTGGGCGCTTGTCGTATCGCTCTGGGCTATCGAGATATCGCTGATCGCCTGCGCGCTCGCCGGGATCCCGGCGGCGATCGTCGTCATAGCTCGCGGCGACGCGCTTCCCGGTATCGCGGCGCTCGGCATCGCGCTGTTTTCGGCGGGTCTTTCGATCCTCTTGTTCTTCGTCTGCGTTTCGGCGTCGCGCGGCGCCGCCCGCCTTGCGAAAAAGGCGGCTTGCGGGATCAAATCGGGGATCGTCGGAAAGGAGAGTACAAAATGAAGAAGGTTTTCACAGTCGTCGCCGTTATTCTTCTCGCGGCGGGAGCCGCGGTCTTCGCTTACGCGTTCGCCGCCGCCGGTTTCGACTTTTCAAAGCTCGGGACCGCGAAATACGAGACGAACACGTACGCGGCCGACGGGAAATTCGAAAGGATCGTGATCGACGCGAAAGAGTCGGACGTGACGCTCAAGCCGTCCGCGGACGGAAAATTCAGCGTCGTCTGCTTTGAGAGGGAAAAGATGAAGCACTCGGCGTCAGTCGAGGACGGAACGCTCAGGATCGGCTGCGACGACCGCCGCGAATGGTACGATTTTCTGACGTTTTTCCGGAAAACGGCGTCGATGACGGTCTATCTGCCCGCCGAAAGCTATGAGTCCCTCGTTATCGAAGGCGACACGGGAAGCGTCGATATCCCCGGAGATTTTTCCTTCGGCGGGATCGACGTCAGAGTCGCTGTCGGCCGCGTCTTTTGCGGCGCCTCCGCGTCGGGGACGATCAGGCTGAAAACGTCGACGGGCGACGTCCGGATCGGCGGAGTGAAAGCGGGCGAAATCGAGCTTTTCGCCTCCACCGGAAAGATCGAGGCGTCGGATGTGGAGTGCGGGACCGGTTTTTCGGCGATGGTCTCGACCGGAAAGATCACGATTTCCGACCTCTCGTGCAAAAAACTCGAATCGAAGGGAAGCACGGGACGCATAACGCTCGAAAACGTCACGGCGTCCGACGCCTTCGACATCGAGCGGAGCACTGGCGACGTCAGACTTGACGACTGCGACGCGAACGAGATCCGTATCGTGACCTCGACGGGGGGGATTTCCGGCACGCTGAAAACGGGTAAGGAATTCCGGACGAAAACGTCGACGGGCAGGGTCGTCGTTCCCGATTCCGCCGAGGGCGGAGAATGCGTTCTGACGACGTCGACGGGGAATATCGAAATATCGGTAAAAGACTGAAGAAACCGGCGGGTGAAATTCCCGCCGGTTTCCTGTGGGGTAGCTACTCGTCAAATTTTACGTCCGAGTATCTGATTTTGAGCATTTCATTCAATTCGGAAAGCGAATCGAAAACCTCGGGCCCCGAAAAACACGGTTTCCATTCGTGGGTTTTCAGGTCGTAGCGTTCAAGCATGAAAGCGGCTCCGCCGCCCGGGACGGAGAAAGACACGATCCGGTATGAGTATTTATCGAAAAACCTGACCCGGGCGTCGTCGGGGTATTTTTCCATCCCGTCACGTGCGCGCCCGGACGCCTCGGCGGATGAGAGGACCGATTTCCGGTAGTTGTATTCGTTCAGACGTTTTCCGAGTCTGTCGGCAAATAAGAAGCAAAGAATTATTATCACGACCTCAAAAAACATAAACGCGGCAAACGTTATACTGTCGGATCGGGAGAATTCTCCGATATCCCTTCCTCCGGTCGCAAGAACGCACAACGCGATGTTGATAAACATAAGAAGGCCGGTGAGGACGGTCGGGATGAGAAACCGGATCATTCGCTTTTTGCTTTTTTTGAGATTTGATATCGCATCGTCAATATTGAGCGGGCGCTTGAATTCTTCGGTTATTTTCAGTATATACTCGCAAATATCTTTTACGTTCACGAGCTCGGAGATCAGGAAGTCGCCGCCTTCGACCGTTCGCAGTCTGAGCATCCCGTTTTTTATTTCAGCGTTTTCGATCGACGAGACGTCGGCGTGGAGCTCCTGATCCAATCCGAAACGCGCGTCGATTTTCTCGCGGTCGACTTTAAGGTATGCTTTTCTGTTGACGGAGAAGATGAAGATCGACGTCAGACCGAAACAAAGACCGAAGACCGCAAGAAAAAACGAGAAGACAGTCTCGGCGATCCGCCCCTCACGGATCGAATCGATCCCCCAGAGAGCGAAACGGACGGCGATAAACGTGCCGCCGACAATGAAGAAAAGGCAAAACAGATACTTGAAAGCCGATTTTTTGAAAATACCCTCCATGACTGACTCCTTTGCAGCGTTTTTTATTATTTTACTTAATTATTATACTTCGGTCAAGTGAAAAAAACAATATGGCAACTCATGTTGCCCTGGAAGGTCGTCCGATTCCGTTCTGACGGATCGGTTATATCAAGCGACCGGGGAAGTAAGCCCCGGAATATCGCCTTCGGCGATAATTCGCTCGTCCTTCGCCCGGAGAGCGAGCTCTCCGATCTCCGGACGGCGAATGCGAACCGGTTCCGGGGTGACGGAAGCGTAATTGTTTATCAGATTAACCGATACGGATACCGCTATCGTTTATGCGCTTTGCCGGAACCGGTTCTTCTTTATGGTGATGCCTTAAATCAAAAAGCTGACCTTTCGGTCAGCTTTTTGATTTAAGGCGCCACCCGGA
>JAFSWB010000088.1 GCA_017444735.1 Clostridia bacterium | reverse complement strand
TCAATTTGCTTTGTGATTTTACGTTGGAGCATTTTTCATCCTCCCATAATTCTCGATGGTATTATGATATCACAAATCCACGGAGAAATCAAGATATAATTTACACTTTTCCATGAACTTTTTCGCTGAATCACCGCACTTTTCTTGACACGCTCTTTCGGCAACCTGTTTGCGGAAGCCGATAAACGAAATATGCGAAACAAATATCGCTTCATTTCGCATAGATTTCGCATAATTTCGCATAGATTTCGCTTGGAATTTCGCATTCTTTCGCTTTGAAGTTCTTTCTCTTGATCGGGAAAGGACTTTTTTGTTTTCAAAAAACAGTTTTGTTCTCCGGGGAGCGGCTATATACACGGGAGCCACTCTGATCCGGAATCCCCGGTGCTGTTTGGAACTTCACGCGCCGGAAACCCTTGAAATATAAGGGTTTTCAGCATACCAATAATCCGGAAAATCTCTCGGATTCAGCGGGTGAACACAGGCAGTCGTAACGGATTCCGACCTCCGAAAAGGCATAAAAAAGTCCCGAAAGCCCGGTAAAATCAAGGCTTTCGGGATGGTGCCGGTGGCGGGGGTCTGAACCCGCATTTCGCCAAAGTGAACAGTAATCGTTCGTTTCCTTCATGCGAAATGCTCAGAGTTTTGCGCAAGCGCAAAACTCGGGGCTCGACCCGTGAAACGAAACCAAGAAGAACACCTTCCGCGTCCTTCAGACGCGAAAGGTGTTCTTCTTGCTGCCGGTGGCGGGGGTCGAACCCGCACGTCCTCGCGGACACGAGATTTTGAGTCTCGCACGTCTGCCAATTCCATCACACCGGCTTGTCACGGGGATTATTCTATCACAATCAAAAACGGTTGTCAACGGGGAGGCGGCGTGAAAACGCCGCCTCCGCCGCCTCCCCGTCGGTTTTGAATTACGCGCGCTTTCCGATCCGCTCGGGGAGTCGGATGAGCGCGCCGACCGCCGCGCACAACGCGGCGAGGCAGGCGGCGTACGCCGCCGCGAGGGCGAGGTGCGACGAGCTGTGGATCCCCATCAGATAATAATACGTCGGCGTCGTCATCTGGAGGGGCTTCAGCATACTGAGGTCGAAAAAGACCGGGCTGATCGCGACCAGGGCGATGACGATTTCCGGAGTCAGCACGGCGAGTACCTTTTCCGAGAACGTCAGCTTCATGATAAGCGTGCAGAAAAGCGACGACGTGACGGAAAAAACGAGAAGTGAGACTATCTCCCGGAACGGATCGGCCGTCACTCCCGCGACAGCGAGCGATATCCCCGAGACGGCGGCGGCCGGCAGCGTTCCGGTCAGTATGTACCCGGCTTCGTTGACGAACGACAGCGCGCCGCGGGTCGGCGTGACGACGCGGTCCGCCGTATCGCGTCTGTAATAGAGCGCGGTCGCAAGACCGCAGAGGACGGTCATTACCGAAAGGATACCGCGGACGGGCAGAAGCAGGTAATTGACGTCGGCGTCCCCGGCGGGCGCGTCGGAGTCGGCGTACGCGAACTGAAGGATATCCTCTTTTCCGACCGCCTCGTCATAGTACCTGTCGAGCGTCTTCTCGTCGGGGATGCCGAGATACTCGAAATCGTTCCGGATCGCCTCCTTCATCGCCTCTTTCATCAGATCGCGCGAGACGACGGAGGAGAGCTTTTCCCGGGCGAGCGATCCGACCGGCGTTTGCTCGCGAACGTAGACGGTGAAGATCGGACCGGAGGGGTCTTTTCCGGAGACGTATTCCTTGAGTTTTTCCTTGACGCCGCCCTCGATGATCCAGGCGGTGTCGGCGATCCCGGTCTCGACGAGCTCGCGCGCGTCCTCGCGGGACGCCGCCTCGCGGAAGCCGACGAGATCGTTGTCGGACACGAGTTTTTCGTACATCGCCGACGAGATCGGGTCGCCGCGGTCGGCGCAGTAAAGGGCTACCTTGAACGCCCCGTCGGAACGGGTCGCGACGAGAGACATCACGAGCGCGACGAGGGGAACGGCGACGAGAAGGACGATATATCCCGCCTTCTTGAAAAGGCGTTTTTCGAGGAGCAGGAACCAGAGAAAGGAGCGTTTTATCTTCATTTTGTCATCCCTCCCTTTCTCCGGTTATCTTCGCTCTCCTGATAATGATCGAAAGAGCGGTGAAGAGGACGACGCAGCAGACGCCGACGATGATCGGCGTCGCCGACGGGCTCTTGCCCGAGGATGATTCGCCGATAAAGCGTCTGACGGCGCCGGTCGGAAGGAACTCGCCGATCTTCTGCACCGTTTTCGGGAAGAAGTACGGCGGGTAAAGACACCCGGTCGCGAGTCCGAGGAGCATCGCGGTGAGAAACTGCGCGAGGACGCCGCCGGTGATCCCGCTCGTCGCCTCGTAGATGAAGAACTGAACGGAGGACGCGACGAGGATGGGGAAGGGCAGGCAAAGGGCGAAGCGAAGCGCTTCTTTTCCGGTCAGGGCGATCCCGCCGTGAAGAGAGAAATTGAAAATGCTGAACGCGGCGGCGACGAGCGCCGTGATCACGGCGACCGAGGCGAGGAAGAACAACAGATACGCCGCGTATTCCGCGAGCGTCTGCCTCGCCGCGCCGACGCCGTTCGCGCTGAGCGACCTGAACAGCCGCCCGTCCTTTCTCGTCGCGACGGTACAGCAGGTGATCCCCCACAGGAACAGAAACACGGTCAGGATCCCCGCGACGATCGAGTCGTCGGTCGAGGCGCCGGAGACTCCGGTCTCGTTGACGCTGAAAAGAAGGTCGCGGTTGACGAGCGCGTTGATGAATTTTACGACTCCCATCTGAGCTGCGGGCTTGAGCTCCTCAAAAGTGACGCCGCGGTCGAGGGCGAACCCTTCGTATCCGTACGTCGCCTTCTGCGATGCGACCACCATCTCGGAGATCGTCCTTATCATCTCCGCGACGTAGCGCGAAGACAGAGACTGAGCCCCGCTCGTCGTCACGAAATTGATCGTTCCGACGGTACCGGCGCGCGCCGCTTTCATATACCCCTCGGGGATGACGATATATCCGGTGATCTTCGAGTTTTTGAACTGTTCCTTCGCCTCTTCCTCCGTCATTATCGGGAAGCTCATGGAGTATCGCGTCATATCGTATTCTTTGACCGCTTCGAGCGCGACTTTCAGATAAGAGTCGTTGACGTCGCCGGCGACGGCGATCGATACCATCCGATTCTCCTCGGCTCCTTCTCTTTCTCCGAAGACGTTCGACAAAACGACGCCGAGCACCGCGGCGAGAAGGATCGTTATGACGAGGGAGAACGGAATGAGGCGGAAATATCTCTTTGCCGTCAGAAGGGAGTAGACGGCGGTTTTCCTGCCGCGCGTCCTCACAGCTCCGACACCAGCTTTCCGATATCGCCGTCGTAGACGTATTCGCGGAGGACACCGTCCTTCATTATGTACCACTTGTCGCAGATCGCGATCTCCGTCTGGTCGTGCGACGTGAGAACGGCGATCCCGCCGCCCTTTCTGTGCGCGTCGATGAAGTCGAGGATATTCGCCTTGCACGACAGATCGAGAGCCGCGCACGGCTCGTCGAGCAGGAGGACGGGCGGCCGCCCGGCGACCGAGCATCCGACCGAAAGCCGCTTTTTCATCCCTCCGGACAGCTTGCTGACCGTCGTTTTCAGAAACCCGTCGATCCCGAGCGTGGCGAGCACGCCGTCCTTCAGCTCCTTTTCCATCTCCGCGCGGTCGTAGTGGAGGAGCAGGTTGTCCCGGGCGGTGAGCTCCTCGAGAAGAGGGGTCCCCTGCGGAGCGTAGCCGATGCTCCGTCTGACGGCGGAGCGCACACCGAGGATATCCTCGCCGTCGAGCGTACACGTTCCTCCGTCCGCCGCGAGGACTCCCGCGAGGATCGAGAGGAGCGTCGATTTGCCGCTTCCGTTCTCGCCGAGGATACCGACAACGGAGCCGGACCCGGCGGAAAACGAGACGTCGCGTAGGACTTTCTTTCCCCTGAACGATTTTTTAAGGCTTCTGACTTCAAGAATCATAAGGAACACCTCAAAAACGGAAATCTCAAAAACTTCTTGTTTTATGTTACTTTTTATATTACAATAGACTATAAAGATTGTCAAGTAAAACGAACCGTTCAAAAACAGAGGCGAATTATGGAAACGTCAAAAGTCAGCGTTTGGGAGGAGAAGATAACGATACCGACGTATCGTCCCGCCCGTCCCGACCGCAATCCTCTTTTTCTCGAAAAGCGCGTGTATCAGGGAAGCTCGGGGAAGGTCTATCCCCACCCGGTGACGGACAAAATATCGGACAAGCCGGTCCCCGCCGTCTACCGCGCCGTTTTTCTTGAAAACGACTATCTGAAGATAATGATCCTGCCGGAGCTCGGCGGGAGGGTCCAGCGCGCGTACGACAAGACGCGCGGCTACGATTTCATATATTACAACAGCGTGATAAAGCCGGCTCTCGTCGGTCTCGCGGGTCCGTGGATCTCGGGCGGCATCGAGTTCAACTGGCCTCAGCACCACAGGCCGTCGACGTTCGACCGCGTTTCGTGGAGAACGGCGGAGCATCCCGACGGGTCGGCGTCGGTCGTCGTGTCCGAGATCGAAAATATGTTCCACACGAAGGGCGAGACGGAGTTCGTCCTGTACCCGGACCGCGCGTATCTGGAGATGAGGAACCATCTTTTCAACAGAACGCCGCTTCGTCAGACGTTTCTCTGGTGGGCGAATCCCGCGGTCGCGGTCAATGAGAATTACAGAAGCATCTTTCCGCCCGACGTGACCGCCGTCATGGATCACGGCAAGCGCGACGTGTCGACCTTCCCGATAGCGACGGGAACGTATTACAAGGTGGATTACTCGCGCGGCGTCGACATCTCCCGCTACGAAAATCTCCCGGTCCCGACCTCGTATATGGCGGCGAAGAGCGATTTTGACTTCGTCGGCGGCTACGACGACGGCGTCGGCGCGGGGCTTCTCCACGTTGCGGACCACCATATTTCCCCCGGAAAAAAGCAGTGGACGTGGGGATGCGGCGACTTCGGACGCGCGTGGGACCGCAACCTCACCGATTCGGACGGACCGTACTTCGAGCTGATGACGGGGTGCTTTACCGACAATCAGCCCGACTTCTCGTTCATTGAGCCGTACGAGACGCGCGATTTTACGCAGTATTTCATGCCGTACCACGACGTCGGGACCGTTCACAACGCGACGCGCGACGTCGTTTTGCGTCTTGACGTTGACGACGATATCAGACTGACGGCGTACTGCCCGGGACGGCCCTGCGAATACGACGTCACGGTCAACGGGAAGAAAGAGGGAACGATCGCCCTCGAGACGGGGAAAACGTCGGTCTTCTCGTGTCCCGCCCGGGGCAGGAGGAAAGAGGACGTGCGCGTCTCGCTTGTCGCGGACGGGAAAGAGGCGATCTCGTTCTTCGGCGGCGTAAAGGGACAGGAAATCCCGTCTCCGGCGAAGCCCGCGCCGCTTCCCGAGGAGTGCGAAACGCTTGAGGACCTCTACCTTTACGGCCTCCACGTCGAGCAGTACCGCCACGCGACCAGACGCGCCGGCGACTATTACCGCGAAGGACTTCGCCGCGATCCTACCGATATGAGACTGAACGCCGCGTTTGGCGATCTTCTTCTGAGGAGCGGCGAGTTTGAGGAGGCGGCGGAACACTATCGCCGCGCGATCGAAAAGGCGACCCGCTCAAATCCGAATCCCCCGACGGGGAAGTACCACTACGGACTCGGCGTCGCGCTCTTTTACCTCGGCGACGAGGACGGGGCTTTCGACGCGTTTTACAAGGCGACGTGGAACGCCGACGCCGCCGGTCCCGCCTGGTATTTCCTCGCCGCGATCGCCTCGCGCCGCGGGAGGACGGAGGAGGCGTGCGATTTCGCGCTCCGCGCGCTCAACTTCAACGGGCGCAATTTCATGGCGAAAAACCTCGTCGCGAAGCTCCGCGGCGCGCCGCGCGACCTCAGCGACGATCCGCTCGACGTGCTCGGGCTTTACCTCAACGGCGAGGACGTGAGACGTCATATCGTCAGCCCGAATATGCTCATAGATCTCGCGATAGAGCTCGCCGTCCCGGGCTTTTACGAGGACGCCCTGAAGCTCCTCTCGCTCGACGGGAGCGGCTTCCCGATGACCGACTATTACCGGGCGTATTTCGCCGCAAAGGCGGGGCGGAACGGGCGCAGATATCTCATACGCGCCGCCGACGCCGATCCCTACTGCTGTTTCCCGAACCGTCTTTTCGATATCGCGGTCCTGCGATACGCGGCGGAGGAGAATCCGTCCGATTTCAAGGCGCCTTACTATCTCGGTCTGCTCTATTACGACAGGGAGCGCCACGCCGACGCCGCGCGCGCTCTGGAAGAATCGATCTCCCGCGGCGCCGACTTCGCCACGCCGTTCAGAACGCTCGCGCTTCTGCGCTTCAACTGTTTCGGCGACAAAAAGGGCGCGAGGAGGGCGATGGATATGGCGGTCTCCCTCGACAGGAGCGACGCGCGCGTCCTCCTCGAGGCGGACCTTCTGCGCCGCCGCCTTTCGATCTCGCCCAAGACGAGAAAAAAGATCCTCGAGGACTCGTTCGGGACGGTCGCCGCCCGCGACGATCTGTTCCTCGAATACGTGACGCTGCTCAATCTGACGGGAGAGTACGAAAAGGCGCTCTCCCTGATCGGCAAAAGACGGTTTCACCCGTGGGAGGGCGGCGAAGGAAAGGTCCCCGGACAGTTCATCTTCTCAAACGTCGCGCTCTCGCTCAAAACCGGCGATCCGTCGTATATCGGCGGGACGTTCGATTATCCCGAAAACCTCGGAGAGGGGAAGCTCTTCGGGGCGCGTGAGAACGAGCAGAACTATTTTCTCGGCGTGATTGCGGCCGCCTCGGGCGACGCCGCCGGAGCGGCCGCGCGTTTCCGCCTCGCGACCGAGGGGAAGGCGGAGCCCGCGTCCGCCGTTTATTACAACGATCAGCCGCCGGAGACGGTCTTCTATCAGGGAATGGCGCATCTCGCCCTCGGAGAGACCGGAAAGGCGAACGAGAAATTCCGCCGGCTCATAAAATTCGCCGATCTCCACATGGACGACCGCCCGACGCCCGACTATTTCGCGGTGTCGCTCCCGGACCTTCTCGTCCTCGACGACGATCCGGTGAAGAAAAACCGGGTCCACTGCTCCTTTATGAAGGCGCTCGGCCTCTACGGGCAGGGCGACGCGGAATCGTCGCGCGAGTATTTCGCCCGCGCGATGCACGACGACCCCGGCGCGTTCGCGCCGTCGTCGACTTACGCGCTTCTCTTCGGGCTTCTTCCGAAATATCTTGAAAGAAACAAAACCGGAGGCAAAAATGAACACTAAAGGACTTCACTTCGACGAGACGATCGAATTCTGGGACGACGGCCTTCCGCTCGGCAACGGCGATATGGGCTGTCTCATCTGGAATTCCTCCGACAAGCTCCGCTTTTCGCTCGACAAAGGCGGCATCTGGGACTGCTCCGACAGCCCGGAGCTTCAGGAGGGCTTCACGTTCGCGCACCTGAAGGAGCTCGTCGCCGCGGGCGATCAGAAGGAGATCGCGCGCATTTTCGAGGACTGCTACGGCAGGACGACGCCGACGAAGCTCCCCGCGGGGAAGCTCATCCTCAATCTCGGCGTCAGGGAAAACGTCGTCTCCGACCTCGACTATATCGCCGCGGAGGCGACCGTCAGGGCGGGAGGCGTCTCTCTCCGCTCGCTCCTCCACGCGACGAAGCCTTACGGTCTCATCGAGATCGACAGAGAGGGCGTCGGCATGAAAATCGAAAATCCCGAGTTCGGCAAGCCGGGCGACCCGCCGGCTCCTCCCGGAGCGGACTCGGACTCGGTCAAGAATCTGCACTATCCTCCCGCCCGCTTCGTCGACGAGGAAAAGGACGGGATAAGGTACAAGTATTTCGTCCAGGAGACGAACGACCGCTTCTACGGCATCGTCACCGCGACCGTCGTCCGGGACGGTAAGACGCTTATCGCGTATACGGTCGGCGACGGGAAGACCCGGGACTTCCTCGGGGACTCTCTCATCGCCGTGACGGACGCCGTCCGGACCGGATACGACGCGGCGGCCGTGTCTCACCGCGCGTGGTGGGCTGAATACTGGGAAAAGAGCTCGATCTCGATCCCCGATACCGAGCTCGAACGCCAGTGGTATTTCAACAATTATCTTCTCGCCGGGTGTTCGCGGAAGGGATGTTATCCGATGCCGCTCCAGGGCGTTTGGACCGCGGACAACGGACTGCTGCCGCCGTGGAAGGGAGACTATCACTCCGACCTCAACACGCAGATGTCGTACACGAGCTACCTCAAGGCGAACCGCCTCGAGCAGGGCGAGTGCTTCATCGACTTCCTTTTGTCCCTTTCGGACGTCGGACGCGAGTTCGCGCGCCGATTCTTCGGCGCGAAGGGGCTCTGCCTCCCGTCGATCATCGATATCGAGGGTCACGCCCTCGGCGGATGGGTGCAGTATTCCTATTCGCCGACGAACCAGATCTGGCTCTGCGAGATAATGGCGAGATATCTTCATTTTACCCGCGATCCCGTTTATTTCGACAGGATCTACCCGTATATGAAGGAGTGCGGCGAATTTCTTCTCGACATATTAGAGGAGAAGGACGGAGTCCTGAAGCTGCCGCTCTCGTCGTCCCCCGAGCTTCACGACAATCTTCCCGAGGCGTGGGTCACGCCCAACTCCGCGTACGATCAGACGCTGATGCGCGCTTTCGCGGAGGACATGATCGGCTTTTCCCGCGAGGCGGGCGAGCCGGAGGAAACGAAAAAATGGGAGGACGCCCTCTCGCGCCTCGAGCCGGTCCCGGTCGACGAGCGCGGCGTTTTCATGATAAGCCCCGACGAGCCGACGACCGAGTCTCACCGCCATCACTCCCACTGCATGAGCATCTATCCGCTGAAAACGGTCCGCTACGACACCGCCGAGCACAGGCGGATAATCGACGCGACCGTCCGCGACATCGAGAAGAACGGGACGAGTATGTGGGTCGGATATTCCGTCGTCTGGATGGCGCAGTTCTACGTGACGCAGGGAAGGGGCGACGACGCCTCCCGGCTTCTTCACTCGTTTTTCTCCGACAACTGCACGAAGAACGGTTTCCACGCCAACGGAGACTATCTGCTCCGGTCCGATTACCACTGGAAATACCGTCTCTTCACCCTCGAGGGCAACTTCATAGCGACGGACGCGATCCAGGATATGCTCCTTTACAGCGAGTGCGACGGGACGCGTCTGTTCCCGGCGATCCCGTCGGGATGGCGCGACGCGTCGTTCGAGGGCTTCCGCGGGTTCGGAGGGATCATCGTCGACGCCGTGATGAAAAACGGCGCGATATCCTCGGTCAGGATCAGCGCCGAGAACGACGTGAAAGTCCGTATCCTCGACGATCTCTCGCATCTTACGGCGTCCCTGCCCGTGTCTGACGACGGAACGCTCGTCATGAGCGCGGGAGAAACCGCTGTCTTCGGATAAAAAACCGTTGACACGCGCTCGGTGGAAATGGTAGAATAATATCGGAATACATAAGAAAGGACGGTCCCCGGCGGGGACCGGAAGGTGGATCGGAATGATCGGAGCAAACGACAAAATAAGAATAGGTATCGTGGGATGCGGCTTTATCGCAAATCAGAAGCATATGCCGTCCCTGCGTCTTCTGAAAAACGTGTCGCTCGTCGCTTTCTGCGACATCATTGTCGAGAGAGCGGAGGAGGCGAAGGCGAAATACGGCGCGCCGGGAGCGAACGTATATAAGGACTACAAAGAGATGCTCGAAAAAGAGCGGCTTGACGTCGTTCACGTCTGCACGCCCAACCGTTCGCACTCGTTCATAACGGTCGACGCTCTCGAGGCGGGATGCCACGTAATGTGCGAGAAGCCGATGGCGATCAACTCCGCCGAGGCGAAAAAGATGATCGACGCCGCGAACAGAACGGGCAAGACTCTCTCTATCGGATACCAGAACAGAATGCGTCCCGAGGTCCAGCTCCTCAAGCAGAAGGTCGACGAGGGCGTCTTCGGCGATATCTACTATGCCCGCGCCATCGCCATTCGCCGCCGCGGCGTACCGAACTGGGGCGTGTTCCTCAACGAGTACGAGCAGGGCGGCGGTCCGCTGATCGACATCGGCACCCACTCTCTCGACCTCACGCTCTGGATGATGAACAACTACGAGCCCGCCATCTGCCTCGGCTCCACTTTCAATAAGATGAACAGGGAAGAGGAGATGTATACGAACGGCAAGTGGGACACGAAGGCGTTCACCGTCGAGGACAGCGCGTTCGGTCTCGTTAAGATGAAGAACGGCGCGACGATCTCCGTCGAGGCGTCGTGGGCGATCAACCTTCCCGAATCGATCGAGGCGTTCACGCAGTTCTCCGGCACCAAGGCGGGCGCGGATATGCGCGGCGGAGTCCGCATTTACGGAGTCAGGAACGGCGAGTGGTACGTCGACGTCTATCCGTACGACGAATACGTCGCCGCGATGAAGTCGACGCTCGATCACACGGACGACCCCGAGGAAGAGATCGAATGCGTCGCCGATGCGAAGCAGTGGATCGAAGCTCTCGTCGCGGGAAAGAAGCCCTGCGTCCTGCCGGAACAGGCGTACACCGTCACCCGCATCCTCGAGGGGATCTACGAGTCGGCGAAGAGCGGAAAAGCGTACGTTTTTGAGGGCTGACCTTTATCCTTCATAAAAAAAGGAGAGCGGAAATGGGTCTTTTATCGAAGCTTTTCGGAGGAGAAAAAGCGGTCGAAAAGGCGGCGAAGGATATCCTCGGAGGGATCCTCGGACAGAACAACGGCGGAAACGCGAACGAGCGTCCCGCAGAGACGGCGGCTCCCGTCAGGGAGGACACGTACGGCGGCGACTCCGTATGGGACCGTATGCCCGCGGAGGAGAACCAGTACAATTTCGGAGGTACGTACTCCGAGTACTTCGAGTCTCTTTTCAGATCGGAATTTCCCGCATATCGTTTCGAGAAAACGCCGGTCGGAGGGTCGGGGCGACTCGTTTACACTTTCTACGGCTCCTCTCGCGCGCTCGTCGTCGAGCTTATGTCTGAGAGATGTTCCGCCTATAAGGTGAGAAACGACTGCCGCCGCGACGGAGTCCCTTATCTCAGATTCTACTACGACCACGCCGGGTGGTGGAATACCCGCTCGTACGTCGTCGGCAGGATAGGCGAATACCTGAAATAATAAAACGTAAAATTGCGGAAAGAGAACGCTCAGCGCCTGCGGCGGGTCCGGCACGGGATTTTTCGCGGCTTCGCAGGCAGCCGTCCCGTGTACGACCTTGTACATCCCATAACTTATGGGATTTAACGTTTTCTCTTTCCGCTTTTTTATTTCCGGAGTAAAGATGTCGATTCTCGATCTGATTGACGACCGGGACGCGTGGGAGGACTTTTTCGATTACAAATCCTCGCTCTCGCGCCCCGGGGCGTTCGTGAAAAGGCTGCGTCTCTTCATCGACGGCGGGGAATACCGTCCCGTCGCCGAGAGGGTGCGGCGCGGCGATCCGTTTCCCCTGCCGGTGAAATCGGTGATAAGCAAGCAGGGGGCGGAGAAAAAGCGCGTCGTCTACACGTATCCCGAGCCGGAGAACACCGTTCTCAAGATGCTCACTCATCAGATTTTAAGGAAGTACGACGGGCTTTTTTGCCGCTCGCTTTATTCGTTCCGCCCCGGCAGGACTGCGAAGGACGCCGTGAGAAAACTGCTCCGCGTCCCCGGGATATTCTCGATGTATTCGTACAAGGCGGACATTCACGACTATTTCAACTCGATCCCGGTCGATCGGCTTCTCCCGCTCCTGCGCGAGGCGATCTCTGACGACGGCGGGCTTTTCTCGTTCCTGTCGTCTCTCCTCACGGAGGAGCGCATGATCGACAGAGGGCGCGAGACGACGGAGAAAAAAGGGATAATGGCGGGGACGCCGCAGTCGTCGTTTTACGCGAATCTGTTCCTCTCAGGCATGGACCGCCGTTTTGAGGGAGAGGGGGTCGTCTACTCGCGTTATTCCGACGACGTGATCCTTTTCTCGCCGACGGAGGAAGAGGTGAAAGACCGCGCCGGCTTCATCCGCGATTATCTCGCTGAGCGGTCGCTCTCGATAAACGAAAAAAAAGAAGAATACCGCTCGCCCGGCGAGCCGTTTACCTATCTCGGATTCATCTGCTCGGAGGAGAAAGTGGATATCGCCCCTGCGACGCTCAGAAAGCTGAAAATGAAAATGCGCCGCAAACGCGACGCTCTGATGAGATGGGAAAAGAGAACGGGATCGGACGGCGAGAGGGCGGCGATGGCTTTCCTCCGCGTTTTCAACCGGAAAATGTTCGAGAGCGGACGGGAAAACGAGCTCTCGTGGAGCCGCTGGTTCTTCCCGGTCATAAATACGACGGAATCTCTTGAAGAGATCGACCGTTACGCGCAGGACTGCGTCCGTTATCTTGTCAGCGGGACGCACACGAAGGCGCGGTTTTCCGTCAGATACGGGGATATAAAGGCGCTGGGGTACAGAAATCTCGTAAACGAGTATTATAAAACGAAAGACGCTCCGGATTGACCGGAGCGTTGTTTTCATTGTTCTTTCTCAAACGTCTCCGCCGCCCGCTTCAGAAGCGCTCTGATCCCGAGATGCTGGGGACAGCCGTCCTCGCACGCGCCGCATTCGAGGCAGTCGGACGCTTTCGGACCGCTCGCCGTGAACTGCTCGTAGTAAAAATTCGCGTTCCACGTGCCGAACTCGTCCTTCGTGTTGAGACAGGAGAATATCTCCGGGATCGGTATCCCGGCGGGGCATCTCTCCGTACAGTATCTGCACCCGGTGCAGGGGATCGACCGGCGGGCGGAAAACGCCTCGCGCGCTTTTTCGACAACTGCCTTTTCTTCGTCGCCGAGCGGACGGAAATCGCTCATGAACGACACGTTCTCCTCTACCATGGAAAGATCGCTCATCCCCGAGAGGACCATAAAAACGCCCTCGAACGACGCCGCGTAACGGATCGCGAGCTCCGCGGGAGATATCCCGAGCGGCGAGATGATCGCGGCGACGTCGTCGGGAACCCTGGCGAGCGATCCGCCCTTGACCGGCTCCATAACGATGACCGGCTTCCCGTGCTTCCGGCACGTCTCGTAGCAGAGGCGCGACTGAACGGACGGTGAGTCGTAATCGAGATAGTTGAACTGGATCTGGACCGCCTCGATCTCGGGATACTCGGTCAGGATGCGGTCGAGGACTTCCGCGCGGTCGTGGAACGAGATGCCGAAATGACGGATCGCGCCCTCTTTTTTCAGTTCGAGCGCCGTCTCGTATGCGCGGCATTCCTTGTACTTCGCGTAGTTCCTCTCGTCCTGCGCGTGCATGAGGTAGAGATCGAGATAATCGACCCCGAGCGCCTTGAGCTGGCTTTCGAAAAACGGTCTTATCTCCTCTTCGCTTGAGAAATAGTTGTCGGAGAGCTTGTCGACGAGGATATACGAGTCGCGCGGATAGCGGGACGTCAGGGATTCCCTGAGCGCGGTCTCCGATTTTCCCCTGTGATATCCGTGCGCCGTGTCGAAATAATTGAAGCCCGCCTCCATAAAGCGGTCGACCATGCGGGAAAAGGTCCCGACGTCGGGGACGCCGTCCTTCTGAGGAAGACGCATACAGCCGAATCCGAAATTCTTTTTTTCTCCGAACATATGGGAACACCCGCTTTCTTCTTTTTTTTTTATTCTACCATTATATTCCCGGCGGGTCAACGGGGAAAAAGGGCGCAAAAGTTAATTTTTTGACACGGCGATGTTGACACGGAAAAAATGAGCGGATATAATAAAATTGATAATACCCGAACGGGGGACGAAAAAATGAGATACAGATACAAAACCTCCATGACGTGCTCGAGCGAGATCCTTTTCGACATCGACGGGGACGTCGTGACGAATATCGAATTCATCGGAGGGTGCAACGGCAACCTCAAGGCGATCTCGAAGATCCTCGACGGCTGGACCGTCGACGAGATCGCCGGAAAAGTGCTCGGAAACACGTGCGGCGGGAAACCGACGTCGTGCGCCGATCAGCTCGCCCGCGCCGTTCTGAAAGCCCGCGACGAGGCGCGCGGGGATTGATATCGCCCCTGCTTAGTGATAGAATAAAAAAAGAAAATAAAACAGAAAAGGAGATATACGATGGCTTTTGACGTGGAACGTGAAAAAGAATCTCTCCGCGATCTGATATCACGCGCGGAGAGCGCGGTCGTCGAGGCGTACGGCGAAATAGGCGAGAGATACGCATCCGGCGGCGGCGAGCCCGACCCCGAACTCGAGGCGCTCGTCGCGAAGGTCCGCGAATCGAAAGAAAAGATCGAAGAGGCGAAAAAGAAACTCGAACAGCTCGAGAACGGGCCGAAATGTCCCGTCTGCGGCGCGGCTCTCGAGCCGGACGCGATGTTCTGCACGACGTGCGGAGCGAAGATCGGGGCGCCCGCGGAAGAGACCGCGGACGAAGAACCGGTTGTTGATGAAACTCCCGCGGAGGAACCGATAATCGAAGCTCCGGTCGTCGAGGCCCCGGTCGTCGAGGCCCCGGTCGTCGAAGCTCCGGTCGTCGAAGCTCCGGTCGTCGAAGCTCCGGTCGTCGAAGCTCCGGTCGTCGAAGCGCCGGTCGTCGAGGCTCCGGTCGTCGAGGCTCCGGTCGTCGAAGCTCCGGTCGTCGAAGCTCCGGTCGTTGAAGCTCCGGTCGTTGAAGCTCCGGTCGTCGAAGCCCCGGCCGTCGAGGCTCCGGTCGTCGAGGCGCCGATCGTCGAAGCTCCGGCCGTCGAACAGCCCGCGTTTGACCCGAACACCTTCAGCGAACCCGCTCCCGCCGCCCCCAACCCGCCGCCGATCGCCGACGATTCGCCGGTCTGCCCGAAATGCGGGGCTAAATGCCGTCCGGGGTCGATCTTCTGCACCGGATGCGGGACCAAGCTGTCGGCTCCCCGTCAGGAGCAGGCAAAGAGCGTAAGGTACTGCACGGCTTGCGGCGCCGAGATCAGCGCGCAGGCGGTCTTCTGCACGAAGTGCGGCGCAAGACAGTACTTCACGTCCAAAATGTAAGAAAAAGAAGATCCCTGCGATTCGCCGAGTGTCTTTCGGAACACTCGGAAATCGCAGGGATCATTTTTTTTGGTAAGCGCGCTTCGCTTTACAGCTTGATCCTCTTCTCGTCCCAGCTCATTCCCGGCCTGAAATCGGGCATTTCCATCGTTCTGCCGTTGTTCGTGACGGAGAGCTGACTGAGGAGCGCGACCGCGGTCCACTCGGCGGCGCGATAGACGTTCAGGAACGGCTGCGTGTTAGTATTGACGGCGTTCACAAAGTCCTCGACGATGTAGAAGTCGCCGCCGCCGTGACCGGCGCCTTCTCCGGCTCCGGATCTGAATCTCTCGGGGAGCAGATGGGAGAAATCGGAGAGCGGACGCCAGCTTTTGTGTCCCTCGGGGTTTTCCTTCGTGTCGACGGCGACCTTGTGCTCGCCGCCCGTCCTCGGGGCCTCGAAGCAGCCGCCCGTACCCTGGATCTGGTAATACATCAAATTGTGCGGACGCGGGGAGACCGTATCGACGCGGATCTTGACGAGTCCGCCGCTCCTCAGACGGCACATGACGATATTGGTGTCGTCGTTGCGGAGCCCGTACGGGTTGTGATTGCCGGAGCTGAAGCACGAGATCTCGGCGATCTTATCGTCCGGGATACACTGCATGATCGGACCGAGCGAATGAGTCGGATAGAACGCGCCGCGCGTGCCCATCTGCCAGTAAGAGCGCCAGCCGACCTGCCCGTGCCAGTTCCGGAGCTCCGTGCAGTCGTGCGTGTACTCGCCCTCGGCGTAGTAGATCTTTCCGAAGAGTCCGGCGTCCGCCATCGCCTTTACGGTCTGCATCTCCGGAGTGTAGCAGTAATTCTCGGAGTACATATAGATCTTTCCCGATTTTTCGACCGCTTCAATGAGCCACCAGAGCTCGTCCATCGTTACGGCGGCGGTCACCTCGCTCATCACGTGACGACCGGACTGAAGAGCCTTGATCGCCTGCGGAACGTGGCACTGCATCGGAGTCGCGATCAGCACGGCGTCGATATCGGCGCGGTCGAGCATATCCTCGTAGATCCTGAACCGCACGCTCTTGTCGAGCCCGATATTTTCAGCCTGGATGTTCAGGATCTCCTCGTCGAGGTCGCAGATCGCCGTGACCTTCGCGTCGTCCCGCGAGTTGATGGCGTTCACGAACGACATCGCTCTTCCTCCGACTATACCTACCTTCAGCATTGCATATCCTCCCGTTTTTCCGGATGTGACGCATCCGGTTTTTTTCATCACTATTGTAGCATAAACGCGCCCCGAATACAATGGTATTCGCTTGCAAAAAAAAATGTTTTATGGTATCATATATAATTGAAGAATTATGTGATGAAACGGGGTGCTTCGGTCGGATGAAAAGCGGATCTCTACCGGTTTTTATAGGTCTCTGCGGCAGAAGCGGGTCCGGCAAGGGGACCGTCGCCTCGTTCTTTTCGGAATTCGGGATACCGTCGCTCGACACGGACAGAATATACCGTGAGCTGACCGCTCCCGAGGACGGATCGGGAAGACCCGCGCCGCTGACGGCGGCGCTGGCGGACGCCTTCGGGGATGATATCGTCCTTCCCGACGGCTCGCTCGACAGGCGAAAGCTCTCCTCGATCGTCTTCCGCGAGGGCGGGGACCGCGACAGAGAGCTCCTCAACAGGACGACGCACGGCGCCGTCCTCGACGAGGCGGAAAGACGCGCGGCGGCGCTTTTCGACGACGGGTTCCCGATCGTCATTATCGACGCGCCGCTCCTTTTCGAGAGCGGATTTGACAAGAAATGCGCCCTCGTCATCGCGACGGACGCGCCGGACGAGACGCTCGTCCGACGGATAGCGGCGCGCGACGGGATACCGGAGGAGGACGCGGCGGCGCGTCTTAAAACGCAGCCGAGACCCGAGACCCTTCCGGTCGACCTGATAATCGACACTCACCGCTCCTTCGCGTCGATCAGAAAGGACGTCGGAAGGCTGTCGGAGATCATAAAGGAAAAATACGGGAAATGAGATATAAAAAAGCGCTCATACGGTCGGCGGTCATAACCGCGATCATTCTTCTGTCGGTCGGCGTCGGACTGATCTTCCAGTCGATAGCGAGGCGGTCCGACCTCAAAAACTACCCGCGGGATTTCCGCGAATACGTCGTCAGATATTCCGGCGAATACGGCGTTCCCGAGGAGGTCGTCTTCTCGGTGATAAAGTATAAAAGCAATTTTCAGTCGAACTTCGTCGCGAGCGACACGGGAGTGGGACTGATGGGCGTTAAGCCCGTCGTTTTCGCCCGCCTTCTGACGCTGACGCGCGAGGACCTGACCGACGGCATCCTGTACGATCCCGAGACGAACGTCAAATACGGGACTTTCTGGCTCTCGACGCTTTACAGCTCGTACGGCAGGTGGGAACAGGTCTACGCCGCGGTCGTCTGCGGCAGCGAGAAAGTCGACCTGTGGCGGGAGGACCCCGAGCTTCTCGGAGAAATGGGAAAGCTCGAAATACCCGACGCCGACGTTCTCTCGGAGGTCAGGAAGCTCGAGGAGATCGCCGACAAATACAAATCTCTTTACGCTGATCAATAAAACCGAAAGGAAGCATATATCATGAGCGAGAACAAATTTGAAGATCTGATTTACAAGAAAAAGACCGTCTTTGAAAGAGAGAGCGAGGAAGAGATCTCGAAGATGAAGGAATACGGCGCCCGCTATATGAAGTGGCTCGACAAGAGCAAGACCGAGCGCGAGGCGTCGCGCAACATCATCGCGGCGCTCAGAGAGGCGGGCTTTGAGGAATACGATCCGAAGAAGACGCTCCGCACGGGAGACAGATTCTTCATCAACAACAGAGGAAAGAACGTGATGGCGGCGGTCGTCGGTTCCGGCGATATCGAAGAGATCGGGATCCGCATTTCCGCCTCTCACATCGACTCCCCGCGCCTCGACCTGAAGCCACTCCCGGTCTTCGAGTCGGACGGCGTCGGATATTTCAAGACGCACTACTACGGCGGCGTCAGGAAGTACCAGTGGCCGACGATCCCGCTCTCCCTTCACGGCGTCGTCGTGAAGAAGGACGGATCGACCGTCGACATCGTCGTCGGCGAGGACGAGGGCGATCCCGTCTTCTGCATCTCGGACCTTCTTCCGCACCTCGCGGGCGAGCAGGGCACCAAGCCGCTCAACAAGGCGTTTACCGGCGAGGGGCTTAATATTATGATCTGTTCCTCCCCCGCCCTCGACGAGGGGAAACCCGTCGAGAACGACGCCGTAAAAATCAATATCCTCTCCATTCTCAAAGAAAAATACGGGATCACGGAGGAGGATTTCCTCAGCGCCGATCTCTGCGCCGTTCCCGCGACAAAGGCCGCCGACGTCGGATTTGACAGATGGCTGATCGGCGCTTACGGCCACGACGACAGAGTCTGCGCGTATCCGATGCTCACCGCGCTTCTCGACAACGCGGCGTCTCCGAATCACACGCTTATCGCTATCTTCGCCGACAAGGAAGAGGTCGGGAGCGACGGCCCGACGGGAATGAAGGGCAAGCTCTTCTCGGATCTCGTCGACAAGATCTCCCGCGATCTCGGCGCCGATCCCGCGGTCGTGCGCGCTCATTCGGCGTGCCTGTCAGCGGACGTCGCCGCGGCTTACGATCCGAACTACCCCGAGGCGTTCGAGAAGAGGAACTCGGCGATCCTTCACTGCGGCGTCGGCTTCTGCAAGTACACGGGTCACGGCGGCAAGGTCAGCACCAACGACGCCGGAGCTGAATTTTCGGCGAAAATGAGGTCGCTTCTCGACCGCGCGGGCGTCGTCTGGCAGATGGCTGAGCTCGGCAAGGTCGATCAGGGCGGCGGCGGAACGGTCGCGATGTTTATCTCGACGCTCAATATCGACACGATCGACATAGGAGTTCCCGTCATAGCGATGCACTCGCCGTTCGAGATAATATCGAAGGGCGACCTCTACGAGGCGCACAAGGCGTTCTCGGCGTTCAACGCCGAGTGATCCGGTATGATCGACAAACTGAAAGCCGTCTCGGAGCGGTTCGACCGGATCGAGGCGGAGCTTTCCGATCCGGCGGCGGCGAGCGATATTGAAAAATACAAGCGATTGATGCGGGAGAGGAAGAATCTTCTTCCCACGGTCGAAAAATACCGCGAGTACGAGAGCGTTCTCCGCTCCGCGGAGGAGGCGCTCGCCTTGTCGGAGGAGGAAGAAGACCGCGAGATGAAGGATTTCGCGCTCTCCGAGTACCACGAGCTGAAGCGACGCTTGCCGGCGATCGAGGACGAGCTCCGGGTGCTTCTTCTGCCGCGCGATCCGGACGACGACAAGAACGTCGTCGTCGAGATCCGCGCCGGAACGGGCGGGGAGGAGGCGGCGCTCTTCGCGGGCGTCCTCTACCGTATGTATTCGATGTACGCGGCGAAAAGGGGCTTCCGCGTCGAGGTCGTCAACGCGAACGAGACGGAGCTCGGCGGGTATAAGGAGATCTCTTTCATCGTATCGGGCGAGGGCGCGTGGTCGCGCTTCAAGTTTGAGGGCGGCGTCCACAGAGTCCAGCGTGTCCCCGAGACGGAGACGGCGGGCAGGATCCACACGTCGGCGGCGACGGTCGCGACGCTTCCCGAGGCGGAGGACGTCGAGATAGAGATCGACCCCGGCGACGTCGAGATCGAGACGATCAAATCGTCCGGCGCGGGCGGTCAGCACATCAACAAGACCGAGTCGGCGATCAGACTTCTCCACAAACCGACGGGTATCGTTATCGAATGTCAGGACGAGCGGAGCCAGTTCAAGAACCGCGACCGGGCGATGAAGATCCTCCGCGCGAAGCTCTACGATATGAAGGTGCGCGAGCAGACGGAAAAGATAGCCGGCGCGCGCCGCTCCCAGGTGGGGAGCGGCGACAGGAGCGAGCGGATCAGGACGTACAATTTCCCGCAGGGAAGGGTGACGGACCATCGGATAGGTCTTACGCTCTACTCGCTCGAAGCGTTCGTCAACGGCGAAATGGACCCGGTGATAGACAAACTGATCGCCGCCGATACAGCCGAGAAGCTGAAAGAAGGAATATAAGAAGTTGAATGAGAAGAAAACGGTCCTTTTCACCCTGACGGGCGAGGGGGACGACGTTAAGATCGGGGAGGCGGGGCGGATAATCAGAGAAGGCGGACTCGTGGCGTTTCCGACGGAGACCGTTTACGGCCTCGGCGGATCGGCGTACTTTCCCGGCGCGGCGGCGAAGATCTACGCGGCGAAGGGAAGACCGTCCGACAACCCTCTGATCGTCCACGTCTCGGATCCCCGTGAGGCGGAGGATTTCGCCGTCGTTCCCGACGCGTACCGCCGTCTCGCCGAGCGGTTCATGCCGGGACCTCTCACCGTCGTCCTCGAAAAAAAAGACGTCATAGACCGATCCGTCACGGGGGGACTCGACACTGTGGCGGTGCGCTGTCCGGATCATCCGGCGGCGCGCGCCCTCATAAAAGCGGCGGGGTGCCCGATAGCGGCGCCGTCCGCGAACAGATCGGGGTCTCCGTCCCCCACGTGCGCCGCGCACGTAATGGCGGACCTTTCGGGCAGGATCGACGCCGTGATCGACGGCGGCGAGTGCCGGATAGGCGTCGAATCCACCGTTATCTCTCTCGACGGCGACGGCGGATGCACGGTCCTCCGGCCGGGCGGCGTGACGGCTGAAATGCTCGCGCGCGCCGTCGGAGCGGTCCGCGTGGCGGGAGCCGTGACCGATCCCGCGCTGTGCGGCGACAAGCCGCTGTCTCCGGGAATGAAATATAAACACTACTCGCCGAAGGCGACCGTCGTAGCGTTCGACGGCACGGACGGCGAGATGATCGACGCGGCGAATTCCGACCCGCGCGAATCGGTCGGAGTCATCACCTCCGATAAAAACGCCGGCGCGCTCCGGCGCGCGCTTCTCTCCGTCGGCGAGGACAGCGAGGACGCTTTCTGTCACGCGTTCTTCTCCCTTCTGAGACGGGCGGACGAGGAGGGACTCGGCGTCGTTTACGTCAGACTGCCGCCGAAGACCGGAAAATATCTCGCCCTCTACAATCGCCTCATAAGGGCGTCGGGCGGCAAAATCACTAAAGCGAAAGAGAGCTGAGGATATGGCAAGAAAGAAGAGGGAAGAGCCCGCAAGGATCGTCGAGGAACACATCACGGACCAGCCGATAACGGAGACGATAGAGAAGAACTATATGCCGTACGCCATGACGGTCATCGTCTCGCGCGCCATTCCGGAGATCGACGGCTTCAAGCCCTCCCACAGAAAGCTCCTTTACACCATGTACAAGATGGGTCTGCTCAAGGGCGACCTCACGAAGAGCGCGAACGTCGTCGGCCAGACGATGCACCTCAACCCGCACGGCGACGCGGCGATCTACGAGACGCTCGTCCGTCTGACCCGCGGCAACGAATCGCTCCTTCACCCGTTCGTCGAGTCGAAAGGGAGCTTCGGAAAGCAGTACAGCTCCGATATGGCGTTCGCCGCGTCGAGGTATACGGAGGTCAAGCTCGCGCCGATCTGCGCGGAGATCTTCGGCGGCATCGACAAGGACGCCGTCGATATGGTCCCGAACTACGACAACACGACGACGGAGCCGACGCTCCTCCCGACGTCGTTCCCGAACGTTCTCGTGTCGAACAACAAGGGGATCGGCGTCTCGATGGCGTCGAATATCTGCTCCTTCAATCTCGCGGAGATATGCGACGGTACGATCGCCGTTCTGAAGAACCCGAAGACGACGACCGACCGCCTCCTCGATATAATCAAAGCCCCCGATTTTCCGGGCGGCGCGAACGTCATCTACGACAGAGAACAGATGCGGACGATCTACGAGACGGGCGTCGGGAGCTTCAAGCTCCGCGCGCGCTATACGTTCGACAAAAAGGAGAACGTGATCGAGATCCTCGAGATACCGTATTCCACCACGATAGAAGCGATCCTCAAAAAGATCGCCGATCTTATGAAGGACGGCAAGCTGAAGGACGTCACCGACTTCAGGGACGCGATCGACAAAAACGGCTTCAAGCTCACGCTTGACGTCCGCCGCGGAACGGACCCCGATCAGCTCATGGCGAAGCTCTTCCGCCTCACGACGCTCGAAGACAGCTTCTCCTGCAACTTCAACGTTCTTATAAACGGCTCTCCGCGGACGCTCGGCGTCGGCGGGATAATCCGCGAGTGGATCGCGTTCCGCATCGGGTGCCTCCGCCGCGAGCTCACCTTCGAGCTCGGCAAGAAGCGCGACAAGCTCCATCTTCTTCGCGCGCTCGGCAAGATCCTGCTCGACATCGACCGCGCTATCGCGATCGTCCGCGGCACGGAAAAGGAGGCGGACGTCGTCCCGCGCCTCATGGAGGGATTCGGGATCGACCAGATCCAGGCGGAATATATCGCCGAGATCAAGCTCCGTCACCTGAACCGCGAATATATCATCGAACGCATCCGCGAGATCGAGGGACTCCAGAGCGAGATCGCCGACCTCGAGGCGACGATATCGGACGAACTGCGGCTCAAGGCGCGGATCGTCGAACAGCTCAAGGAAGTAAAAAAGAAATACGGCAAGCCGAGAAAGACGCTCCTCATCTATCCCGAGGACATCGTCGAGGCGCCCGCCGTCGATGTCACCGAGAACTACGGGGTCCTCGTCCTTCTCACAAAAGAGGGGTATTTCAAGAAGATAACGTATCAGTCCCTCAGGGGCGCCGACGAGCAGAAGTACAAGGAGGGCGACTCGCTCCGGTGGAGCGAGGACACGGAAAACGTCGCGGAGCTTCTGTTCTTCTCGGACAAGGGGCGCGCCTATAAGAGCCGCGCCGCCGACTTCGCCTCCGTCAAGGCGTCCTCGCTCGGCGACTTCGTCCCCGCGAAGCTCGGCTTTGACGAGGGAGAGGGCGTCATAATGATGAAGGCGCTGAAGGAGTACCCCGAAAAGGAAAACGTCGTCTTCATCTTCGAAAACGGGAAGGGCGTCAGAATACCCGTTTCCGCATACGAGACGAAGGGGAACAGAAGACGTCTCGTCGGCGCGTATTCCGAGACGTCGCCGATCGTCGCGGCGTTCTACGAGTCGAAACCGGCCGAGGTCGTCCTCACGTCGTCCGACGGCAGGGGGATCCTCATCTCCTCCGCTCTCATCCCGAAAAAGACGACCCGCACTTCGGCGGGCGTCACGCTGATGGCGCTGAAAAAGAACCAAAAGGTCACCGCGGCGTATTTCGGCGAGGAAGCGGCGAAGTTCGCCGACGTGCCTAAGATCAGAAAAATCAAAATTCCCGCGACCGGAGTCCCTGTGGAACCGGCCGGGGAACAGATAACTTTAGGGTAAAGGACAGAAATCGACAATGGGAAAGAAAAAGAGCGTAAACAATACTCCGAAAAAGCAGAAGACTCCCCCGGCAAAAATGGCGGTCAGGATAATGTGCATAATCCTCGCTCTGCTCATGGTAGGCGGCGGCGCGTATTATCTCGTCCAGTACATCATATCTTCTCTCGCGGGGTGACAGGGGATGAAGATATACGATATGCACGTCCACGTGAACGGCGGCGAGCCCGAGCCCGCGGGACTTCTTTCAAAGATGGAGGACGCCGGCGTTTACGGAGGCGCGGTCTTTTCCGCGGAGCCGGAGCCTTCTTCCGCTCCGCTTCAGAAGCTGCCGTACCGAGAACGGCTGAAAAACGTTCTCGACTGGTGCCGCGGCGTGGACGGCCGCCTTTTCCCGATCCTCTGGGTCCACCCGTTCGAGGCGGACGTCGGGGATCAGATAAAGGACGCCGCCCTGTCCGGGATCCGCGGCTTCAAGGTTATCTGCGACACGTTTTCCGTCGGCTGTCCGGAGAGCATGAGGATGCTCGAAACGATCGAGGAGACGAAACTGCCCGTGATCTTTCACTCCGGGATCCTCTGGAGCGGGACCGACACGTCGCGCTTCAACCGCCCCGCCGAGTGGGAGGCGCTTCTTCGCCTTTCCCGCGGCGTCAAGTTCTCGATGGGTCACTGCTCGTGGCCGTGGCACGACGAGTGTATCGCCGTCTATGGCAAATTCCTCAACTCGTACCTCGAGAGGCAGTCCTCGGAGATGTTCTTCGACGTCACCCCCGGCACGCCGGTCATCTACAGGCGGGACCTTCTCACGAAGCTCTTCACCGTCGGTTACGACGTGGAGAACAATATAATGTTCGGGACCGACTCGATGGCGAACGACTACGACCGCGACTGGGTCGCGGGATGGATCGCCCGCGACAACGCGATTTACGACGAGCTCGGCGTCCCCGCGGCGACGAGAGAGAAGATATATAAAGATAACTTCTTCCGCTTCCTGTCCGGCGAGGACGTCTCTCACGTCCTTCCCGAAGTAAATAAAAATTCGCAGGGCTGACCCCCGTGGGTCGGCCCCGCGATTTTTATACGGCAAAATCGTATATCATTTTCCCCCGTCCCTCGTCCACACCGCGGCGGTGTCGGGAATGAAGATATACTTTCTCTCTTCATCGCCCTCGAAAAAGAACCCTTTTTCACTTCTCGTTTCGTCGTACGGGACTCCGTTTTCATCTGCGAGCTTGTATTCCGCTTCGTCCCCAAAAAGGATATTTCCGTCGCGCGTGAATTCGTCCTCCGCGTCCTGATCTGATTCGATGAAGCGGAACGTCTCCCCGTCGCAGACGATCGTTTTGTAACGCGCGAGATCGCGAATCTGCTCATAAGTCAATTTTTCCTCAACGGCGGACGCCGCCGCGTCCGCGATCCGTCCCGCGCAAGAGCACAGAACGGCGGAAAGAATGACGAGAGAAAAAATAACGCAGCATACTTTTTTCATGGTTTCATCTCATTTACCGGACGGTAACTGATTTGAAGAACGCTTCATATATTGACTGGACGTACTTGAAACATCAATGTAGATCGCTTCTGTATCGCCATCATATAGATACGCCTCTTCAAATCTGTCCTTGTCGTACGGAATACCGTTTTTGTCAACTATCTGAACCGTTATCTTTCCGTTCCGATGAGAGTATGGAATTTCTGACGGATCAACCACCGGATAATATGAATCCCCATTATACACAATATGATCAAACAAAAGGTAACTGATTCTGCTTTCATACGATATAATTGAACATGAAGTCAGAAATGTAATAAGCGATAATACAACAATAAAAACTGTTAAAATTCTGTTTTTCATCTTTAGTTTTTTGCTCCTTTCCTTATAACCATCGATGTGCCGCTTGCTGTCAGAATAACCTTTTCTGAGATCAATGATTCCCGACCCGACGGGATCAGGCGCCTTCTTACATCGTCATAAATATGTAATAAAGCGTCGAGGTCTCCGTATCGAAAAAGTAAACGCGATAATTATCGTATTTTTCCGTCATCCGGCTCGGGTCCGAAGACTCGTCCCGGATGCAGAACCAGTCGCCGGGGGTTATGGAGAAATCGTCGAATTCCGCGTCGAGATCTTTCTGATACCAACTTCTGAAATTTGAGAAATAGAGTCTCAATTCCTCCACGTCGGCGTCAGACGCTTTGGAGTACAGGTCGTTTTTTTCGAAAAGGGAGGAATCTTTGTAGCGATAAATCTCAAACGCACACGGGTCGATACCGTACTCGTCGACTACCGCCGAATGATCCGTGTAACCGTCGGGTATCGCTCCGTCGGGCGCTTTTGTTTCCACAGACCTTTCGATAAAATCGTTCAGTGAAAAAGTACACGAGCATATAAGCGCGGAAATCATAACGATCACCGGGAAAAGCGCGATTATTCTTTTCATACCGTCACGTCCTTTCGCCGTTACGTCTCGATCGCTGTTTTATACGGGCGATCGTAGATAAAGATTATCCCGCGCGACTTCGGGAGCAGAGCGCCTGTCTCATCGTCCGTTTTCCAGAAATCCCCGAGCCTTTTTTCATGGTTGTAATCCCCGACGGTGATCGCGTAAATGCCGCTGTCGTCCGGATCGTTTGTGTCGTCTGTCAGGCAGACGTCGATCACTTTGTTTTGCCACCTCCCGAATCTGACGGAATACGATAAGATCCTTTTACCGTCTTTTTCTTCAACAGGCAGTTCAATGAAATCGACAGACGAATAATGATAATCCTCTCCTCCCGCGTATTCGATCAATCGTTCCAGATTTTCCTCAAATCCTTCGGAAGAGACGGATTTCTTTGAAAACATCGCCCTGAGCGCGTCCGCGTCTTTTTCCAGACATGCGTGCAGCAGCAGCTTGTATGATGAAGCGTCTATCCGATCCGAATCGTCTGAAAAGTGATCGAGAAGCGGGTACCAGCAATCATCGGGGATCATTTTTCTGACTTCTTCGGGACGTTCGGAACGTGAGCACGCATAGAAAATCGAACAATCGTCAAACCGCTTTGCGTACATAAAGTCGGCGACGCTTTCATCATACGTCGCGAACCAGAAAATATAATCGCCGTCCTCCGTTCCGTCGTCGTAATCGGAGTACTCGCTGAATCTCCTCAGCCGATCGAGTTCCCCGTCGAACTTTTCGGGGGTAAATCCGATCCTTGCGGCTACGGCGTAATCGCCGCGCATTTCGTCGACGTCGACCTCGGCGAAGAGCATTTTCATATCGTCTGTATTCTCCTGCGGGAATTCCGGAAGAAATTGAACGACGTCGAAATAGTAATCCCGCCGACTTTTTGCGTGTTCCAGAAACTCGTTATAATACTTGAGGTCGCTTCCTTTTATCCTTGCGCACGAGCAAAAAAGTCCGGAGATCATAACGATCGCCGTGAAAAGCGCGATCGGTCGTTTCATACAGTCACGTCCTTTTTTGTGTAATAACAGCTTTTCTTCAGTTGATCTTTCTTACGTGATATTCAGCTTCTTTTTCAGCCTGTGGCGGGTGATGAAGTAGAACGTAAGATCGACGGCGAGGACGACGGAGATATAGATCCACATGATCAGGTGGGGCGATACCGTCGGAACGACCCGTCCGCTTTCCTCGATCGACTCAAGCGCCGATATCCATGAAAGATTACCGATCATAAAAAGGGTAGACCCGGCGCGGATGATGGCGAAGATGATGAAATACCACATGATCGCGCCGCCGGTCTTGCTCTTCATCCGCTGACCGATGGCGCACGCCGCGTACGGGTGAAGGATCTCGACGAAGATAACGAGCAGGGAGAGAAGGATCACCTCAAATACGCCGAGGATAAAGTTCCCGAGAGCGTTTTCCCTGAACGCCGAGCTTATCATGTCGGCGACGCCCTTTGTCACCGTCGAAAAGACGCTTCCGGTGAACATCATGATGAACGAACCCACCGCTCCGGCGATGATAACGATCATAAAGAGAGCGCCGGAGGCGAACTTGACGTTGAGGAGCGTCGACGGCTTCACCGGAATCGTGTGCGTGAAATACGCCTCCTGCGTGAACGTGCTCTTCAGGAACCGCAGGGCGACGATCACGTATCCGAGGACGACCGCGGCGCCGATCAGCATCGTATAGGTCGAATAAACCATCTGTGTGATGAGGTAGAGCTCCTGTACGTCTCTTACGAGATAGAAGAGCTTGCTCGTGAGCGCGAGCACGACGCAGCCGGACATGATCGGGATCAGCCAGCGCAGATAATATTTGAATTCGTATTTGAAAAGCTTGCCTACCATCTGTATACCTCCCTGAACAGAGCGTCGACGCTCATTCCTTCGGTCTCCCGTATCTCGTCCGCGCTTCTGTAAAGATCGACGCTTCCGTTCTTTATGAACACGACGTCGTTCAGGATCTTCTCGACGTCGGCGATGAGATGGGTCGAGATGACGACCGTCGAGTTTTCGGCGTAGTTCTGAAGGATCGTTTCGAGGATGTAGTCGCGGGTCGCGGGGTCGACGCCGGCGATCGGCTCGTCGAGCAGGTAGAGCTTCGCGTCGCGGCTCATCGCGGAGATAAGGGACACCTTTTCGCGGTTGCCCTTCGACAGCGTCCTTATCTTCTGCTTCGGATCGAGTCCGAGCCGCGCGATCATCTCCGAGGCGGCGTCGAGCCGGAAGTCGGGGAAGAAGTCCCGGACGTAGCGCATCGCCTTTTCGATCGTCATCCACGCGGGGAGAAAATCGCGGTCGGGAAGGAACGAAACGATTTTTTTCGTCTCGACCCCCGGCTTCATCCCGTTGATGAGGATCTCGCCGTCCGTCGGCGTCAGAAGCCCGTTCGCGAGCTTGATGAGCGTCGTTTTGCCCGATCCGTTCGGTCCGAGAAGACCGACGATCCGTCCCCGGCAGAGCCTGAGATTGACTCCTCTCAGCGCCGGGATCGTCCCGTAGGACTTGCTTAAATTGATACATTCAAGAATATATTCGCTTTCCATAACGCGTTATCCTTCCTTTCCGTCGGATTTTTCTCTCAACGCCTCGCCGAGAGACCGCTCGATCTCACGGTCGTCGAGTCCGAGGACCCGCATCGCGCCGATGAAATCGTCGCACGCCGATCTTATGCGCGCCGCGAGGAGCTTATCCCTTACCGTCGCGTCGTCCGCCACGTATCTTCCGTCCCCGCGCCTCGAGACGAGGATCCCCTCGTCCTCGAGATCGGACAGGGCGCGCTGTACCGTGTTCGGATTGACCCCCGCAAAAACGGCGAGGTCTCTGACGGAAGGGACCTTCGCGCCCGGCGGGAAGTTGCCCCGGGCGATCTCGTCGCGGAACTTCTCGCAAATCTGACGGAAGATCGGCTTATCGGGGTCGAATATCCATTTGTTCAAGCTGTGACCTCCGCTTTGTATTATTGTGTTAATACAATAATACACCATATTTTTCCGTTTGTCAACGGTTTTTTGAAAAAATATTTTTTCGCGCGGACGCGATAAAAAAAGGAGTTCCCCGGCGGTCGCCGGGGAACTGTGAGAAGGGAAATATCTGTTTTTTGCCGCGGAAGCCGTCAGAATATCGGATATCCCGCGCCCTCGTGAGCCGCGATGAGCTCGTCGCACATGGCGACGATCTCGTCGGTCGAGAGCTCGGCTCCGGTGTGAGGATCCATCATTGCCGCCTGATAGATCTTCGAGCGGTCGCAGGTGACCGCCGCTTCGATCGTCAGCATCTGAGGGTAGATGTTCGAGGAGTTCATCGCCGCGAGCTGGAGCGGGAGCGGACCGACGTACGTCGGCGTCACGCCGTTCTTGTCGACGATGCAGGGGACCTCGACGCACGCGTCGGCAGGCAGGTTCGGGATCATTCCGTGATTGATGACGTTGCCGCCGATCTTGTACGGAACGCCCGTCGTGATCGCTTCCATAATATATGAAGCGTATTCGCGGGATCTCTCGTGTTCGATCCTTCCCGTCTTCGTGATCTCTTCGTATTCCTTCTTCCATCCCTCGATCTGTTCGATACAGCGGCGCGGGTACTCGTCGAGAGGAATGTTGAATTTCTCGATGAGGTCGTCGCGGCCCGGCTTGATGAAGAAGGGATTGTATTCGGAGTTGTGTTCGCTGCTCTCGGTGCAGAAATAGCCGAGCTTTGCGATGTAGTCGAATCTGACCATATCGTGATGCTTCCCGCTCGCGTTCTTCTCCGCGGCGCGTCTTCTGATCTCGGTGTAGAGGTCGACGCCGTCGCGGTCGCGGATCTCAAGGAGCCATGCCATGTGGTTGATACCGGCGATCTTGTCGACGCGTCCCTCGATCCTGTCGTCCATCCCGAGCTCCTCGAGAAGATCGCGCGAGCAGACCTGAACGGAGTGGCAGAGACCGACCGTCTTGACCTTGGTGAATCTCTGCATAAAGCCGGAAAGGATCGCCATCGGGTTCGTGTAGTTGAGGAACCACGCGTTCGGGCAGACGGATTCCATGTCCTCCGCAAAGCCCTTCAGCACGTGGATCGTGCGCAGACCTCTGAAAATTCCGCCGATCCCGAGCGTGTCGCCGATCGTCTGACGGAGGCCGTATTTTTTCGGGACCTCGAAGTCGATGATCGTGCAGGGGTCGTAAAGACCGACCTGGATCGCGTTTACGACGAAGTCGGCTCCGCGGAGCGCCTCGCGCCTTTCGCCGACGCCGAGATACTTTTTGATCGTGGCGCGCCCTTCGTTCACGGTGTTGTTCATAGAGGAGATGATCGCGTACGACTCCTCGAGACGCTGCGCGTCGATGTCGTAGAGAGCGACCTCCATGTCGTGAAAGGGTTCTGCCATCATGGTGTCTCCCACCACGTTGCGGGCGAAGACGGTGCTTCCCGCGCCCATAAATGTGAGTTTCATTCTATTATTTCTCCTTTCGGATATTTGTTTATCGGTCCTCGATCGCCGCGGGGCGTTCGTTGATCTTCCTTATTCTGTCCGCGTCGAATTTCGGCGTCCTGTCGTAGCGGTAAAGGCCGTTGACCTCCTGCTCGACGTCCGTCAGCTGGGTATAGCAGAAGCCCATGATACGCGGATTGTCAAGCATGACGTTGACGAGCGCCTCGTAGTTGCGGTAAAACTGCTCCTCGTCCCGGAGCAGACTGTAACCCCAGACGCGGTCGCCCGTCGAGAGGGTCATCCCGCCGAACTCGCTGACGAAGACGGGCTGTCCCTTGCGGTACTCCTGCGTGTATTCGTGGTTGTACGTGAATTTTCCATCGTCGGCGAACCGCTCGAAATGAGCGCGGAACTTCTCCGGGTCCTGTTCGTAATCGTGCACGTCGAAAATATCGGTCTGTACGTGGACGTATCCCGACGTGTCGATCACGGGGCGCGTCGGATCGGCGGCCTTCGTCAAAAGGTACACGGCGCGGATCAGATCGCGGTACTGACCGTCGCCCGTCTCGTTGAACGGACACCAGCCGATTATCGCCGGGTGGTTGCGGTCGCGGGCGATCTCCTCGAGCCATTCGGGGAGGATCGCGTAGATCGTGTCGGGCTGTTTGTCCTCGAGTCCCCAGCTCGGGAACTCTCCCCACACGATATACCCCTTTCTGTCGCAGTGGTAGAGAAAACGCTCCTCGAATATCTTCTGATGAAGTCTCGCGCCGTTGAAGCCGAGCGCCGTCGAGCGGTCGATATCCGCCTCGAGCTCGGCGTCGGTCGGGGCGGTGTAGATCCCGTCCGGGTAAAAGCCTTGATCGAGGATCGTCCGCTGAAAGACGCTCTTTCCGTTGAGGAGGAAGCGATGACCGTCGAGCGCGACGGAGCGCAGGCCGAAATAGCTCTTCACCGTGTCCTCTCCGAACGTGAGGACGACGTCGTAAAGACGGCCGTGTCCGACTTCCCAAAGGCGGCGCTCCGAGAGCTTTATCGGGAGGACGGCTTCGCCGCCGTCCGTCGCCGTTTCCGCCTCGCCGACGGGGCGTCCCTCGTAGAACGCCTCGGCGCGGAACGTTCCGGCGCCGTTTACCGCGGCTCTGACGATGACGACCGCGCTCTCCGGGTCGGTATCGTATTTCACGTTTATGATCCGGACGGCGGGGACGAATTCGAGCCACACCGTCTGCCATATCCCGGTCGTGCGGGTGTAGGAGCACCCCGTCGAACGGTACCACGGGCACTGTTTTCCCGACGGGATCATCCGGCTTCTCGTGTCGTCGACCGCGCGCACGGTCAGGACGTTTTCTCCCGGGGTGAGAAAATCGGTGATATCGCCGCCGAAGCCGACGTATCCGCCCTTGTGAGAGAACGCCTCTTTGCCGTTCACGAAGACGGTCGCCTCGTAGTCGACGGCTCCGAAGCGGAGGATGACGCGTCCTTTCAGCTCGTCTTCCGATATCTCGACCGTCCTTTTGTACCAGACGGAGTTGATGAAATCGGTGTTCCCGATCCCGGACAGCTTCGACTCCGGGCAGAACGGGACGTTTATCCTGAGCGAATACTCCGCGTCGGGCAGGTGCATCCCGCGCGCCTCGCCGCTCTTTCCCTGATCGTATTCAAAATCCCATACGCCGTTGAGACAGCGCCAGTTTTCCCTCATGAACTGAGGTCTCGGATGCTCGGGTCTCGGTATCATATTTTACCTCCGGATGTCACGCGGCGCGCGCGGATTTTGTCCCCGATTATTTTACCATAAAACCGGCCCGGACACAAGTTATTTTTTGCGCTCCGTGTTGAAAACGGTCGGGAAATATGGTAAGATAAATGAGGCGGGTCCCGACCCGCCGACATAATAAAACAATAAGGAGTTTCACGATGAAGATTCTTTTTCAGGGCGACAGCATCACGGACGCCGGCAGAAACAGGGAAGACCCGCACGATATGGGTCCCGGTTACCCGAAATACGCGGCTGAATTCATAAGGGAAGAGCATCCCGGCGTCGACTTCGAGTTCATCAATCTCGGCATCTCCGGCGACCAGACGAAGGACCTTATGGCGCGCTGGCGCGAGGACTGCATCGCCCTTCAGCCCGATATCGTCACTATCCTCATCGGCGTCAACGACACGTGGCATCACGCCGAGGCGAAGACGTTTATCCCCACAACCGTCTTCGCGGCGAATTACCGTTTTCTCCTCGAGATGATAAAGAGAGACACGAAGGCGAGGATCGTCCTCCTCGAACAGTTCGTGATGGACGTCCCCGACAAACGGATTTTCCATCCCGATATCGACGAAAAGATCCTCATCACCCGCCGTCTTGCGAGAGAGTACGCGGACGCTTTCGTGCCGCTCGACGGGCTTTTCGCCGCGGCGAGCGTCGAGCGCGATATGTACCACTGGTCCGACGACGGCGTCCATCCGAACGACAACGGATCGCGCTTCATCGGCGGTCTGCTCGCGGAGGCCCTGTCTCCCGTTATCGAAAAAATCGCGAAATGACGAATAACGTAAAGGATCCCTCCCGCCGCGGGAGGGATCTCTTGTGTCTCAATCTGTCGGGCGATCTTTCGCTCTCGCGGACGGAGCAGATACGCCTTTTCCGCGAGGCGGGGTTCGACGGCTTTTTCGCCGGGTACGGCGACGATCTGTGCGAGCTGCGCGAGACGGCGGAAAAATGCTCGGCGTTTTTTCAGTCCGTCCACGCGCCGTTTCACAAGCTCGACCGTATATGGAGCGGCGACGGCGCGGAGGAGACCGTTTCCGAGCTTCTCGCGTGCGTCGACGCGACGGCGGACGCGGGCGTCGATCTTATGATCTGTCACGCGTATATCGGCTTCGAGGTAAAACACCCGATCACAAGGGAGGGGATCGGCCTCTTCCGCCGGGTCGTCGACAGGGCGGGGGAGCGCGGCGTCCGCGTCGCCTTCGAGAACACGGAGGGCGAGGAATATCTCGCCGCCCTGATGAACGAATTTTCCCGCGACGGTCACGTCGGCTTCTGCGTCGACGTCGGCCACGAAATGTGCTACAACCGGGGGCGGGATATGATCGGCGTTTACGGAGACCGCCTTTTCTCGACGCACCTCAACGACAACCTCGGGATCAGCTCGCCGGACGGCGTCATAACGTGGCGCGACGACCTGCATCTGCTCCCGTTCGACGGCGTCGCCGACTGGGAGGGGATCGCCCGCCGCCTCAACGGCGCGGGATTTGAGGGCCCGCTCACGTTCGAGCTGAAAAAGAGCTCCTCGCGCGGCAGGAACGGCGAGGCGCCCTATTCCTCCTTAACGGACGAGGAGTACGTCGGCGAGGCGTTCCGCCGGGCCGTCAGATTCAGGGATATTAAAAACGCATAAACGCGGCGGGGCTGTTTCGACAGCCCCGCCCGGTTTATTATACAATTCTCGATCTTTTTCCACCCTCGAGGAATGATTCGGCGTTCTTCACCATTTCGTCGACGCAGCGCACCCGCGCCTCGTACGATCCCCACGCCATGTGCGGCGTCAGGAGGACGCGCGGATCGTCCTTCACCGCGTAATAGGGCGAATCCTCTCCGAAGGGCTCGGACGAGTAGACGTCGACGCCGATACCGCCGATCCGCCGCTCCGACACCGCCTCGCAGAGCGCCGCCTCGTCGGCGACCGCCCCGCGCGCCACGTTTATGACGACGGCGCTTTTTTTCATTTTCGCGATCCGCTCGCGGCTTATCATCCCGCGCGTCCCGTCGTTCAGCGGAACGTGGAGGGAGATTATATCCGCCGTCTCGCACAGCTCGTCGATCGTGACGCGCTCGACGCCGTCCTCCGGCGTCCGTTTCACCGCGACGACGCGGCATCCGAGAGCGCGCGCCGCGTCGGCGACGCGCCGTCCGATGTTCCCGTATCCGACGATCCCCCACGTCATCCCCGCGATCTCGTGATAGACGGGCGTGAGTCGGTTCGCCGCACCGCTCTTCGTGTACGATCCGTCGCGGACGAACGAGTTGAACTCGTAAAGGTTCGTGAGGAGGGCGAGAGCCATCGACACGGTGAGCTGTGAGACGCTGTCCGTCGAATATCCGGCGACGTTGCAGACGCCGACGCCGCGGGACTTCATAAACGCCGTGTCGACGTTGTCGTACCCCGTGGCGGCGATGAGCACGAGCTTCAGAGAGGGCGCGTCGCCGACCGTTTTTTCGTTCAGCTTCACTTTATTGAGAACGGCGAAATCGGCGTCGCGAAGGCGTTCCGCGACCTCGTCGGGGGCCGTTTTTTCAAAGATCCCGACTTCTCCGAACCGCTCGAAAAGGGAGAGATCGACGTCGCCGCCGAGCGTTCCCGCGTCAAGGATCACCGTTTTCATTCTTCGATCTCCGCCTCGGCGACTCTGACGACGTAGTTCGACCCGTACGGGCAGGCGGGCGCGTAGATGAAGAGATCGTTCCACTTCTGTATGAAGGAAAGCTCCTCGCCGTTGTCGACGTAGCGGATCGATCTGACCTTACCCTTGACGTTCTCGAAATACTTGATCCCCTCGCCGTTCCCGGCGACGGTGACGTGCGCCTGGCCGAAGATGCCGAGGTCGTGGATGAAGAAATACGTCTTTCCTCCCGCCTTTACGGCGAAGTTCTTGCCGTCGCCCCTGATCTCCGTCGGCTTCGCGTCGTAGATGCACCCGCCGCAAGCTCTGATCCAGTCGCCGATCCCCTCGAGCAGACATTTCTGTATCGGAAGGATAGAGCCGTCGCCCGCGGGTCCCACGTTCAGAAGGAAGTTCGCGCCGATCCTGCGGCACGCGCAGAGCGTCTCGATAAGCTCGGGCAGGGATTTATAGTTGAAATCGTTCGCTCCGACGCCCCAGTGGTCGTTGATCGTGCCGCACATCTCGGTAGCGACGTATTTTTCCATTCCCTCGCGGTTCATCGGCTCGGGCCGCGCCTGCTCGAACGTAACGCTGTCGATCTCGGGGTTGCCGAGCCTGCCCTGCGCGCCGATCCCGGTGTTGTTGATTATGAGGGCGTCCGGCTGATGGCGGCGGATCGTTGCGTAAAGCGCGTCCTCCTCCCAGTCGGCGTCCTGCTTCGACCAGTTTCCGTCGAACCAGAGACCGCCGATCTTGCCGTAGTTCGTGCAGAGGATCTCGACGCTGTCGCGCAGATATTTGAGATAGGCGGGAAAGTCCTCGTCGAATGACTTGACGTGCCAGTCGAGCGTAGTGTGGTAGAACATCGGCATGATCCCCTCTTCGCCGCAGGCGTCGACGAATTCGCGGATCAGGTCGCGGCGGCATCCGGGCGCGTGCGGCGCGTCGTAGTCGGAGAGTCCGCAGGTGTCGTAGAGGGAGAAGCCCTCGTGATGGCGCGTCGTCAGGGTGATGTATTTCATCCCCGCTCTCTTCGCGAGGCGCGCGATCGCGCGCGCGTCGAAGCCGGACGCGGTGAACGAGTTGAAAAGCTCCTCTCTGTATTTCTCCTCGGGGATATGGCCGTTGCACATTATCCACTCGCCTTTTCCCATCTGGGAGTAAAGACCGTAGTGGATGAACATTCCGAATCCTTTTTTCTCGAATTCAGCGATTCTTTTTTCGGGCGTCGGTATCATGACAGTAATTCCTTTCGGATGTTTTTTATCAATTATATAATACCATACCGAAGCCGAAACTTCAACACGTACGGAAAACATGAAAAGCAAAAAAAACGGACGGGAGGGAGAGGCTGCGTAAGGAAGTAGCTTCTCCCTTCGGCTATTGTAATCAGCCGGAATGATTGAATTCATAGGACAAATTCAATATCTATCGGAAGATAACTCAAAATGAAAAGTAGACTGGTACGGAAATGTATTAGAGGGTATCGATCAAGGTAATATGAGCGTATGAGAACGGCGTCACAAAGGGGACCGACTCCACTCATTTTTCACCGGATGCGACGTGTACGAGAGCTCAGATAGTGACGTTCCTGTTCAGGTCGTTCGGTATTTGAACAATAAATCAGGGCTTACGGTAGATAATCCGCCGTAAGCCCTGTCTTTTGCATATCGTTCTTCATCAATACGGGAAGATTCCGATCCAATGTCTCATAAATGAAATCTTCAGGATCGGATGAAAAACAGTCTCTTTTTATTTTGATGAATTTCTGTAAAGGAACGTGACGACCTGACCTCTCGTGCAGGTGTCGGATGGCGAGAAGGTCGTCTTGCCCGTGCCGAGGGTGATCGACCGTCCGACCGCCCAGAGAACGGCGTCGGCGAAATAGTCGCCTGATTTTACGTCGGAGAACGGATTGCTTGAGCTCGACGGCGCCGGGTTGCCGGACGAACGCCACAGGAACGTGACTATCTGTCCTCTCGTGCAGGTGTCGGAGGGGGAGAAGGTCGTTTTGCCCGTCCCCGCGGTGATCCCGTTTTCGACCGCCCACAGGACCGGCTTGAAGTAATAGTCGGATTCTCCGACATCGCGGAACGGATTCGTCTTTCCGGCGGGTTCCGGCGATCCGGCGGCGCGCCACAGGAACGTGACGACCTGTCCTCTCGTGCAGCCGTCCTCCGGCGAGAACGTGTCGGGACCGGTCCCGGCGGTGACGCCGCGGGCGACCGCCCAACTGACGGGATCCTCGTAGAACGCGCCCTTTTCGACGTCGCGGAAGACGGCGGACGCCTTCTTCGCCGCCGCGCCGCGGTACGCTTCCTTCACGTCGTCGTCCGTCATCGCGCCCTCGTAAACGCGCGCGATACCGATCTCGGTCTTCGTCACGACGTTGAGACGTATATCGGGGCTCGACTCGTTTTTCGACGCCATCGAACCGATCCAGAACGCGCCGTCGCCGGGATCCTCGACGTACGTGGGTTCGTCAAGACCGCCGGAGACCTTGCCCGTCGCGGCGAGCTCGCCGTTGATGAAGAGACGGACCTCGGTCCCGTTGTAGACGGCGACCGCGTGGACCCATTCGCGCGCTTTTATCGGCGCTTTCGCTACGATTCTGTCGGCGGAAGTCTTGTTTGCCATGGACCGGAACATCCCCCACAGGAAGAGCTCGCCGCCGTCGATGCGGAGCGCGGTGTTCGCCGAGTTTATCGAGCCGAGCAGACACTGGGCGGAGGTCACGTCGGGCGTTTTGAAATAACATTCGAGAGTGTAGGAGTATTTGATCCGGGCGAAATCGTCGGGACCGAACGCGAATCCGTACCCGCCGAAGCCCATGAACTGGACCGCGTCGCCTCCGGTAGCGGAGTTTTCGACGATCTTCGAGCGGCCGGGGATCTCGAGCGCCTCCCTCCCGTGCGTCTCCTCCGCCTTGCCGTTGAAATCGACGACAGTAACCGGAGGATACGTCGTTTCGAGAACGCCGACGTTTGCGACGCCGTCGTACTCGATGAAGTCGCTCGTCGCGCCGTAAGCGGTCTGCGCGCAGACGGCGACCTTGTAGTCGACGCCGGGCAGAAGCCCGATCACAGCCACTTGCCAGACGTCGCGCTGAGGCATGAGGTGAATATCGTTCATGAAGTTATAGAATACGCTCTCGCCGTCGGGATCGGTGATCCTGACGCGGTATCTCCAGAGATAGTCGCGAGCGGAGTCCGACGCGGGCGTCGCCTTCGGGAAGGTGACGATTATCGTGTCGTGATTGCCCTCGTCGGCGATCGAGACCGAAGCGCCGTCCGGGAAGGACGGAGCGCGCGAGCCCGCGCCGAACGTGCCCTTCGCGCGGCCGGTCGCGTACCAGTTGGCTTTCTCTCCGGAGGGATCGATCTGAGTCGCCGGGTCGATCACGAAGTCCTCGTCGCCGAAGATGATCGTGCCCTTGTTGATATCGAGACGTTTCACGACGACTCTGCCGTCCGCGAGAACGTCGACAAGAAGACACTGGCAGGAGTGGAGCGGAGAGTCAGTGTACGGGGTGTTGATGCGTCCCGTATCCGGATTCCTCGCCGAGCCGCCGTTCGTCGCGCCGTAACCGTTTCCGAGCGTGCCGGTCCTCACCTGCGTGAATCCGGCGCTCTGATTGATGACGCGCGCGGTGTCGTAAAGCATCGTATGGCTGTGACCGGTGAACATAATGAAATTCGGGTGCGCCGCGAAGGCGGCGAGCTCCGCGTCGGAGTAAAATTCCGACTTCCCTTCAAACGGGGTCGGGATCGGGTGATGCGCGATACCGATGATCGGACCCGTGTACCCGGATCTGTCGATCTCGTCGAACGCGCCGAGGATGAAGTCCTCGTATTCGTGATACGTTCCCTCGTCCCAGATGTTCTCGCCGGGGCTCATCTTGATGATCGGGATACCGGCGAGCCGGTAGAGCTTATTGAACGCCTGCCCGGTGCGGCTTTCAAAGAGCGCCTGAGAGCCTTTCCCGTCGAGCGTCGTCCGTCCGTCGTGGTTGCCCATCGAGAGGATCGTCGTGCCGACCGCCGAGCCTGTCGCCGTGATATCGACCCCGTCGATATCGACCGTCGCCTCCCGCGAGTTCGCGTTGACGATCTCCATCAGGGCGTCGTACTGCTCCGGCAGACCTCCGTCGGTGACGTCTCCCGCGATGATCAGCGCGTCGACGCCTCCGATGACCTCAAGCGCCGAGTAAGCGGTCGAGAGCTTTCCTTTGTAATAGTAGTTCCCAATATGGGAGTCGCCTCCTATCGCAAGGCGGAGGACGACGTCGTCTCCGCGTTCGATCGGCTCCCAGTCGAAGACGTAGGGATGCCAGACGACGTTCTCGTCGACGTATCCGCCCGACACCGCCGCGGGCAGGGAAGCGGCGAGCATGACGGCGGCTATTATAAGCGATAATATCCTTCTCGTTTTCATTCCCGGAAAAGTCCTTTCGGGTCGGGGATTTTTCGTCTTTATTATAATCTGCGGGGGCCCGTTTTGTCAAGAAAAAGCGGGTCGCGGCGCTCCTTAAAAAATTCGTAAAAAAATGTTGACATCGCCCCCTTCGTCTGCTATAATAGTCACGTTGACGCTGATGTAGCGCAGTAGGTAGCGCACGTCATTGGTAATGACGAGGTCACGGGTTCGAATCCCGTCATCAGCTGTAAAGGGCGCCCGACAGGGCGCCCTTTTCAGCTGATTATATTCGGGATTCGAACCGCCGCGTGTAAGCAAACAGTCCGGCGCGAACAGATAAAAAAAGCGAGATCGCTCGTAACCGCTGTTCGCCCGAGTTTTGCGCAAAAGCGCAAAACTCCCAAATGAACCATAATCGCCGCAGGCGCGAAGTGTTTGAAGACGGAGACCTCAACGAAAGCGCGCGCCCCGTTGCCGAGTGTCCTTTGGAACACTCGGCAACAGGGCGCCCTTTTCATCCGATGACGGGATTATCTCTCATTTACATTTTCAAACGTCGTTTTATCGCTGTGAGGTATCGGTTTCCAACCGAGGTTGCGCGAGAAGAACGCCACGACGTCGATCGGGATCTGTATCGCCAGGAAAAGCGGCCAGAAGACCGAGATCAGCGCCTTCATCCCGAACGATACGCCCTTTATCCTCTCTTTTTCGACCGCGAAAATGATGATCGCGGAGAGGAACGTCATAACGGTCGAGAACCCGGTCGAAATGATCCACGTCGGCAGAAAAGCGCCGGTCAGGAAGGAAAACGGCCCCGACCCGATGAAAACGTCGTAAAGCGTCACCGTTTTGTCGATCAGCGGTGCGGTGAAATAAAGCGCGAGCTGAAGGACCTGAAGGGTGACGATGAAAAGACCGATCGGCAGGATGTTCGCCGTAATATCGTAGACGGAACCTCTGTATTTCGTCTTCCGGCTGAACAGCTCTCTTATCATATCACGGAATCTCGAATAAAAGACGAGCAGGTGGCCGCGCGACCAGCGGATGCGCTGTCTCCACATGATCCGGAACGTCGTCGGCTGTTCGTCGTAGAAGATCGCGTCGTCGCAGTATCTGATCCGGTCCTCGGCGAGGACCTGATCGGCGGTGAATTCCCAGTCCTCCGCGAGGGAGACGTACTTCCAGCCGTCCTTGACGATCTCCGGATTGATCAGATATCCGGTCCCCTGAACGCGCGTTGAACAGCCCTTGTACGTTCTTCCTCTGCTTTCAAGGCGGCATCCGACGGTGAAATACATCCCGTACAGACCCGACATAAGGTTCGCGCCGAAGTTCTTCGAATTCCTGAACGAGGTGATGACGCACTCTTTTCCGTAGAAATCGTACGCGTCGTTCATCCTCGCTATGTAGTCTTTGTCAAGGATGTTGTCAGCGTTGAAGAGGAAGAACCCGTCGAACGACGCGGTCCCGTAATCGCGTTCAATGCATTTGAAGAGATGGCGGAACGCGTAGCCCATCGTATTCTCTTCCGGGTTATTATACTCGTAAACGGCGACGCCGTCGTACCGGCGCGCGATCTCCGCCGTTCTGTCCGTGCAGTTGTGGGCGATCACGAAGATCTGCAGCTTGTCCTGCGGGTAATCGTTTTTCTGAATACTCTCAATGAGGAGCGGGACGACCGACTCCTCGTTGCGCGCGGGGATTATGAGCCCGTATCTGTACCGTTTGTCCGTCTTCGGGTACGTTCTTTTTTTGAAAAGGCCGATGATCGAGAAAACGATAAAATGAAAGTAGACGGCTCCGAGCAGGCCGAAAAGAATATCTATGATGAGCTTGATTATACGAAAATAAGTCATATAAGGATCCTCGGGTAAACGACGGTAATTGTTCACAGCATATTATATCTTGCCGCCGCGATAATGTCAACAGCGCGGTTTTTTCGTTCTGTTGTTTTTTGGGCTTCATCTGTGCTATAATATTAAAAACTTCGCAAGGAGACGGAAGAATTGAAAAAGGAATTCGAGCGCTTCGATATGAAAAAACCGCCCGTCAGGACGAAATGGTTCCTGCGCCCGCTGACGTATCTTTTCAGCCTGCCGGACGTTAAAAAGCACCGTCTTAAGATCACGAAAACAGGATGCGAGGGACTCAGACCGCCGTATCTTCTGCTCTGCAATCACAACGCGTTCATGGACTTCAAGGCGGCGACGGCGGCGATCTTCCCGCACCGCGCCAATTACGTTATCGCCATCGACGGATTCATCGGCAGGGAGAAACTTCTCCGCGACGTCGGCGGCATCTGCAAGCGCAAGTTCACGAACGATCTTATCCTCGTAAAACAGCTCGCTCGCGTCGTGAAGAACGGCGACGTCATCGTCCTTTACCCCGAGGCGCGTTATTCCCTCTGCGGAACTACGGCTCCGCTCCCGTCCTCGCTCGGACGGCTCGCGAAGATGCTCCGCGTCCCGGTCGTGACGTTCATCTGTCACGGCCACCACGTCAACTCTCCGTTCTGGAACCTTCACGACAGGGGGATCAAGCCGACCGAGGCGGAGATGACGCTTATCTTCACCCCGGAGGAGCTTGAAAACGCGTCCGTGGACGAGATAAACGAAAAGATCGTCGAAATGTTCCGGTACGACGACTACGCGTGGCAGAAGGAGCGCGGCATCGTGACGAAATACGGGCGCCGCGCGGAGGGGCTCCATAAGGTACTCTACCGCTGTCCCGCCTGCGGGACCGAGTTCCGGATGAGCTCGGAGGGCGACCGCCTCTTCTGCCGCGAGTGCGGCAAATCGTGGACGCTTTCTCCCCTCAACGAGCTTTCGGCCGACAGCGGAGAGACCGAGTTCTCCCACATTCCCGACTGGTACGAGTGGGAGCGCGGGGAAGTGAAAAAGGAAATCGAGGCGGGGACGTACTCGACGGGAGAGATGCCCGTCACGGTCGACTCCCTCCCGAACGCCAAAAAGTTCATCCGACTCGGGGAGGGCGTCATGATCCACGATATGAACGGCTTCACCGTCCGCGGGACGGACGTCGACGGCGACCCGTTCGAGATGATAAAGCCCGTGCCGACGCTTTACTCATGCCACATAGAGTACGAATATCTCGGCAAGCACGGCGACTGCGTCGACCTCAACACGCTCGACGACACGTGGTACATTTACCCGCACGACTGCGACTTCGCAGTTACAAAAATGGCGCTCGCGACCGAGGAACTCTACTTCAAGCACCGCCGCGAGATCGGGAGACCGTGTCCTCCCGGACTCGCGTAAACGAAAAAAACGCCGGCGCGTCCGCCGGCGTTTTTTCGATTGTTCGGATTTACTGCGCCGCCTCGACTATGCGGGCGAACTTTTCGGGGACGAGCGACGCGCCGCCGATGAGGCCGCCGTCGACGTCGGTCTTCGCGAGCAGTTCCTTCGCGTTGCCGTCGTTCATCGAGCCGCCGTACTGGATCGTCGTCGCCTCGGCGACTTCGCCGCCGTAGAGCTCCGCGACGACGCCGCGGATGATCGCGCACACTTCCTCCGCCTGATCGGGGGTCGCGGTGAGACCGGTCCCGATCGCCCAGACCGGCTCGTAAGCGATGATGACGCGCTTCATTTCCTCGGCGGTGAATCCGGCGAGGTCGAGCTTCGTCTGCATCGACACGATCTCGCGGGTGATGCCCGCCTGCCTCTGTTCGAGAACTTCGCCGAGACAGAGGATAACGGTGAGACCGGCGTCGAGCGCGGCTTTCGCGCGCTTGTTGACCGTCTCGTCCGTCTCTCCGAAATACTGTCTTCTCTCGCTGTGACCGACGATGACGTATCCGACGCCGGTTTCGGTGAGCATATCGGCGGATACTTCGCCGGTGAACGCGCCCTTTTTCTCAAAGTGGACGTTCTGCGCGCCGATCTTCACGTTCGTGCCCTTCGCCGCCTCGACCGCGGGCGCGATATCGACGAACGGGACGCAGAGGACGATATCGCATCCGTCCTTGCCCGCCGTCAGAGACGCCGTTTCTTTGACCGCGGCGACCGCCTCGGAAGGCGTCATATTCATTTTCCAGTTGCCGGCGATAACAGTTTTTCTGACTTCTTTTTTCATCATTCGCTCCGTATAACGGGGGACCGTGAGGTCCCCCGGATTTTTTTATTTATCCATCAGGCAGGCGATACCGGGAAGCTCGAGTCCTTCGAGGAATTCGAGCGACGCGCCGCCGCCGGTGGAGATGTGCGTCATCTTGTCGGCGAATCCGAGGTGTTCGACAGCCGCCGCGGAGTCGCCTCCGCCGATGATCGAGACCGCGCCGGATTCAGCGACCGCGCGGGCGACCGAGCGTGTGCCGGACGCGAAGTTCTCCCACTCCGAGACGCCCATCGGGCCGTTCCAGACGACGGTCCCCGCGCCCTCGATCGTCTTTGCGAAGAGCTCCTGCGTCTTCTCTCCGATGTCGAGACCCATCCAGCCGTCGGGAATGGAGTCTGAGTAGATCCTCATATAGGTCGTGTCTTCCTTGTACTCGCGGCCGATGATGTTGTCGACGGGGAGCAGGAAGGCGACGCCGCGGGCTCTCGCCTTTTCGACCATCCCGCGGGCGAGGTCGAGCTTGTCTTCCTCGCAGATCGACGTTCCCGTCGTGCTTCCGAGAGCGCGGAAGAAGGTGTACGCCATTCCGCCGCCGATAATGAGGGTGTCGACCTTGTCGATGAGGTTGTTGATGACGCCGATCTTGTCGGAGACCTTCGCTCCGCCGAGGATCGCCACGAACGGACGGGCGGGATCGGCGAGCGCCTTGCCCATGATCGAGATCTCTTTCTGAATAAGGAAGCCGCAGACGGCGGGCAGATAATCGGCGACGCCGGCGGTGGAGGCGTGAGCTCTGTGAGCCGTTCCGAACGCGTCGTTGACGAAGATCTCCGCCATCGAGGCGAGTTCCTTCGCAAACGCGGGATCGTTCTTTTCCTCCTCGGCGTGGAAGCGGACGTTTTCAAGAAGGAGAACGTCGCCCTCGCCGAGCGCGGCGGCTTTCGCCTTCGCGTCGGGACCGATGACGTCCTTCGCGAGCGTGACCGTCCTGCCGAGCTTCTCGGAGAGACGCTCCGCGACGGGAGCAAGGGAATATTTCATATTGAATTCGCCTTTCGGCCTTCCCATGTGGGAGCAGAGGATGAGCTTCGCTCCGTGTTCGATCAGATAATTGATCGTGGGAAGCGCGCCGACAATGCGGTTTTCATCGGTGATGACGCCGTCCTTGAGAGGCACGTTGAAATCGCATCTGACGAGGACTCTTTTGCCTTTTACGTCGATGTCTTCTACTGTTTTCTTGTTGTAATCCATACAAAATCTCCATTTCAGGCGGCGTCCGGTCCGGGATCCGCCGTTTTTCATACATTATCCTTAATATACCATAAAAACGCCTTTTTTACAACGGTATTTATGTAAAAAAGGAACATTGAATATCGGTGAAAAATAGTCTATAATGTTCATATCTAAAAGGAGGCGCGCGCGGCGCGCCGTTCCGGGAGGTTAACAATGGCAAAAGCGGGGGGTGTCCTGAAAAAGGCCGCGAAACGGTATTTTGTCGACGCCATGGGAGCCATGGCGCAGGGACTGTTCTGCAGTCTTCTGATCGGTACGATAATCAAGACGGTCGGAGATCTCTCCGGCGTCGCTTTCATAACGGAGATCGGCGGCTTCGCCGTCAAAATGGCGGGTCCCGCGATGGCGGTCGCCATCGGGTACGCGCTCGGCGCCGATCCGCTCGTCCTGTTTTCGCTGACCGCGGTCGGCGCGTCCGCGAACGAGCTCGGAGGGGCTGGCGGACCGCTCGCGGTCCTCATAATCGCGATCGTCGCCGCCGAACTCGGTCGGCTCGTCTCGAAAAAGACAAAGATCGACATTCTCCTGACGCCGCTCGTGACGATCGCGTCCGGCGTCGGGCTCGCCGCTCTCATCGCAAAACCGATAGGGACCGCGGCAAGCTGGATCGGCAACGCGATAATGTGGGCGACCGATCTTCAGCCGTTCTTTATGGGTATCGTCGTCTCCGTCCTCGTCGGCGTCGCTCTGACGCTCCCGATCTCGTCCGCGGCGATCTGCGCCGCGCTCGGACTGACCGGGCTCGCGGGGGGCGCCGCCGTCGCCGGCTGCTGCGCGCAGATGGTCGGCTTCGCGGTCATGTCGTTCCGCGAGAACAAATGGGGCGGACTGATCTCGCAGGGAGTCGGAACGTCGATGCTTCAGATGGGGAACATCGTGAAGAATCCGAGGATATGGCTTCCTCCGATCCTCACGTCGGCGATCACGGGACCGCTCGCGACGTGCGTTTTCAGGATGACGATGAACGGGACTCCCGTTTCGGCTGGTATGGGAACGTGCGGCTTCGTCGGTCAGATCGGCGTCATAACCGGCTGGTACAATCCGTCGGAAGCCGCCGTCGCCGCGGGTGCGGCGCCCGTCGCGCCGGGCGTCTTCGAATGGGTCGGCTTCGCGCTTATTTGCTTCATCCTCCCCGCCGTGCTGACGTGGGCTTTCGGTCTCGTTCTGCGGAAGATCGGTTGGATAAAGAAGGACGATCTGAAGCTGTCCGGCCTTTCGCGCGCATAAAAAAACGAATAAAGGGAAATGATCCGTCGGGTGATTGTGCCCGACGGATTTTTTTTGCTTTGAGGGAACGATTATGAAAAAACTTGTGATATCGGCCGTTTCGGTCATCCTTTGCGCGCTCGCGCTCGTCTTCTTTCCAGTGCGAGGGGAGGAGAAGATCTACGGCGGAGTCGTCCGTCTGCACGTTATCGCCGCCTCCGACGGCGAGGAGGATCAGTCGCTGAAGCTCGCCGTTCGCGACGGAGTCCTCGACGCGCTCCGCGGACCGCTTTCGGACGTCCGGGACGCCGACGGGGCTGAAGCGGCGATAACGGACTCGCTCGACGACGTGAGAAGAGCGGCGGAGAGGACGCTCCGCGCCGCGGGATCGGAAGACGCCGTCGCCGTCGCCTTGTCGCGCGAAGAGTACCCGGCGCGGTATTACGGCGCTTTCTCGCTCCCGGGCGGAGAATACGCGTCGCTCCGCGTCACGATCGGAAGCGGGGAGGGGAAGAACTGGTGGTGTATCGTCTTCCCGTCGTTCTGCACGGCGTGCGCGGAGAAAGCGGAGGACGATTTTCTCTCGTCGGGATTCACAAGGGATCAGTACGGCGTCGTCGACAACGGCTCCGGGACGAAATACCGCGTCAGATTCAGGATTCTCGAGATATTCGCGTCGTTATTCGGCTTTGAATATTGACTTGACGCCCCGAAAAGATTAGAATAATGACAGAAGATAAACCGATAAGGGGTCAAAAAATGAAAAAGCTTCTGTCACTGTCAATCTCTCTTCTGATGCTCCTCTCCGTATTCGTCGTTCCCGCCGGCGCGGGATATATCGAATCGGATACGTGGTATCCCGACGGCGCCGCCTGGGAACCGCTTGAAAAAGGGGACGACGTTCTGGCGCGTTTCGCGATCGGAGCCGATTCTCACTTCGGCGGAGGGCAGTACCGTCCCGCCGAAAAGCTCCGCGCTGTCTTCGACGCTCTCGCCGCGGTCGGCGGTGTCGATATGTTCGGGATCGCCGGCGACGTGACGGACGACGGCTCGGAAAACTCGTACCGTCAGGTTATGGGCATCGTCAGGGAGTATACGAAAGAGCTCACCGTCGAAAACGATTACGCCGGGACCGCGACCGGTTCCGCCGTCGGAACGACTCTTTTGTCGATGGGCAATCACGAATATCACACGGGGGACTCGTATATCCCGCGTTTTGAAGCCGAGACGGGGCAGAAGGCGTGCGGTCTTTACATGATATCCGGCGTTCCCGTTATCAAAATGAGTCCGGGCGACGAGAACGACTCGGGCAACTATCACGTTATCGAGGATTTCGTTCTCGAAGCCTTCCGTGAGATCGACGAGTCCGGTTACAAGGGGATCATAATCGGAATGGCGCACCACCGTCCCGGGTCGGAGGCGGACGAAACGTGGAGCGAGGCGGAGCTCGCCGCGTTCTCGGCGCATCCCAATTTCATCCTTTTCACCGGGCACAGCCATACTTTCTTCTACAATCCGAGCGAGTTCATAAATCAGGATAACGGCTACACGATAATCCGCTCGGGCGTCCTCGGTCATTTCTGGGGCGGCTCGCAGAGTCCGATCAATCCCGAGACCGGGCGCGTCGGCGACCCGCTCACCGACAACATAGAGAACTCCTGCGGTCTTTGCCTCGTCGACGTGATGAAGGACGGCACGGCGAAAATCCGCCGCATGGACGTCTCGAAGGGCGAATACGTCTTTCCGGACGACGAGATCGTCGTGGATCCCGGCAATCTGATCTATAAGACGACGACCGAGGAGGGGACGTTCGGCGCGGCGTCCCGGGCGCCTTCGTTCCCGGACGGCGCGGAGCTTTCCGTCACCTACGAGGACAATCACGACACGATCGTCGTTCATTTCCCGTCCGCGATCCCCGCGTCCGACGGGATGGTCGACTATATCTGGAGATACAGGATCCGCGTCATCGACCCGGACGGAGAGTATATTCAGGGTATCGTCCTCAACGATTCTCAGCTGAAGGAGCAGCGATCCGAGTGGCACGTTCCGATCACGGGGCTGAAACCTGACGTCGACTACACCGTCCGCGTCATCGCGATGACGGGTTACAGAGTCAACTCGCCGCGGCTCGAGCTGACCGGCGTCAATGTCGGTCACGTTGAGACTAAATACCCGGCCGAACCCATCCTCGGATTCGACGCGTCGGTCGGTACGGCCGAACGGTACGGTCACGCGAAGACGGAGGAGCCGGCGCGGCTGAAAATCCAGGACGTCGCGGCGACGGGCGGAAAGGCGGCGAACTTCCTCGGACTCGGAGGGATCGGATATTCCTTCGGCGAGGACGATTTCGCCCGTATCAGGTTCGGATTTACGCTTGAAGCGTATTTCTGCGCGAACGATACCGAGTACCCGCAGTTCGTCGCGGGCGGCCAGGACTCGGCGTCCTGCGGCTTGCGCGTTGAGGGCGGGACGCTCCGCCTGTGGGGATGCTTCCGCTCGATCGACGCGGGACAGGTGAGCGCCCGAATGATCGCCGAAACGCCGATAGAGGCGAAAAAGTGGTATCACGCCGTCGCGGTCTACGACGGCGCGAAGGTCGACCTCTACCTCAACGGCGAGCTCGTCGACTCCGGCGCCGTGTCCGGAGGACTCGACGCGCCCGACTTCGGCGATCCGGCGTTCTACGTCGGCGCGTTCTCGTCCTCGGGCTCGGATATCAGATATCCGTTCTCCGGTCAGGTCGCTCTCGTCCGTCTTTACGAGGGCGCGATGAAGGCGGAGGACGTGAAAAACGCTTATTCCTCCGTCACCGCGAAGAGGGCGTCCGACGTCTTCGCCGACGTCGTGAGGGGCGCTTACTACGAGGAGCCCGTGACGTGGGCGGTGGTCAACGGGATAACCGCCGGGACCGGCAAGACGACGTTCTCGCCCGAGGACGGCTGCACGCGCGGTCAGGTCGTCACGTTCCTGTGGCGCGCCGCGGGCGAGCCGGAGCCGACGGCGTCGACGAATCCGTTCCGGGACGTGAAAAGCGGCGATTACTTTTACAAGGCGGTCCTCTGGGCGGTCGAAAACGGCGTCACGCAGGGGACGGGCGGGAATACCTTCTCACCGGACGATTACTGCACGAGAGGACAGATCGTGACTTTCCTGTGGCGTTCGGCGGGCGAGCCGGAGCCGACGGCTCGGTCGAACCCCTTCCGCGACGTGGACGGCGGCGATTACTTTTACAAAGCGGTCCTCTGGGCGGTGGAAAAGGGGATAACGCTCGGAACGGGCGAAAGGACGTTCTCGCCGGGCGACACCTGCACGCGTGCGCAGATAGTCACGTTCCTATACAGAAACAAATAACAGATCGGCGGCGGGCCCAAAAAAACCCGCCGCCGACGTTTTTTATTCGATTACTTTTCCGCGAGCCCGTCGAGCGTCGCCGCGAGATCCGTAAGGAGAACCGTCTCGCCTACGTCATCAAGATAACTGAATTCGTTATCGTCCGAAAAATATTCATAGGAATGAACTATCCCCTGTCCGTCGACTATGAACTTCCCCTGAAAAGAGTTTTTGATCCATCTCTCTCCCTCTCTCGAAGGGCCGAGGAACAGGACGACTTTCATTCCTTTCCTTAACACGGGCTCTCCCCCGACCGAGGCGCTTTTCCCGTCGTCATATCTCCATCCTGTTTCATGGATCGAAACAGTTTCGCCGTCTTTTATATCGCCCTTCCATACTCTTTCGATTTCAAGTTCCGACAGCGCGTTTTCAAGTTCGCTCCCCTCGTTTTTATACTGTTCGTCGTCTTTAACAACGGTCCCCAGAACGACAGCGTCTGACGCGTCGTAAAGTTCACTGAGGGTGTGCGCGAACTCATCGGTGATAAATTCAAAAATTCCGAGGGCGCCGCTCGATCCCTTTTCGGGGAATAAAATTCCCGTTCCCTCTTTTTCCATTTGATCGGAGATACCGTCTCCCGTATCCGCACCATAACCGTTATTCAGAGCGCTCACTCCGCAAGATACCATAGCGGCGGGCAAGGACAACAAGGCGACTACCGTAAGCGTGGAAATGATTCTTTTAAACACCATATCTACCTCCTAATGATTTCTTTAGAATAATATCCCTTTATAATATTACCGTAAATAGTTCAAGAATAAATATATTCTGCTCCTTTTAAATCACCAACTTTTGGTATAATAACGGTTCTGTCAAAAACACCTTGACGCATAATGAGATTAGTGGGATCTACATGCGCCAACCCCAATGCGTGACCGATTTCATGATTAAAAACGCTCTTTTTTTTATTATATGTCAGATCAGATGCAAAATAACTATTAATGATTATTGATGCTCGACTCCAATTAGTGGTTGTATAGTTGGGGAGAGCATTCAAATTATTAAGTGAGTTCCCTGAAGAATCAAAAAATCTTGTAAGCCCTACCCACGGTTCATCTGGTTGATTTTCTCCCCAAAAATTGAATGTAGCGTTTGTTGGCAAGTACACCCTTGAGAAGTTAAAATTAACACCGTATCCATTACTTGGACTTAACAGCGAGTTCCAATCGGATATTGCTTCCAAGCAAGGACTAATATAAGACGTAGACCCCATTCCTATGTAGTATGTTCTATTGTTTATTCCACCTGACAAGGATTTTCCTAGTAAATCAAAAACATATTCTTTTGCCCTAAAAAAGTATTGATTCGAGCTGGAGGTTTGATTTACACTGAAAATATATGCGTAGTACTGCCTGCTGATCTTCACCGGAATAGTAATCAACTCATTATTGTTACTTTATTTATAGTATACTAAAAAAAAGGGGGGTGTCAAGTATTTATCACATTTTTCGGTTATTATGAGCACATTTTCGGTTTTATATTAGTTGTTGTTCGTTTATCATCAGCTTGAATTCAAGCCCGAGGAATTCCGCCGCCTTCCTGCAGAGGATCATCCTCTGTAAGAAGATCTCGAAATAGTCCATCACCGAACCGTAGCGCGTATCGACGGACAGCTTCAGCTTGATGAGCGTATGAGCCTCGTTGATCTTCAGCTCCGCCTTTTTGACCGAGTAGTTCACGCGGTCGTGGATGTCGAACGTCGACACGTCCTGATTTCTCACGCGGTTGCGCCTCACGTCGCTTTTGTCCGCGAGGATCAGGGCGGCGGCGAGCGGACTGACGGGCGTGCCGGTACCCTCGTCGTGATTCCCGATCGCGGTGACGATCATTCCCGTCTCCTCCGGCGGGAATTTCAGGTGATCGAGGATCCTGAACGCCATTATCGCGCCGGACTGGCTGTGATCGTCCCGGTTGACGAGGTTGCCGATATCGTGAAGATATCCGGCGATCTTTCCGAGCTCGACGGTCCGGTCGTCGTAGCCGAGCGTTTCAAGGATATATCCCGTCTTCTCCGCAACGACCGTCACGTGGGCGAAGCTGTGCTCGGTGTAGCCGAGAGCGTTGAGCGAGAGATCCGCCAGACGGATATAAGTGTTGACGTTTTCGCTGTTTTTTATGTCTTCGTACGTTATTCTGTCCATATAAGGCCCTCCCGCCGTCTCGTCAATAAAACGTTGAAACGGGTTCCGCCGGCGCGTCGCATTTTTCCGAGGAGACGAGGCGCATGACGGGGCCGACGCGTCCGTAGACGGAGCAGTTCTTCACCGTCAGCCGACCGACGACGCGGTACCACGACCCGTTTTCGACCTGTTCGACGCCGTTTTCCGAGAAAAGGCCGCTGAACGCGATATCCTCGACGCAGCACGTCATAACGGGACGCCCGATGACGAATCCGCCCTTCGGCAGATCCTTCATTCCGTTCACCTGGCCGAGGAACCGGACGACCTTGCCGTCCCACGCCGGCGAGTTCTCCGCGAGATCGCGGTAGAAGAGCGCGTAGTCGCGGTCGGCGACCTCGACGACGGGCGCGTCCATGTCGAAGGGAAGCGGGTCCTCGATGTCGTCGTACGCCGCCTGACCGTTTACGTTCTCGTAAATGATATCGGGGCGGCGGCTCACGCCGCGGACGAGCTTGTGCAGAGCGTCGTAATTGGTGTCGGAGTCGCACCTGTTGAAGAGAACGAGATCGCACCCCGAGAGCTTGTCGACGACGAGATTCCGCATATTCGCGTTATAGACGCCGATCATACCGGCGTCGGCGACCGTTACCTCCTGAAAGATGAACCAGTTCTCCGGGAGCGCCCCGTAGAGAAGATTCATCTGCCACATACCGTTATACTCGATAAGGACGCACGTCGCGCGATGCTTGCGGCAGAGCGCGGACAGCTTGTCGGGGTTTAGCTGGCGTTCATTCTCTATCGTTTCGGCGCAGACCTCCGCCGACGGGAACCCCCCGGGGTCGAGCGCTTCCTCGCCCTCCTCGCAGAGGATCACGAGCGGACGCTCGTTCCCGTTTTCGTAAAAATCGGGTCGGGACAGCGTTTCCTGAATGAACGAAGTCTTTCCCGATTCGAGAAACCCCGTGAAAAGATAAACGGGAATATCCATATCTCACTCCTCAGTTATCGGCGCGGAAGAGCCCGGCGAGTCCGCTCCGGTCGAGTCCGGTCCCGATCACGCACAGCTTGCCGATGACGTCGGCGGAACCGGTGCGGACCTCCTTCTCTCCGGGAACGTAGTCGAAGTGGATCCACTCGCCCGTCTCCGCGGGAACGATCCCCTTCGCGCGCAGTATCATGCCGTATCTTCCCGTCATGAGCTCGTCGAGCCTGTCCTCGATCGCGCTTTCCGTGAATTTGTCCGACGTCTCGATCCCCCAGCTCGTGAAGACCTCGTCGGCGTCGTGATCGTGATGATGATGCTCATGCTCATGCTCGTCGTCGTGGTGATGATGGCACTCGCACTCGGGATCGTCGCACTCCTCGCCGTCCTCGTGATGATGGTGATGATGATGCTCGTGCTCGTCGTCATCGTCGTCGTCGTGATGATGGTGGTGGTGATGATGCTCGCCCGCTTCCTTCTCCTTCTGCTCTTCGAGCAGGTGAAGGAGCTCCGCCTCGAGCGTGTTCCTCTTTTCCATCGTTTCGAGAATGATCCTGCCGTCGAGCTGATCCCACGGCGTGGTAATGAGCGACGCCGTGCCGTTCAGCGAGCGGACGATCTCCTCCGCCTCGGCGAGCTTTTCCTTCCTGATCCCGTCCGTCCGCGAGAAAACGACGGACGACGCGAATTCGATCTGATTGCGGTAGAATTCCGCGAAGTTCTTCATATACATTTTGCACTTCGTGGCGTCGATGACCGTAGTGAACGCGTTCAGCTCCATTCCGTCAACGTGGGCGTTCTGAACGGCGCGGATGACGTCGGAGAGCTTTCCGACGCCCGACGGCTCGATGAGTATGCGGTCGGGGTCGTACTCGTCCTTGACTTTTTTCAGCGCCTTTCCGAAATCGCCGACGAGGGAACAGCAGATACAGCCCGAGTTCATCTCGGTTATCTCGATCCCCGCTTCCTTAAGAAATCCGCCGTCGATCCCGATCTTGCCGAATTCGTTTTCGATTACGACGAGCATCTCGCCCCGGTACGCCTCTTTTATGAGCTTTTTGATAAGCGTCGTCTTTCCGGCGCCTAAAAATCCCGAAAAAATATCGACTTTTGTCATTTTTTCCGCCTCCGGTTTTTCTTTTTTCACAACATAATATTATACTACGTTTTTTGTTTTTTTGCAACTCCGGCGAGCGGTTGATTATCTTTGCCGGATGTGATATCATATTGTCATAACGATAACGATCGGAGTGAAATATGGCGTTTGATCTCAACGACCGGCTCGTCGTCGGCATCTCCTCGCGCGCTCTTTTCGATCTTGAAGAAGCCAACCGCGTCTTCGAAGAGGACGGACTCGAAGCGTACCGCGAATATCAGCGCGCGCATGAAAACGAAACGCTGAAGCCCGGCACGGCGTTTCCTCTCGTAAAGGCGCTTCACAATCTGAATCTGGGCGACAGACGGCTGACCGAAGTCATCGTAATGTCGAAAAACAGCGCGGACACGTCGCTCCGCATCTTCAACTCGATCGAAAGCTACGGGCTCGACATCAGCCGCGCCGCACTCGTCAGCGGCGCCTCCCTCGCGCCCTATCTCTCGTCGTTCAAGACCGATCTTTTCCTGTCCGCCGACGAGGAGGACGTCGAGGAGGCGATAAGCGCCGGATTCGCCGCCGGTATCATCTGCGCTCCGACCGAACAGCCGATCGACCCGGACCGCCCCGTCGAGCAGATCAGGATCGCGTTCGACGGCGACGCCGTCATTTTCTCCGACGAGTCGGAGACGATCTACAAAAGGGAAGGGCTCAACGCCTTTTCCGAGCACGAGCGCGAAAACGCAAAAAAACCCCTCCCGGAGGGGCCGTTTGCAAAGCTTCTCAAGACGATCTCGCTCGTTCAGAAGCAGTTCAGCGAGGACAATATGCCGATAAGGACGGCGCTCGTCACCGCCCGAAACGCCCCCGCTCACGAGAGGGTCATAAGGACGCTCCGCGCGTGGGACGTGAACATCGACGAGGCGTTTTTCCTCGGAGGGATCGAAAAAAGCGAGGTCCTCCGCTCGTTCGGAGCTCACATTTTCTTCGACGACCAGACGGTCCACACCGACCCGGCGTCAAAGCTCGTTCCGTCGGCGCGGGTCCCGCAGAGGAGCGGAAAAAAGAGATGATTCACACGGAATACGCGATAACGGTGATCGCGACGTAAAAGGCGATCATTGCGCCGAGGATCACCGCTTGCTTGACGACGTGCTTCGTCAGAAGACCGACGAACTCGCGCACCGCGGCGTTCGGCCAGAAATACCACTTCGTTTTCGCTCCCATTCCGACCGCGCGCATCTTGACGCGGCGGGCGAAGACGCCCCCGCGGAAGACGTGGTAATTGGTCGTGGAGAACGCGACGGACGCCGACGGATCGATAGCGTCGATCTTCTCTTTCGAGAACTTCATATTCTCATAAGTATCGGTCGAGAGATCCTCCTCGACGATCCTTTCCTCGGGCACGCCGCGTTCGATGAGATATCGCTTTATGGCGGCGGCTTCCGATACGGGCTCGTTCGGGCCGCGGCCGCCGGACGCGACGAAGATCGCGGTCTGACCGGTCGCCTCTTCCTGCTTTTTGCTGAATTCAAGCGCGCGCTCGATCCTTCCGCGGAGAAGGGGAGAGGGCGCGCCGTCTTTTTTCAGCCCGCATCCGAGGATGATGATGAAGCCGCGGCCGTACGTCGGCTCGTGCTTCGCGGCGATCGCGTCGGCGACGATCGTTCCGATGAGCATACATTCAAAGTACAGGAAGATCGCGGAGGAGACGTTTGCGACGATATCGTGGATCATAACCTCCGTCTGACTGCCGGAGACGTAGAAATCGAACGTGAGGATGAAGACCTCCCCTCCGATAATGAGGACGGAGAGGACGATCCCGAGCAGATTTACGGGCCGTTTGCCCTCGTGCCTGATAAGCGATACGTTCGAGACGCACAGGGCGACGGAAAAAACGAGAAGGAACGGGAGCGTGAGGACCGTGTAGTTCTTCGCCGAGGAGAGAAGGATCCCGACGATCGCGTCCGTCGGATAGACGCCCGGCGAGCGGAATATCCGCACGGAGAGAACGATGAACGTTATCATCACGAAAAACGCGAAAACGGAAAAGCCGAAATAGAATATGGTGTTATACGAATACGGATTATACCGTATCTGTTCTCTGAACGAATAAAGCAGAATGAGAACGGAAAAAAAGCAGTACGCCGCCGCAAAGACGGCGACGGCTCCCGCGCATCCGTCCCGATCGACGGCGATCAGGACGGAGACGACAGCCAGAGCGACCGCCGTCAGGGCGATCAGCGCGTACAGCTTCGGCTTTTTTTCTCTTGTGTCGAATTCAGGCAGCTTCATAACCCGGAAGAAAACCTCATTTGATTTCTTTGATAAGAGTCGGGATATTCCGGCCGTCCTTGTATTCGTACCGGATGTCGTCCATAACGGCTTTCGTCATAAAGACCCCGAGTCCTCCGATACGGCGTTCTTCCGCGGGGAGGGTGACGTCGGGGTTTTCGGGTCGTAAGTGACTTCTCTGTCTGCGAAGGTGATCGTCAGTTCGTCGGGATCGCTCTCGCCGCGGGCGCAGGATCGAAATCAAGCGAATCGACCCTGCCGAGAAGCCCGATCAGCCTCTCCGTCCAGAGGGCTCTCGTCGCTTTTTCTTCTTCCGTTCCGTCGCCGTGGTGGCGGAGGCTCCAATCGATCAGTCTCGCGTAAGAGAGACAGCGGACCTTCTCGTCCGTTTCTTTTATTCTCTCCTCGTCGGCCGTTCCGAGATACGCGCCGAGGGCGTCGTGCCAGAACCGGCGGGACAGGTCGGCGTCAAAGCCCTGGAAATTGAGGACGATATCGGGGTTGTACTCGGAATACCCGACGTAAGCGTTGTAAATACTGACGAGATCGAAAATCGGATGACCGACGGACAGGGTGTCCATATCGATAACGAGCACTTCGTCTCCGGCGAGCACGATATTCTTCGTGTGGAAATCGCCGTGGATCATGTGATCGCTGTCGGGGATCGCCTCCGCCATTCCGAGGAGCTTGTCGCCGAGTCCGTCCGGCAGCAGATGACCGATCCTCCCGATCGCGGCGACGACGGCGTCCTTTGCGTGAGGGAGCTTCCCCTCCGGGACCTCGATGGAGTGGATCTTCTTCAGCATTTTAACGTATTCGCTGACGCACCATCCGTAAAGCTCGGGCTCGTTTGCAAGGATCTTTGAAAACGAGCGTGCGTTGAGAAGCTCGAATACGGAGCCGTAACTGTCGCCCACTTTGACGACGTCGTACGAGATCGCCGTGGGAACGCCGAGGATAAGCGCGAGACGCGCGACCTCGCGCTCGTGTTGTATCTCGGCGAGAGCGTCGGCGTTTTTATACGTCTTTACAACGTTATCCTTATCTATGCGGTAGACTTTTCCGTTGAAGCCCTCTCCGATCACCTCGCATCCCTCGACGGATACCGTTCTGTAAGCCTTTTCAACGGAGATCATCTCGGTGAATCCGGTCATTTCGAGAATTTCGTAGATCTCGGACGAAACGCCGGTGATCTTGAGATCGGGGTACGCTTTCCGGATACGGAGAATAACGCGCAGTCCGGCGCTCGAAATATATTCGAGGTCCGACGCGTCGATGACGACGCGGACGTCGCCCGCGCCGGAAAGACGGTCGAGAAGGTCTTTCTCGACCGCGGCGGCGTTGCCTGAGTCGATCCTTCCCGATAATTTCAGGATTAGTTTTTCTTTATTGCAATCAGCCATGGTAACTCCCCCGGACCGCCCTTCGCCGGGCGCCGTTTTTTACTCGACGTTCAGAAAATCCGAAAAACCGGTGACTTCAAAAATCTCGGAGATCGAATCGTTCACGTGACGGATTTTCATTCCGCTCTTCGTACTCATCGCTTTGTGGGCGGAGAGCAAAACTCTGAGCCCCGCGGAAGAGACGTACTCGAGGCCCGAAAAATCGAGAGTGAGTCCGTGAACCTCCGTGACGACCTCTTTGACGACCGCTTCGAGCTCCGGAGCGGTCACGGTGTCGAGACGTCCTTCAAGCGAAATGATCGCTTCTCCGTTTTCAATGTTTTTGGTGATATTGAGCATTGCTTATCTCTCCTTCTTGAAAGGGACAAGAACAGTTTCGACCCTTGTCCCCTCTCTTAATTTTCGGTTCAGTTCGCGGCGCTTGTTTCGGCGGGAAGACCGGCGTCCGGAGTTCCCCCGTGCATGGTCTCGTAAAACGTGAGGGACAGGGAAACGTTCATCGCGTCGGGGAAATCGGCTCCGATGACTTCGCCGGTGAAGTAGTTGTATCCGTAAACCCTCGACCCTTTGACGTCCGCGATCTTGCAGCGGATATCGTTGGTTTCAAGACCGACGAGGAGCGCATCGACCGAGTCGTAATCGGGAGCGGTGAACGACATCGAGATGTTCTGCCGGATCTGGTCGTTGTCTTTGGTGACGTTGGAAAAAGTTATCCGGTATCCGAGATCTCCGAGCAGGTTGTTGAGAACGTTTCTTATCTCGCCGATCGCGTTATAACTCGGCATCGGATTTATTGTGGGATCGGCGAGGATCCTGTCGAGGTCGTTCTGCATTTTTTCGAGCTCCGCGATCTTTGCGTTGATCCCGGAGAGCTCGATGTTGAGCGCTTCCTTTTCCGCTTCCGCGGATTCTATGGCGGAACGCACCGGCTTGTCGACGAACTGGTAGTATGCGAGTCCGACGATCACGAGGAGAAGGATCGCTATGAGTATTTTTTCAAAAAGCGTAAAATCACGCGACAGGATTTTCATCAGTTCGTCTCCTCCTCCTCGGTTTCAAGTTCGCCGACAAGATAGATGTTGAGATTCGCGGTGACGAGCCCCTTTTCTTCTATGGCTCTTCTGAGATCCAGATCCCTGTCGTTCGTCGCGGCGGTCGTCACGGTGCAGAAGCTGACGATCGGTTCTTTTTCGAGCTTTTCCGCTATAAGGTTGATCGACCGGAGCGTGTCGTCGGTGACGGAAACGGTCATTACGTTGCCGGAGATGCTGAAGCTCTCAACGTACGCCTCGGGAAGGATGACGTTCCGGACGAGATCGATTATTTTCACACGTCCGGTGCGGTTGAGTTCTTCCTCGGTCATTCCCGAAAAGGTGTAGTGAGCGTAAATATCGGTCAGCTCGCCGAAGCTGTCGATCTTCTGATTCCCGGCGACGATCTTCGCGCGCACTTCGCTGACGGCGCGCTCCGCCTCCGAGACCTTGACGAGTCTGTCGATAACGGCGAATTTGCTGAAGAGGAACGCCGCGACGACGATCAGGATGATCCCGGGGATCGCGATGCCGAGCTTCGTTTTCTTTTTGCCTACCTCGGCGAAGTTGACCGTTCTTTTAGTGGGAAGCGTTATCTTTGACGGGGCCCGTCCCGAAGCCGCTTTTGCATTAAATGCCACTATCTGTTTCCCCCTCTCTCAATACTGCGCTATCCCGATAGCCTGAACGAACTCGAAGCAGTCGGCTATCCGGTCTCCGCCTGAAACGAGCTCTTCCGCGGGGTGAAGGTTCAGATCAAGCGACTCGGCGATCGAATTGCGTAAAGAAGGGATCGCGACGCCGCCGCCGCAGAGCCATATGTCGGAAAGGCTGCTTTCCGGGTTGTTGAAGCGGTAGAAGTTGATCGCTCTCATCAGCTCGACGGAAATGTTGCCGAACGCCGATACGCAGACGTCCTTGTCCTGACATCCGTCATGGTTTGACAGAAGATAGGTGTGTGCGAGATGAACGTCGACGTTGTAAGTGTCGGCGATGACGTCGTCGATGCTCGAAAGGCCGACCTCAAGCTGACGCGTTACCATGTGGCGCTCGCCGCGGAACATATGCATACGGATCGCGTTGTATCCGAGATCGAGGATACAGTATTCCCGATCCTTCTCCGCGCCGCGCTTTTCGGCTTCTCTGATGAGCGCGATATAGGCGCATTCGGACGGAGCGGCTTTCGCGAGCCGGAGTCCCGCCTTGCGGAGCATCGCCTTCGAGTCCTCGATCAGCTTGACGGGCGCGGCGACCGCGAGGATGTCCATCGTCGGAGCGACGCGATTGCCCGATTCGTCTACCGTCTCCGTCTGCGATCTGAGCTGCTCCGGAGTCGAGATCATCGCGTAATCGAAAACGCAGTCTTTCAGTTCCGTCGTTATGTAGTCCCGGAACTCATATCCGATGTTATAGTTCAGTTGATCGGGCGTCATCTGCGGAACGGTGAGAGTCCTGATGAAAACCGACTCTCCGGAGAGCGACAGCGCGGCGTAGTTCGCGCTGATGCCGCCTTTTCTCATTGATCCGCGGATGAGCTCGCCCATCGTCTCGGTTGAGACGACGCGCCCCTCCTGAAGGAGCTTCTTCGGCATCGGAACGCTGTACGTCTTTTTGACCGTCGTTCCGTTGACGAGAGCAAGCTTCAGGCTGTCGTAGCCGATGTCTATGCCCAGAATGTTTTTAGCCATAGCCGAAATGCCTTTCTCTTAAATTAACTTCAAGAAATATCTTTAACCCCCGAAGAGGCCGAGATAAGCGTTTGTGAGGAGGTCGCCGCAGAACAGCATGACCGTCGTCGCCGCGGCGATCGAAGGACCGAACGGGAAATGCTCTCCCGCCTTTTTTCTTGCGAACAGGACGAAGAGCAATCCGATGACGCACGAGAGCATCACGGAGAAAAGGGAAGCGACGAGACCGAGATAAAGACCCATCACGAAAAAGAGCTTGACGTCGCCCCCGCCCAGGCTTTCCTTTTTGAGAAGTTTGTCCATAATGAGCGAGAGGACGAGGACGCCCGCCCCGTAAACCGCGGCGGAGAGAACGTGAAGACCGATTTCCGCCCATCCGTAACCGGAGAACGGGAGCCACGCGAGCCAGACGGCGACGGCGGCGATCAGCGTTCCGTTCGGAATGATGAACGCCTCAAGGTCGGCGACCGACAGGCAGAACAGGCACGAGATGAAGAGAAAATTGCGCAGGCACAGAAAAGACAGATCGAAAAAGAGGACGCACATGACCGCGAGCGCCGCCATTATCAGCTCGGCGACGAGATACCGCGGCGATATCTTCTTTTTGCAGTACCGGCATTTTCCGCCGAGAAAAACGTAACTGAAAACGGGAATGAGGTCGAGAGCGCCGAGCTCGTGAGAGCACGAGGGACACCGGCTTTTTCCTTTGACGAACGACTCTCCGTGAGCGATCCGCCATCCGGCGCAGTTGAGAAACGAACCGGACACCGCTCCGAGAACGGCGGCGATAACGACCGAGAAGACGAGAAGGGGAGTATAGGAGTAAACGATCAAATCCGCGGCCTCCGATCTTAACTGTAGGCGTCGCCGGTCCAGCCTTTTCCGACGAGCCAGCTCGCACAGTAGTTCGGGTCGGCGAAACAGAAATAACATACCGTGCCGGAGGAAGCGCCCGTCGATCTCCACTCGTCGCCGTACCCGGCGACGGCGTAAAACGCGACGGTGCCGTCGTAATCCATCATCGTCCCCGTCCCGCGGGTGACGTCGGTCATCCTTTTATCAGTCAACTTCACTTCGAGCGTTTTGCCGTTCAGCGGGATCTCGATCTTCTCCGGCGGATCTTTTCCGTCGTCAGCGGCCTTTTTGACGGCCTCCCTGACCTGACCGAGCGCCCACGAGGCGTTGAGGCGGCAGCATTCCTTTTTGTCTTCGCCGTGCATCCCGCAAACGAGACGCCACGGCATTTCCGCGCTTTCATCGTGAATTATGTATACGTTGCCTCCGCCCGGGCAGAGGTCGTCCCAACCGTTCATGACGAGCGTGACCCACGCCTTGACCTCCGACGCGTCCTTGAAACCGTCGATGAGGAATTTGTCCGCCATTTGTCTTGTCGCGGTGTCGAGCGCCGCGACGCATCCGATCTTTTCGGACTGCGAGCGGTAGTACAGAACGAGAGGGATCGTCACGAGAATGGCGAGCACGACCGCGATGATGATGAGAATGAAAATGAGGCGGCTTATTCCGCGTCGTCCGCGCATACCGATAAGAGTCATCCCGTTCCTCCTTTCCGCGTCGGATCTTAAAAGCGTAATAAATCTTATAAATTATATCATATTATGCTTCTGTCATAAGTAGAAACAAAGTATGTTAACAGAAAATTTACAATTCCCGGTTTTCCGAAACGCGGTCAACCGTCGTTTTTAACTCCTTTTATCTTATCCATGTGCGCCCTCGCCGCCTGCTCCGTCTTGTTTTCGCCGAACGAATAATACTTTTTCCCGCACAGATCGTCGGGAAGATACTGCTGTTTTACGTATCTGTTCGGGAAGTCGTGCGGATACTTATATCCCTTGAAAAGCGGGCTTCTCAGGTGAGAGGGGATCTCTCTTCCGAGTCCGGCTCTGACGTCGGCGGACGCCTTCTGATACGCGACGTTCGACGTGTTCGATTTCGGAGCCGTCGCGAGCATGACGGCGGCGTTCGAGAGCGGGATCGCCGCCTCGGGTAGACCGAGCTCCTTCGCCGACTCACAGCACGCCCGCGTTATGACCGCGGCGAGGGGATACGCCTGACCGATATCCTCGCTGGCGATCACCTGAAGCCGTCTGCACGGGGAGATTATGTCGCCCCCCTCGAGAAGGCGGGCGAGGTAGAAGACGGCCGCGTCCGGGTCGGAGCCCCTTATCGACTTCTGAAGACACGAGAGAAGGTCGTAATGGACGTCGCCGTCTCTGTCGAACGCGCCGATCGACGCTTCGGGGAGAACGGCGAGGACGTCGTCCTCCGAGATCACTTTTCCGTCCGCGACGGAGAGAACGAGTTCGAGCGTATTGATCGCCCGTCTCACGTCTCCGGCGCCGGACGCCGCGGCGGCGCGGAACGCGCCGTCGGTGAGAGAACGGTCGGGTGCGATTATCGCCGCCGCCTCGCGCAGCCTTTTTTCGATATCCGCGGCGGATACGGGACGGAATTCGAACACGGAGCATCGGGATAGAAGCGCGTCGTAAACGTAGTAGTACGGATTTTCGGTCGTGGAGGCGATCAGCGTGATACTGCCGTCCTCGATATACGAGAGGAGCGACTGCTGCTGCTTTTTGTTGAAATACTGGATCTCGTCGAGGTAGAGGACGACTCCGCCCGCGCCGGTGATCGAGCCGGACGCCATGGCGACCGTCTTGACGTCGGCGAGTGTCGCCGTCGTCGCGTTGAGGTAGAAGATCTCGCGCCCCGACTGCTCCGCGAGGATCGTCGCCGCCGTCGTCTTTCCCGTCCCCGGAGGGCCGAAGAAGATCACGGAGGGAAGGACGCCGTGCTCGACGAGACGCCGCAGCGTTCCGTTTTTTCCGACGAGCTTTTCCTGACCCGCCATCTCGTCGAAGGACCTCGGGCGAAGCCGCTCCGCGGCGGGCCTCTTCTTTTCTTCCATTCCCCTCGCCTCTCTTTCCTTTGATGACTGAAATCCGATTTTATAATATTTTAATGTAAAACGCTGTTTTTGTCAAGATTTGACGGGCGCGGGCGGCGGCCGCGCCGCCGTTAGCCGAAAAAATTTTCAAAAAAGTGTTGACAACCGCCGTCTCCTCGTGTATAATGCTCTTGTTGTTGAACCAAAGACAGCAGGTTACGGTAAAAGCGATTCGCTTTCCTGCCGAGGAGAGACTACACGGAGGGGTTTCCCTGTGCGTCTTTTTTCGCGGAGAGCGGAAAAAGACTTTTTTGTTTCCTGTAAATCTCAAGAAGGAGGAACGAAAACATGCCAAGCGCAAAGATCCTGGAGCAGAAGCAGGCGGTCGTGAACGAGCTTGCCGACAAGTTCGGCAAAGCGGTTTCCGGAGTGCTTGTGAAATATCAGGGAATCACGGTCGAGGACGATACGAAGCTCCGCGCCGAGCTCCGCGCGGCGGGCGTTGATTATTCTGTCATCAAGAACAGTCTTATCAATCTCGCGTGCGAAAAGGTCGGCTTTGACGGACTGAAGCCCCATCTCGAGGGTATGAACGCCGTCGCGGTCAGCTTTGAGGACCCCGTCGCGCCCGCGAAGATACTTAAGAAGTACGCGGACAAGATCGAGACCTTTGAGATCAGAGCGGGCTTTCTTGACGGAGCCGTCGTCGACGCCGCCGTCGTCGGAGAACTCGCCGACATCCCGCCGAAGGAAGTTCTTATCGCTAAGCTCATGGGCAGCCTGATGTCGCCTCTTTACGGCCTTGCGGTCGGTCTTCAGGCAGTCGTTGACAAGGGCGATATGACTCCCGCCGAAAAGGCTGAGGAAGCTCCCGCCGAGGAAGCTCCGGCTGAGGAAGCTCCGGCCGAGGAAGCTCCGGCCGAGGAAGCTCCGGCCGAGGAAGCTCCCACCGAAGAGAAACCCGAAGAGTAATCAAAAAACAAATCAACTGAAATAATTAACGGAGGAAAATTAAAATGGCATCTGAAAAGATCACCGCTATTCTTGATGAGATCAAGGGTCTCACCATTCTTGAGCTCTCCGAGCTCGTTAAGGCTGTCGAGGAAGAGTTCGGCGTTTCCGCCGCTCCCGTCGCCGTCGCCGCCGGCGCAGGCGCTGCTCCCGCAGCCGCCGCCGCTGAGGAAAAGACCGAGTTTGACGTCATTCTCGCCAACTTCGGCGCTAAGAAGCTCGACGTTATCAAGGTCGTCCGCGAGATCACCGGTCTCGGCCTGAAGGAAGCCAAAGAGCTCGTCGAGAGCGCTCCGAAGGCCATCAAGGAAGGCGCTACCAAAGAGGACGCCGACGCCCTCAAGGCTCAGCTCGAAGCTGCCGGCGCCACCGTCGAACTCAAATAAGTTCACAAAACAAAAGACGAAAAGGATCCGTTCCGAGCGAACGGATCCTTTTTTGTTGTAAACGGCGGGAAACTGTGATAGAATAAAAGCGGTATCAATCAGGGAAGGGAGGTGTCGCCGTGGCAGTCGGAAGCGCCGTCGAAAAACTCAATATGCCCGTGACGGCGGCCAAGGGCGTCGGACCCGCGCGCGCCGCGGCGTTTTCCCGCGTCGGCGTGACGACGGTCGGGGACCTTCTCAGATATTATCCCCGCGCGTACCAGAACAGGGAACACGTCAGGACGCTCGCGGAGATCCGCGGAAGTATAAACGCCGGCGGCACGGGAAGATCCGAGCCCGTGTCCTCCGTTCTCGCCGTCGCGTCGGAGCCGATGAGCCGGATGATCCGGCGCGGGATGACGATAACGAAGATAAGGCTTTTCGACGAGACGGGGACGTGCGAGGCGACGTTTTTCAATCAGCCGTACGTCCGCGACAACTTCAGAACGGGCGCGCAGTTCAGGATATGGGGGCGGTTCGAGCTTGAAAAAAGCCGTCTCACGATCAATTCTCCCGTGTGGGAGCCGTACGTCGAGGGCGGCGATCTTCTTCCGATCGTTCCGGTCTATCCTCTGACGCGCGGTCTTACTCAAAAAGCGGTCGCGCAGTCGGTGGCGGCGGCGATCTCGATGACCGGAGGGGGAGGGGAGTATCTTCCCGAGGAGGTCCTCTCTCGTCTGTCTCTGCCGACACATTCGTACGCCGTCAGGAATATCCATTTTCCCGAGTCCGTCGAGGCGCTCGGAGCGGCGAAGGACCGTCTCTCTTTCGACGAACTCCTTCTCACCTCTCTGTCTCTCTCGGTATCAGGGGGCAGAAGGAACGAATTATCGAAAACCGTCGTTCCGAAGACGGATACCGCGCCTTTCACGGGAGCGATCCCGTTCACGCTGACCGCCTCGCAGAAAAGGGCGATCGCCGAGATCGGCGCCGATCTTTCGGGCGGAAAAGTAATGAACCGCATTCTCGTCGGCGACGTCGGCTCGGGCAAGACCGTCGTCGCGGCGGCGGCGGCTTATTTCACAATGAAGGCGGGGTATTCGGTCGCTCTCATGGCTCCGACGGAAATACTTGCAACACAGCATTTTTCCGACCTCTCCGCGCTTTTTGACAGACTCGGATATAAGTGCTTCCTGCTCACCGGCTCGACCGGCGCGGCGAAGAGACGCGAGATATCCGCGGCAATCGCCGACGGATCCGTCCCCGTTCTTCTCATCGGAACTCACGCGCTGATCTCGCCGGACGTCACTTTCTCACGTCTCGGTCTCGCGATCATCGACGAACAGCACCGGTTCGGCGTAATGCAGCGCGCCGCGCTCGCCGAGAAGACGGAGGGCGTCCACACGCTCGTTATGAGCGCGACGCCGATCCCGAGGACGCTTTCTCTGATCGCGTACGGTAATCTTGACGTCTCGCGCCTCGACGAACTGCCTTCCGGCCGTCAGCCCGTCGACACGTTCGCCGTCGACGAGAGTTACAGGAAACGATTGAACGCGTTTATCGAAAAGCAGGTCGGAGAAGGTCATCAGGTCTACGTTGTCTGCCCCGCGGTCGAGGAATCGCCGGTCCCCGAAAAGGGGGACGATCCCCTCGAGATGGCTGATATTTCGCTTTTCGATCTTATCGGACCTGACCCCGAGCTTCCGATGAAATCGGCGGTCGAATATTCCGAGCGGCTGAAAAACGAACTGAAAAATTGCCGCGTCAGTTTCGTCCACGGGCGGATGAAGCCCGCCGAAAAGGACGCTGTGATGACGGCATTCGCTCGCGGAGAGATCGACGTCCTCGTCTCGACGACGGTCATCGAGGTCGGCGTCAACGTGCCGAACGCGACGCTTATGATCGTTGAAAACGCCGAGCGCTTCGGGCTCTCACAGCTTCACCAGCTGAGAGGGCGCGTGGGACGCGGCCCGGCGAAATCGTATTTCGTTATGGTCTCCGATTCAAAAGGGGAGAAGGCGAAGGACAGGATCGAAACGCTCAAACGCTCCCGCGACGGTTACAAGATCGCGGAGGCGGACCTCCGCCAGCGCGGACCCGGTGATATACTGTCCGAAAACAGCGTCGTCCGCCAGCACGGGCAGTCTACGCTCTCGCTGATCCGCGCGCTCTCGGATTCCGCGATCACCGACAAGGTGACGGAGTGCGTCACAAGGATACTCGGGGACGATCCGACGCTCGAAAAGCCGGAGAACGAAAAGCTCCGCGACCGCGTCCTCGCGATGGCGAAGCGTTCGTCGGGAACGGTGAACTGAAAAAAGAGGCAAAGGATGAGAACGTACAGATCTTCTTCTCTGAATTGGGTCGGGTCGGCTCTGTTCGTATTTGTTCTGATGCTTGCGGCGGGTATTCTCCTGCTTGTTTCGGGTATGCCGTTTGAAGGGGTGCCCGCAGTGTTGGTCTGTATGGGAGCGCCGCTGACCGTTTTACTTGCAGCTGTTTTTTTCGGCGTTGCGAGCAGGAATCTGACGTTAGACGACGAAAAGATCGTTTTTCCGAGAGCAACTCGTATAAACGGGAAAACTCATTTTAAAAGACGAGCCGTTCCGTTTGAAGAAATATGTTCTTTTTCAAGTAAATTCGCAGAGGGAGATCACGGCTGGGCGGTTCTGATTTCATTCGTTTTGACCGGGAACGCTCAACGCGATACGATTTTCTATTCCGTAAAAACGAAAGACGGAACGTCAATCGATTTTACTCTTTTCGATTACGGCAAAGAAACCGAAAAAGAGATTGCCGAAACGATACGCAGGAAAATGAATTCTTGATTTTACGAAAGGTTCTCCGCATACGTTTCCGGGTAATTAAACGGAAATATTCGATGTCGCCCGTAATGTCATTTCCTTTCGCGGTATCTTAAAAACGATAATCCTCCGGGATCGCCCGGAGGATTTCCTTTATCTCTCGAAGAACTCGGGTCCCTCGATCATTATGAGTCCGAAGCCGCCGCCGGGGTCGTTGCCCGCGCGCAGCCAATCGGCGTACGAGCGCTGAAGCGCCGTGTCCGTCGGGAACTCGTCGACGTTCTGGGACATCGTGTTGAAGATCCGCCACAAGTCGCCGCGCCTCTCGCTTCTGTGCGATTCGATAATCTCGAAATCGTCCATGAAGTCGAGAATGTTCGGACATCCCTTGAGGAACTTTCTCTGCTCCTCGAAAAGGAGCCAGCTTCCGCAGCAGATCGCCATTTTTCCGTCCGGGAAGAGATCGCGGTAGAAATCGTACGCCCTTTTGTACGAATCGCGTCTCGCCGCTCTGTCGAACGGCTGACCGGTGCTCCCCGGAATGTGCATATTGATGAGGGTGTCGCCGTATTTCAACCACTTGTACTGCTCCTCCCGGTCCCAGGTGACCGTCTCGTACTGCATCCTCCCGAGCTGAAAGCGGTCGGGGTGGAAGAACCGGCAGTGCCAGCCCTCGGTGAAGATCCCGGGGACTCCGTAGACGGCGACGCATTCGCGGTATTTCACCGCGAGGTCGCTCATCGAGTCGCGCCAGATCGACAGGTCGATCCCGAGCCGTTCATACCTTTTCTTCGCGGCGTCGACGCAGGTGATGAAAAAGAGCAGGTCGGTCGTGTAGCTGTTCGCTCCGGTCGCGGCGTCGATCTTACGGAGCACGGGAGAAAAAAGGGAATAGCGGTCGGAACCGCCGGCGAGAAGGATATCGCGCGCCATCGTGAGCTTTTCGGAGAGCTCTCCGTCGCTCTCGATCTTATCGTAAAGGGCGGCGAGGACGTTTTTGTGTTCTTCCGGAATACCGTATCTGTCGCAGTAGCTGATTATCTGTTCTCTCATGATCGTCTCCTCATTCAACGAAATCAAACTCGACGCCGTATATGGAGACCGTGTCTCCCTCGGCGCATCCCGCCTCTCTCAGCCGGTCGATTATCCCGGCCTTCGAGAGTGAATTTTCAAAATACATAAGCGACTCTCTGTCGTCGAAGTTCACCCTGCCGACGAGCAGTCTCGCCCAATCGCCTTCTACGGTGAAGACGTTCCCGTCCCGCGTCACGACGACGTCGTCGGGCGACGCCGCGGCGGCGCGCTCCTCCTCCGTCGCTATCTCCGGCTCGTAGGTCAGTACCGGAGGCAGATCGCGGAGCATATCGGATATCTTTTTGACGAGGGCGTCCGTGTTCATTTTTTTCGAGGCGGAGATATAGACGACCTCCCAGCCGTGTTTCGCCGCCTCGCGCTCGAGCTCGGCGGCGCCCTCGTAAACGGACGGGATGAGCGGAAATTCGCTTTCGTCCGAGGCAAGGAGGTCCGCCTTGTTCGCGGCTATAAGGCGCGGACGGGACGCGACGTCCGGGGAGAATTTTTCAAGCTCTTCCGAGATCGTCAGAAGGTCCTCCGCGGGCGAACGCCCCTCCGTCGCGGCGACGTCGACGACCTGAACGATCATCCGGCACCGCTCTATGTGGCGCAGGAAATCGTGACCGAGGCCCGCGCCCTCCGACGCGCCCTCGATAAGGCCGGGGATGTCGGCCATAACGAAGCCGGACTCGCCGCCTGTGCCGACGACACCGAGCCCCGGCTCGAGCGTCGTAAAGTGATATTCGGCGACCTTCGGTCTCGCCGCGGATACCGCCGCCAAAAGGGAAGATTTTCCCGCGGACGGCAGACCCGCGAGTCCGACGTCGGCGATCATCTTGAGCTCTAATATCACCTCGCGCTCCTCGCCGGGAAGGCCTGATTTCGCAAAGCGCGGTATCTGTCTGGTCGGCGTCGCGAAGTGCTTGTTGCCCCAGCCTCCGCGTCCTCCGCGGCAGACGGTAAAGTCCTCGCCGTCGCTCATATCGCGGATGACGAGACCGCTCTCGGCTTCCCTGACGAGCGTGCCGCGCGGCACTTTTATAAAGATATCCCCGCCGTCTTTCCCGTGGAACTTCGACCCCTCGCCGGGGCCGCCGTTCTCGGCGATGAATTTGCGCTTGTAACGGAAGGCGAGCAGGGTGTTCGCGCCGTCGTCGACCGTAAAGATCACGTCGCCGCCCCGTCCGCCGTCGCCGCCGTCCGGTCCGCCCTTCGCCACGTATTTCTCACGTCTGAAGGAGACGGCTCCGTTTCCGCCGTCGCCCGCTTTGACGTAGATCCTGATCTTGTCGATAAACAAAAGCTTTCTCCTATTCTTTCGTGATGGCGCCGAGGATCCCGACTCCCCTGACAATGTCCTCGTCGCTCGGCGTGGAGTAGTTGAGTCTGAACGACTGTGACTTCGCGCCGACCTCACAGCAGAACGTGCCGCCGGGGACGACCGCGACGCCGCGCCGCAGAGCTTCCTTTACGAAATATTCCTGATCGATCCGGTCGGGAAGGGTACACCAGATGAAGAGACCTCCGTCCGGCCGTGTGAAATCGACGTCGGGAGCGAGATCCTTTTCGAGCCGGTCGAGCATAAGACCGCATTTGGCGCGGTACAGGGCGCGGATCCCCGCGATATGCGCGTCGAGATCGTATTCGTCGATGAATCTGTGCGTCAGGATCTGGAAAAAGATATTCGTGTGGACGTCCTCGACCTGCTTCGCGATGACCATTTTGGAGATCACCGGCGCGGGAGCGGTGACGTATCCGACTCTCATTCCCGCTGACAGGATCTTGGAGAAAGTCGAGCAGTAAATGACGCCTCCGCGGTCCCCGTCGAGCTTTTTCAGGGTGTCGGTATCCTCGCCGGAAAAGCGGAGCTCTCCGTACGGGTTGTCCTCGAATATCGGGACGCCGTGACGGCGCGCGATCTCAAGGACGCGGAGTCTGTTTTCGAGAGTCGACGTTATCCCCGCCGGGTTGTGAAAGGTGGGGATGAGGTATATCATTTTCGCCTCCGGGTGCTCCGTGAGAGCGCGGTCGAGCGCCTCCGTGTCGATCCCGTCGCCGCGGAGCGGGACGCCGATCGGTCGCGCGCCGTTCGAACGGAACGCGTTGAGCGCGCCGATGAACGTCGGCTCCTCGCAGATCACCGCGTCGCCCTCGTTGCAGAGCACCTTGCACGCGAGCTCGATCCCCTGCTGACCGCCGGCGGTGATGATCGTCTCGTCGCCCGCGGCGTCGATCCCGAATTTTTCCCCGATACGCCGCTTTACGTCCTCGCGGAGCGGCCCGTATCCCTCGGTCACGCTGTACTGGAGCGCGGTCACCGCCTGTTCCTTCAGTATCTCCTCCGAGATCGCCGCGATCGCCTCTCTCGGGAAGGAAAGCGGAGACGGATTGCCCGCCGCGAAGCTGATTATCGACGGGTCGGCGAGCGATTTGAAGATCTCTCTTATCGCCGACGGCTTCATCCCGGCGATTTTTTCAGAAAAAGCATATTCCATAGTAATTTCTCCGGATAATCCTTATTCGACGATTATTTTATCATAAGAACGGTTCGTTTGCAACGATATTCGACTTGAAAAAGGCGCGGATCCGTGCTAAAATATCTTCAAACGGCACAAGGGAGGGAACTTCTTTGAAAAACAAGGTCTTACCGTTCGTAAAAAACGCGGTCGTCCGCGCGTGCGTCGTCTTCACCGCCGCGAATATCCTGATTTATTCAGGCGCGTATCTTTTCCTCAAAAATTCCGACTATATGTCGGTCGGGCGCGTCGTTTCCATCCTCGTTTTTTCCGTCGTCGCCGGGATAATGACAGCTTTTCTGACGACCGACGTGATGAATACCGCGGTCCGCGCCGTTCTTCACTACGTCGTGACGCTCGCCTGCTTTATCATACTTTTCGCGGTGATACCCGGCGGGAGGTCCGCGGGGACGACCGTAATGATCGGCGTCGTCTACACCGTTTTCTGGCTCGTTCCGTTCTGCGTCTGGCTCGCCGTCCGCTCGCACGCCGAAAAAAAGGAGAAGAGGAAGGAAGAATACAAGCCTTCATTCGGCGGGAAGTAAAAACCGCCGCCGCTTCATGTAAAATGGGGTTCGCTTGCGAGCCCTTTTTCTTTTTTTTAGGAGATATAAGGAAAAAAAGCCTGCGGGCTTTTTTGATTATATTTACCTTTTGCACTCTTTTTTTCTCTGGAGAAAAAAAGCCTGCACTGAAAAAAAGAGTCGTCCGGGGAGGGAAGGACCCGTTCAAGGGCTCGCTGGCTTTTAAGGAAGCCGCGAGCCCTTTTCACCAACTTCCCTCCC
>JAFSWB010000009.1 GCA_017444735.1 Clostridia bacterium | reverse complement strand
GTCCGAGTCTGCCGCGTCTGATGGCGCGGGCGACCGCCTCGACCGCCTCGTCCTGACCGATTATCCTCTCTTTGAGCGTCGATTCGAGCTTCATGAGCCTTTCGCTCTCCTCTTCCTCGAGCTTTTTAACCGGGATGTGAGTCCAGGCGGAGACGATATCGGCGATATCCTCCTCCGTGACGATCGCCTCTCCGTCTTTCCTGTCCGATTTCGACGCTCTCACCGCGTCGAGCTCCTCGGAGAGCTTCTTTTCGTCGTCGCGCAGGGACGCCGCTTTTTCGTAATCCTCGGAGAGGATCGCTTCCTCTTTCTCGGCGGTGACGGATTTGAGCTTCGTTTCAAGCTCCCTCACCTCCGGCGTCGGGGTGATCCCCGCGATCCTCTTCTTCGAGCTCGCCTCGTCGATCAGATCGATCGCCTTGTCGGGGAGAAACCGGTCATTAATATATCGGACCGACAGCTTGACGGCGGCTTTTATCGCCTCGTCGCTGATCTTCAGCTTGTGATGCGCCTCGTATTTGTCGCGCAGACCGAAGAGGATCTTTTCAGCCTCCTCGGGGGTCGGCTCTCCGACCATGACGGACTGGAACCTTCTCTCGAGCGCCGCGTCCTTTTCGATGTGGCGTCTGTACTCGTCTATCGTCGTCGCGCCGATCACCTGCATCTCGCCGCGCGCGAGCGCCGGCTTGATTATATTCGCCGCGTCGACGGCGCCCTCCGCGCCGCCCGCGCCGATTATCGTGTGGATCTCGTCGATGAAGAGGATGATGTTCCTGTTTTCAAGGACCTCCTTCATCACGTTCTTCATTCTCTCCTCGAATTCGCCTCTGTATTTCGCTCCGGCGACCATCGAAGAGATATCGAGAGTGACGATCGACTTGCCTCTCAGATCGTCCGGGACGTTGCCCTCGACGATCCTCTCGGCGAGTCCCTCGACGACGGCGGTCTTGCCGACGCCCGGTTCGCCGATCAGACACGGGTTGTTCTTCGTGCGGCGGGAAAGGATCTGAATGAGTCTTTCCGTCTCGGAGTCGCGCCCGATTATCGGGTCGAGCTTCCCTTCCTTCGCGAGCGCGCAGAGGTCTCTGCCGTGAGAGGACAGCGTCGGACAGCCCTTGATCGACGCGCCATCCTTCCCGCCTCTTTCGGGGGCGGGCTCGGCATCCTCTCCGTCCCGGCCGAGATAAGACGCGATATCACGCCTCAGCTCGCCGATAGAAACGCCCATCTTTTCGAGCATCTTCACGGCGAAGCAGTCGCGCTCGCCGGTCATCGCGAGAAGCAGATGCTCGGTTCCTATAAAGCCGTGGCCCATGTTCATGGCTATCGCGGCCGAAGTCTCAATTATCTTCTTCGTGCGCGGGGTCATATCGGCGGCGGACAGACGCGTCCTCTCGCCGACGCCGGACGTCTCCTCAATGAGATCGCGGAGCTTTTCAGCCGTGACGCCGCGGTCGGAGAGCACGCGGGCGGCAAGCCCTTCGCCTTCTCCGAGCAGGCCGAGAAGAATATGTTCGGTTCCTACGCAGTTGTGCCCCATCTCGCACGCCGCGGAAACGGCGCGCTCGATCGCGCTCTGCGCTCTTCCGGTAAATCCGATGTTCATAAAACCCCACCTTCTTTCAACAGGTTAACAGCCTTTTCCGTTCAGTCCTCCCTCGAGGCTCCCGAAAGAAGACGTCTGACGTTTTCCGCGCGGGCGTGGTCACGCTCGGCGGGCGTCATATTGCCGCCGTGATCCCGCATAAGCATCGCGGGCATCGAGCGAATGAGGATCGTGTCGAGCTTTTCGGTCCCGATCCCCTCGATCAGTCCGAGACAGACGCCGAGCCGGACGTCCGCGTAAAGGGAGAAGAGCTCCTTCGTGTCGATCATCGTCGCGTACATCAACGTGCCGTACGCGCGCATAACGCGGTCGTTCAGCCGCTCGCCGTCTTTTTCGGCGAGTTTCTTGCGGAACGCCCTCTCCTGCTCCGCGATCTTCCCGGTGACGTCGGAAAGCTTCGAGATCGTCTCTTCCTCCGTCACGCCGAGGGTGACCTGATTCGAGATCTGGAACAGACACCCGTCCGCCGCCGATCCCTCGCCGGACATTCCGCGAACGGTCAGCCCGATCTTGGAGAGCTGATTTGCAAGCGTTCTGATGCCGCCCGCCGCGACAGTGCCGGGCAGGAACATCATCACGGACGCCCTCATGCCGGTGCCGAGGTTCGTCGGGCAGTGGGTGAGATATCCGAGCTTGTCGTCGTACGCGATATTCAGCTTAGAATCGAGTTTGCCGTCGACCGACGCCGCCCTGTCGTACGCCTCTTTAAGCGACTTGCCGGGCAGTATCGACTGGATGCGGACGTGATCCTCCTCGAGGATCATCACCGAGACCGCGCCGTCGCTTGATTCGATCGCGGCTCTCGCCGCCGTACCGCGCGCAAATTCGGGGGATACCTTATGCTCCTCCGCCGCGGCGATCCTCTCGTTCTCCGGGAGCGCCGAAAAGTCGACGAAACGGTATTCTCCGTCCCCCTCGAACGCGGAGCGGACCTTATTTATTATCTCACGCCTCGACGCGTCGTCGAGACGGCCCTCGAACGGGTAGTCGTTGAGGTTTCTCGCAAGACGGATCCGCGAGGACACGAAAACGTCGGAGTCTCTTCCCTTTGTTTCATACCACGTCATGATCATCTCGCCTCGCTTTCGCCGCGGAGAGAACGAAGCTCGTCGCGGAGCTGCGCCGCTCTCTCGTAATTTTCTTCCTTAACGGCGGATTTGAGCTCCGCTTCAAGGGTGTGGATCTTTTCTTTCTGCTCCCTGTTCCTTCTGAAAGCGGAGGGAGCGCCGCCGACGTGTGAGGTCGTCCCGTGGATGCGGGAGATCGTAGGCGCGAACTCCTCGGCGAACGTCCTGTAACATTCGGGACAGCCCGCCTTGCCCTCGTTCATGAGATCCCTGAAAGTCGCGCCGCAGAGCGAACACTTTTTGACTTTCTCGGTCTTCGCGCCCGGAAGCGACTTAACGCCGAACAGACTGCCGAAGAGCTTGTCGGCGTCGGCAAACGGATCGTCGAAAAATCCGCCGCCGAAAAATCCGTTCTTCATGAATCCGTCTTCGAGCTCACCCTTTTTTCTCGCTTTCTCCGCGCAGTCCGCGCAGAGACTGAGCGATCTTTCTTTTCCGTTGACCGATTCCCTGTAGAAAACGGTCGCCTCATTCTTTTTACATCTTTCGCAAAGCATGATAAAACCCTCCCTTGAACAATTATTTTAACTCATCAGCGTCATCAGAATATGCCGCATTATGTCGGCTCTGACAGCGTCTCTTTTGTTTTGTTCGACCCTGTCGAGCGAACCGCCCGTGAGAGCGGAAACAATGAGCGCGTGTTCGCGCGGCGTCACGATACCGTGATCAAGCAGATTCCGGGCGAACGCCTTGGCGTCGGTCGCGTCAAGCTCTTCGCCGACGGCGTGGAAAAAGTGCATCAGGTATTCGTTCGCTGTCATCCTGACGCGGACGATCTTTATAAACCCGCCGCCGCCTCGTCTGCTCTCGGTCAGATAACCGCGCTCCGGTGTGAAGCGCGATGTGATAACGTAATTTATCTGACTCGGGACGCAGCCGAGCTTCGTCGCAAGATCGTTTCGTCTCACCTCGGCGATACCGTCCGAGCGGTCGAGCATTTCCTCGATTATTTTTGCGATCTGATCCGATAGTATCATCCGGTCGTCATCCCTTTCTTTCGTTCTGCCGATATTGTACCTCAAAGGTCAGAGAAAGTCAAAGTCAAAGAAAGTCAAAGTCAGATCACTTTCGGCGATTAGATCGGTTAAAATGTGAAAAATCTCTCGTTTTCTCACTGTTTCTCTCTTTTTCTCGCTTTTTCAAAAATCCGCTCGCTGTCATACGCTGGTCTTTTCCGAAATATATATATAACGTAAAGCCGAAAGTCGGGAGGATTCAATATGTTTGTATACAGCGTTAAGGCCAACACGCTCAAGCTCATCGGAATAATCGGGACCGCTCTCGCGATCCTCGTCGCGCTTATCCTCTTCATCCCCGAATACGCGCCGAAGACGACCGCCGCCATCGCCGAAAAGAACGCGAGCTACAACTATGACAAGGTGAAGAACAACGGCGACCGGGTCGCCTTTCTCAATCAGTTCGGATGGGATGTCGACGAGGAGCCGACGGAGGAGGTGACGCTCCGTCTGCCGTCGGAGTTCGACCGCGTGCTATCGTCGTACAACGAGCTTCAGAAGCAGGGCGGGCTCGATCTGTCGAAATACAAGGGAAAGGAAGTCACGAGATATTCGTACAGGGTGAGGAACTATCCCGACTACAACGGCGAGGTCACCGCGAACGTGATCGTCTATAAAAACCGCGTGATCGGCGGCGACGTCTGTTCCTCCGACGTTTCGGGCTTCATAGGGACTTTCGAATATCCGAGCGGCGCGTCGGACGCCGCCGCGAACGGGCCGGAGAGCGCGGCCCCGGAAAGTGAAAAAGCGCCCGGGACGGAGTGATCTGCCCGATCGCCGTTATTGACAGCCGCCTTTCCTTGTGTTATACTTAATTGACACAAATTTTGAAAGGCGGTTGTCTTTTTATGAAATGTCCCTTCTGCTCGTCTCCGGAAAGCAAGGTCGTCGACTCCAGACCGCTTGAAGAAAACAACAGCATCAGAAGAAGGCGCGAATGCCTCGAATGTCACGGACGATTCACGACCTATGAAATAATTGAGGAATTCCACCCCGTCGTCGTCAAGAAAAACGGCTCGAAGGAGCTTTTCGACAAGAATAAACTGCTCACCGGGCTTCTGAAAGCGTGTCAGAAGCGCCCCGTCGACGCGGAGGCGATCGCGCGCGAGGTCGAGGCGGAGATCCGCAACTCGCTGAAGCAGGAGATACCGTCTTCACAGATCGGCGATATGGTCATGGAGCGCCTGCGCGAGAAGGACGACGTCGCTTACGTCCGCTTCGCGTCGGTCCACAGAGAGTTCAAGGATATCGACAAGTTTATGGAGGAGCTGACGAAGCTCAAATCGGAGAGAGACGCCGAGCAGAAGTGACGCGAAAAAACTTCGCGCCGCCACTTGACAACGGCGTACCCATGTGCTAAAATATCGGACGTGGCGGTGAATCCGTCACGTTATACGCGGATATGGCGGAATTGGCAGACGCGCTAGATTCAGGTTCTAGTCGGGGCAACTCGGTGAAGGTTCAAGTCCTTTTATCCGCACCATATCGAGTATCTATAACGGACTTGAGTTATTGATACTCGATTTTCTTTTGTTTTCACGCGGTTTTCTATGTACGGAGCAGGTTCGGATGAGCCTGCTCCGTACAGCTTTCTACGATGTCGTTTCTTTAAGCCGTGGCGATCTGAGGAACGTATTCGACGGATACGCCTTGACGGGTGTCTGCTCTGACGTTGTGCCGGTGCTTCGGCAGTTCGGGAATCTCGATATACCCGACGAAGCGGTAATACACTGCTACGCGCTGCACTCTGCTCTTACCTACGCCTTCCGTTTCAAACACATCGATGTGGTCGATCAATTCCTGCAATAACGGTCTTGTGAGCGTCTGCACCTGCAGAAACCGCCTGATTGCATTCACGAACGACTGCTGTCCGATCTTGAGCGCATCGGCTTCGGCAAGTTCTTTGCGAAAACGGCTGATCTTGTTTTTCAGTTCAAGACGCTCCGTTTCGTACTTCTGCGACATGTGCATGAACCATTCTTCCGAAACCTTGTTTTCGGCGTGATCCTCGTAAAGCTTTTCGTACAAGCCGGATACCTTTTCGTTTCTTGCGACGGCTTTGTTGATCTCGTCCTGCAGATACTTTTGCTCCTTGAGAATGTCGCCGTTCGTCTTGTTCGTCAGTATCTCGATGAAGGCGTCCTCGTCGTCCTGCAAAAACTCGGCAAGGCGGCGAAGCTCCAGCATCACGACCTGCTCGATAGCGTCGGCGCGGATATAGTGCCTTGTGGGGCAGGTGCCGCGATAGTCTTTGGTATAGTTGGAACAGGAAAAATAGTGTATTTCTTTGTTGATCGTGTTCGTGTGATACCAAAGCTTTTTGTGACAGTCCCCGCAGTAGAGATAATCCGAAAGCAGATGCTTTTCGCCGTCGTCGCTCTTCGGCGCGCGGCGCTTGGTCTGCGACTTGATCTCCTGTACCCGTTCAAACACC
>JAFSWB010000087.1 GCA_017444735.1 Clostridia bacterium | reverse complement strand
GGGGGAATCGAACCCCCGTTACCGCCGTGAAAGGGCGGTGTCTTAGCCGCTTGACCAGCGGGCCGTATGATGGGACCGATTCTATGATCGGTCCCGATATGGTAGCGGAAGTTGGACTTGAACCCACGACCTATCGGGTATGAACCGATTGCTCTAGCCAGCTGAGCTATTCCGCCGCAGCGTCGCGCGGAGGCTTCCCCCTTCGCGCGTGCCATAACATTCTATCATAGGTTTGTCCTTTTGTCAACATTTTTATCTTAAAAAAACATTCTGTTTTTTTGCTGTTATTATGCCGCATTCAATGGGTCCGGAAACGTTCGTCAGTCCGCTCTTTCGAGGCGGATAACTTCCATCTGTCCGGGAGTCAGCCAGATCTCGCCGCTCGAAACCGATCCCCTGGTCTCTCCCCTCTCAAACATCGTGTGGATCTCTTCCCCGTTTCTGTAAACGGCTCTCGCGGCTTTGACCTTTTCAGAGAACGAAAGCGTGACGAACGTCGATTCGCGCTGAAGCGTGTTGAACACGACGGCGTAATCGGTTCCCTCCCCGTCCTTGAAAAAGCTGATCATCGCGGACCGCGAAGACGCCGCGTCGACAAGATCGTGCGCGCCCGGGAGGAAGTAGAAATATCCTCCCCAGCTCGTCCCTATACCCGCGGTGCTTACGTGTTCGAGGCGCGAGAACAGTTTTCCGTAGTGGTAATTGAACTTTTTCTGGACTCTCGCGAGGTCGTGGTATCTGACCGTCTTCTCGCCGAACTCGTCGATCGGAGAGCCGTGATAGTCCGCCGCTATCAGCTTGTCGTAAAGCCTGAACCAAATCACGCCGCGGCACCCGCAGGCGACGCAGGTGTTGAGCTGCCAGCGGAAGTCGTCTTCCGTCGGGACGCGGAAATTATAGTGGGCGGACGAAAGGACCGTCGCCCAGATCTCGACGCCGAGCTTTTTCCCTATTTCCACAAAGTTCCTGACGTTGTAAAAATGGTCGTCGAGACCGCCGCCGGAGTAGAGCATCTGATTGTACGATCCGAATCCGATGACGTCCCCGCCCGCTCCCGCGGCGAGATCGGTACACCACTCTTCAAGCGTCTGTCCGGATTTTGAGAGGAGCATCCTCTCGGTGCGCTCGATGCTCCCCATATTCACGTAAATGTGCGCGTCGGGGTCCGCGTCTCTGATCACCCTGATCCCGCGTCTGTAATTCTCGGCGTTCTCATCGCTCGGCTCCTCGCCGACGTAGTACCCCGCGGCCGCCGGATGAGAGCCGAACTCGCGGACGACCCGCTCCACGGTTTCTTTGTATCCGTCGCCGAGGGCGTTGTCGAGAAACAGCCCGTCGATCTGAAGGATCATACGGACGCCGAGCTTTTCGGCGTCGTCGAGCATACCGAGGAAAGCCGACTTGTCGTCTTTCCCGAGGCGGAACATCGGCGCGACCGGATCCGTCATACCGCAGTTTACCCAGTCCCTGAGCATCTCCGGCTTATAGCCCGAAAACGCGTTATAGTTCCAAAATGATAAAGTCACGTGATCGCTCATTATTCCCTCCGACAAAGCCCCCGAGTGAACGCGCGGGCCGTTTTTTCACCGATATTCTACCATGAATCCGCGTTTTAATCAAGTGAAAAATACTCTTTCGGAAACCACTTGAAACGCGCCTGCTTCTTCTGTATAATATAATTGACAATTAAGCGGGCCTGTCCCGCCTGAAGGAGTATGGCTTATGATAATGAACACGCCTCCCTTGATCGTCGGGATGGCGCGAACGCACGGCGACGGCGTCACAAAGGACAAGATCCTCGCGACGGCTCGCGCGATGGCGGATCGCGGACTCGTCAACGCCGGGTACGAGTATCTCAATATCGGCGACGGATGGGCAAAAAAATCAAGAGATCCCGACACAAAATCTCTCGTTCCCGATATCGAAAAGCTCGGCGGAGACCTCAAAGGGATCGCCGATGAACTCGCAAAATCGGGGATCAAGCTCGGAGTCGTCACGTCCGCGGGGACAAAGACCCCGAACGGCTTCCCCGGATCGTTCGGATACGAGTACGAGGACGCTCGTTTTCTCGCGGAATCGGGAGTCAGACTGATCTCTCACGATCTCGGATCGCTTCCCACAAGGGTTGACCCCGTAACGATGATCCGCAGGATGGGAATGGCGTCGCGCACCGCTTCTTCCGATATGATCTACTCCGTTTTTTCGGACGGCGACGTGTTCAGGAGAATGATAAGATCGACGGGCGCGCATCTTTATCACAACCGTTTGTTCTCCAGCGCCGCCGGAGTCGTACCGCCGCCTCCGGAGACGTTCGGCTTTTCGGTTCCCGGTTCGCTCTTCAACTGCGGCGAGACGGTCCTCTCTTCGACAACGGACGAGGCGGAGCTCAAAAGAGCTCTCGTCATCTCCTCGATGGCGTCCTCCCCGATAACCGTCGACGCCGATATAACGATGCTGACGGACGGAGAGATCTCGCTCCTCACCGATCGGGACATAATCGCCGTCACAAAGGACAGAGAGTGCAGGCCCGCCCGGCTGATGAGTCCTTTCCCCGAGGCCGTCTATCTGAAGGTCCTCGACGAAAACCGTTACGCCGCCGCGTTTGTCAACTGCGGAGACGACGCCGCGCGGCTCTCGCTTTTCGCTCACGATATGGGGCTCACGAAAGACGCGAGGAGATTTGTCGTCGCCGAGGAGGAGGCGGGAGGCGAAAGACGGTTTGAGTTCTCGGACGACCTCACCGTGACGCTCGATCCCGGCGAATCATCCCTCTTTTTCCTCCGCCTTGAAAAAATGAAAGGAGGCGCCGCGAAATGATCGTCAGAACACCGCCCATGGGCTTTAACACATGGAACACCTTCGGCGAGTGCTACAATGAGGAAGTCCTTCGTGAGATCGCCGACGCGTTTGTCGACCGCGGATTTCTCGAAGCCGGCTACAATTATCTGATAATCGACGATCACTGGGTCATGGAGCACAGAGATCCCGTGACGAAGCGTCTTATCCCCCGACCGGGAAAATTTCCGAACGGGATCGAGCCCCTCGTCGACTACGTTCACGGCAAAGGGTTGAAATTCGGCGTATATTCATGCGTCGGGGCGCGTACGTGCGGGCAGAAAATGGGGTCCTTTGAGTATGAATTCACCGACGCGGAGTGGTTCTCCGAGATAGGAGTCGATTATCTGAAGCACGACTTTTGCCTTCGCCCGGAAAAGAGCGACGGCGAGACGCTTTACCGCCGTATGGGTCTTGCGCTCCGCGACAGCGGGCGCGACGTCGTGTACGCGGCCTGCAACTGGGGAATGGACGACGTCTGGTCGTGGATCCGCTCGGCCGGAGCCCACACGTTCCGTTCGACGGGAGATATCTCCGACAACTTCAAGAGCTTTACCGATATTTTCCGTTCGCAGGTCCCGAAGCTCGGTTCGACGGCGTCAGGCTGCTTCAACGACCTCGATATGATCACGGTCGGTATGGAGGGCGAGGGGAACGTCGGCTCGTCGGAGCTCTGCTCGGAGGGCGTTTACCGGATCCAGTTCTGCGTCTGGTGTATGTTCGGGTCTCCGCTTATTCTCGGGTGCGATCTCAGGACGGTATCGGACAAATACAGAGATCTGCTCTGCAACCGGGAGCTCATACGGATCAATCAGGACCGGGAGTGCAGAGCCGCGTTCCCGATCGGATTCGACGAATCGCTCGTTTTCTGCCGTCTGCTCGAAGGAGGAGATATCGCGGTCCTGTACATTAATATCAGCGACGGCGACTGCGATATGTCGTTCGTTCCGTACGATATCGGTCTTACGGAGGAATCCGGTTACAAGCTCTGTCTCACCGACGTGCTGAACGGAGAACGATTCGAAGCGTCGGATATTATGTTCGTGCCGGTCCCGCCGCACGATTGCAGGATGCTCAGAGGACGTCTCGAAAAGAAATGAAATTACGAAGAACGCCTCCGGTCGGAACGATCCGCCGGAGGCTTTTCTTATTCTATCCAGTTTTTATACGCTTGTATGAGGTCGTCGGGACTTTTGTAGATACCTTTGAGTTCCGGCCGCCAGAATTCTTCCCATTCGAGCGAAAGCTCGCCCGAAAAGCTCGTTTCTTCGAGCAGACCGCGGACGCGGCGCGGATCGATATCTCCGTCGCCGAGCGGAGTCATAACGTACGATTTCCTCTCGCGCCGGGCGTCCTTGAGATGAACGTGAGATATCGTTCCCGTAAGGTTCCGGGCGCTCTCTTCGGGGTCTTCTCCCGCTTCCATCGTGTGAAGAACGTCCCATATGACGCGGAACGATCCGTCAGCCGCGTCGTAAAGGCGGCGGACGTCGCGGGATGATGAGAGCTCGCCGTGCGTCTCGATCAGAAGGAAGACGCCGCGCTCGAGCGACGCCGACGCCGCGCGTCCGCACGAAACGGCGAGACGGTCAAGGTCCCCCCGCGGGTCGGCGAAGACCCTGACGCCGCGCGCGCCGCACGCGGCGGCGAACGAGACGACGTCGTAAAACGCACGGTCGGGCGCGTATCCCGGGACCAGCGTTATCCCCGTGTTCAGGGAGAGAACGCGGCCCTCTCCGAAAAGCGCGTTGATCCCGTCGGCGTCATCCTTTCCGAGTCCTCCGAAACTGAGATCGCCGTCGAGGCGGATCTCGACCGAGTCAAGACCGGATCGGCGGAAAAGGAGCGCCGTCTCTTCCGGCGAAAGGTCCATGCAGGACAAGGTACTGAACGCTTTTTTCATATCATTTCATCGCGGAAGAGTGTCTCGTCATTCGTGACGCCTCTTCCCTTTTTATTTCATATTCAAGCGGCAATCCGTCGCGGAAACGGATCATATCTTCGACGATACGCTCCCCGATAATCGGGTAAAGATCGCTCGCGGGTCCCGCCTTATGAGGCATAAGGTAAACGTTGTCAAGACGCCTCAGCTCCGATTCCGCCGGAAGCGGCTCGCGTTCGTAAACGTCGAGAAAGGCGTAAAAGCGACCGCTCCTGAGCGACGCGGCGAGCGCGTTTTCGTCGATGATCGCGCCGCGCGAGGTGTTGACGAAGAGAGCCCCGTCGCGGATCAGCGAAAACTCCCTCTCGCCGATCATCCTCACGGTCTTTTCCGTCAGCGCGGCGTGAACGGATATCACGTCGCAGGTCGAGAATACGTCTTCGATCGACGTCTGTACGGCGCCCGTCTTTCTGAGGTAATCGGGGTCGATCCCGTACGTGTCGAACAGCTTCAGATTGACTCCGAACGGAAGAAGAAACGATATAAGAGCGCGGGCGACGGCGCCGACGCCGACGATCCCGACCGTCTTGCCTATAAGAGAACGGGTAAACGGTTCGGCTCCGTCCTTCCAGTATCCCGCCGTCTTCATCTTTTCGGTCTCGCGAGGAACGCATCTGAGAGCGGAAAGGATATACGAGAGCGCGCCTTCCGCGGTCGACACGGCGTATATGCTGTTGGCGCTGATCGCTTTTATCCCCGCGTCGAATGAAGACGGGACGATGAGGTCGCCGACGCTTCCGCCCGTGTGAGCGAGAAGACGGAATTTCTTTTCGTTTCCGACAAGGGACGGCGTGCCCCATCCGGTGAGGACGATATCGAATCCGCGGTCGAGGACGTGTCCGATCTCCTCTTCCGTGTATTCCTTGCCGGTGTCGTTGTAAAAGACGTCAAATTCAGAGGCGAGGAGTTCTCTCGCCGACTTCCCGAGAAACGAATCCCGGGTCGTCCCTTCCTTGATCGTAACAAGAACCTTCATTTCAATTTGATCTCCGAGATAATTCCGCCGCCGTCGATCCTGACGACGCCGTCTTTGAGGGATAGCGAGGGAAGCGGCTCGATCCGCCCCTCGGAATATGAGAAAACGGAGGCGAAAAAGTACTCTCCCGCGTCGAGTTCGTCGGTCTCGTAAACGGGATATCTGCTCTGCGGGGCGAGGATATGGCGTTCCGGGCAGTGCGTTTCGAGACGGTATCTGACGGGAACGGAGGAGACCGTCCTGATCGCCGAAAAGGCGCCGCGGTATCTCATCACCCCGTCTTCAAAGGAATACGCGTCGTCGAAAACGCCGATCGGATAGCCGCCCTCCCTTATTCTGTACGGGCGGGAGAGCGTTACTTTGTGCGCTCTCACGTGAAGGGACCCCTTTATCGGAAGGAGCCACGTTCTGACCGTCGTGAGGGGATCGTTCGAAAACGGAACGTGGGACGAAAAGAGCGCGTCCCCGTCGCGGCCGAGATCAGAAAATTCCCTTCTGTGCGATCCCATCGTGAAATCGGGAGTCAGAAGCGATATCATCGAGTCCGCGGCGACCTTGTCCGGTATCGAGATCGCGAATCCGGCGCGCGAATTGTACGCGAATTTACAGTACAGCGCCGCCATATCGCCGAACGTGTGACCGAAATAGCCGCCGAAATATGAGCTCGTATTGTTGTAGAGCGTCACTCCGCTGTCTTCGTCCGAGTAAACGTCGATATGGATGCGCTCCGGCGCGGAGCGGACGGCGTACTCCCCTTTTTCGGAGGGAAGAAGCGCGTCCCCGTCGGTCCAGAACGGGTGATCGTCCGGGAGGGCGAGCGCCGAGAACGTCTTTGAGCACCAGAGGGAGCCGAGCTCCGAGGTATATGAATCGGCGAGCGGGGACGACGGGTAAAGATAACCGGGGGTGAGAACGTTCCCCTCTCCGGGAGTTTTTTCGGTAAAGTACTCCACGTTCTTCATCATAGCCCTACGGCAGACGCCGTTCGGGATGTCGCATCCGGCGAGCGCCGCCGCGGGAAAGATCGCGCTTTCGGCGAACCGATAACTGAGAGAGCGGCCCATTGCGGGCACGGAGCCGTTTCTGTCGAAAAAGCAGAGATAATACGGAACAAAGCTCTCTGTACGCTTTTTGTACCGTTCGGTCCGCTCGGGATCATAAAAGCGGGTCCCCTTCGCCATCATCGACCAAAGGAGCGGATAAACGTGATGCGACCACGCGAGGTAATAGTCGAATCGGCCGAACGTCCCGTCCTGATACCATCCGTCGGAGATATACATCGAATCGAGGACGGAAAACGCTCGCTTTACGTCGTCGTCGACGCCTTCCGCGCCGATCCCGAGCCGTTCGAGCGCGGTGATGACGATGAGCGGAAACCAGAAGTGATTATTCTCCCAGCTCACGTGAAGAGCGAACTTTGCCCATTCGGAGAGCCATGCGCCGACACGGTCCTTTTCCGCGTCTGAATACGGGTCCCACAAAAGATCGCGGGCGAAGTAGAGAGCGACGGCGTATCCCGCGATTTCCGTTACTCCCTGATTGGCGAAATCGGCAGGATCCCGGACCGCGTCCTTTGAAAAGCAGCGGTCGTCCTCCGTGTCGGTCCCGATGAGCATTATTTTTCTTATAACGTCGGCGGCGGGTATCCGTTTTCCCGACACCGTGAGCGTCAGATCGGAGAGGATCGGTCCCGCCCCCCAGAGCGGGCGGAAAACGGCCTCCATAACGGTAAGCGAATATCCGACCTGATCGGTGACCGTGTACGGCTTTCTCTCAAAGAAGTTTTCAGCCGCCGCGTTCATCGCGGGGATCAGTATTTTTCGGGCCGTTGAGAGCAGTTTTTCTCTGTCTGTCATATTTTTTCCTTTTCAATCCGGTCTTTTTCCGAGGAAAACGTCGTTCCACGATTTTTTCTCGCCCGCTTCAAGGATCCCGCGGTACGCCTCGGTGTTTCTGCATCTTGTGAGATACGCCCTGATATCCTCCGTAATCTCCGACGATCCGGTCGTGTGGGTCAGGACTCTGTCCTTGAGGTCGAGATCGACGACCTCGACGGCGGGCGCCGCCGTGATCTTCTTGATAAGCCCTCCGTCCGGCCCGACGACGCCGGTATACGCCGTCGCGTAGTCCCGGTCGATCTGGCACGGAGCGATGAATATCGAGTTGTCGATGGCGCGGGCCCGGAGCTTCAGATCCCAACCGGGGCGAAGCGTGTCCCCGTACAGCGGGAACAAGACGAGATCGGCGCCTCTTATGCCGAGGATACGGGCGGATTCGGGGAAATAATTGTCAAAGCAGATCATTATGCCGATCCGGCCGACGTCGAGATCAAAAACGGGGAAATCGTCGCCCCGCGAGATGCCGCGCCTCATTTCGGCGTAGGGAATGTGAACTTTTCTGTATCTTCCGACCTCCCTGCCCGACGGGTCAAGGATATACGAGGTGTTGTAGATCCTGCCGTCCGGCGCCGCCTCGTAATCCCACGGCACGACGTATTTTCCTCTTTTTTTCGCAAGAGACGCGCACCTGACCTTCCACTCCTCGGTCATAACGCGGAGCTTCATCGGAACGGACAGCATATCGGACGCGGGAACGTACTGGTATTCCTCGGGGAAGAAAACAAGATCGGCGCCACGCGAGAAAGCCTCCTCCGCCGCGTCGTACAGCTTGTCGAGCCGTTCGGCGTATCCGTCCGGCGCGGAATTATCGACCTGGATCAAACCGAGCTTCATGAGTTATCCTCCTTTTTCTCCGTTACAGGCGCGGAAAGAAAAGAGAGAGTCGCCGGAAGGGCAGACTCTCTTCGATCCGATTTTACTCAGCGGCGTAAACGCTGACTCTCTTTTTTCCGCCCGGCGCGTGCTCAAATTTAACGGTTCCGTCAATGAGCGCGAAAAGCGTATCGTCGTTTCCGCGACCGACGTTGTTGCCGGCGTGGATCTTCGTACCTCTCTGCCTGACGATGATACCGCCGGCGAGAATGTCCTGTCCGTCGGCTCTCTTTACGCCGAGGCGCTTGCTCTGGCTGTCGCGGCCGTTCTTCGTTGAACCGCCGCCCTTTTTATGAGCAAAAAACTGCAAACTGATTCTGATCATTTTAACTCCTACCCTTTCTTTCTCTTTAACCTTATTACTCGTCGACGATTTCCACGTCAAGATAGTCGAAATACTCTTCAAGCAGATCGTTAAGCTGATAGTAGTAACCTTTGATCAGGCCCTCGGCGGCGAACTGCTTTTTTTCGTCCTCTCCCGATTCCGGAAGAGCCGCCCCGCACCTGACGGATATCTCCGTGCCGCCCTCGTCGATGTTGTAATCGACGTCGGCCGCGTAAGATATCTCGAGGGTATTCAGGAGAAGCATCGTCATCGCGGAGAGCGCTGCGCAGAGAACGTCGTCCCCGGATTCGCCGTAACCGGTGTGACCGTGCTCGTCAAAGCCCCAAAACGCGCCGTCCCGCCTGAAAAAAACTATCTTTGTCATAGAGAAGATTACTTGCCGGCGGCTATCTTCTCGATCTGGACCTTCGTATACGGCTGTCTGTGGCCGATCTTTTTCTTTTCGTTCTTTTTCGGCTTATAGGTCATAACGTAGATCTTTTTCGATTTGCCCTGTCTCACGGCCTTGCCGGTGACAACGGCTCCGTCGATGAAAGGCGCGCCCGTGGTGACGGCGTCACCTGTCGATACGCAGAGAACGCGGTCGAAGCTGACCTCATCGCCCTCGTTAACGTCAAGTTTCTCAACGAAAATGACGTCGCCTTCGTTAACCTTGTACTGCTTTCCGCCTGTTTCGATGATCGCAAACATGAAAAGCCCCTCACTTTCAAAATGTGAACTCGCCGGATCAGGTAAACGTGTCGTTTTTTATGACCTGATTCCACGCGGCATCCCTCATTTTACCACAACGAAAACGGTGTGTCAATGCTTTTTTCAAAAAAATATCATATATATATTTTCAAAAAACAAGCGGCGGCGGAGCGACCGGGGCGGGTCACTTCTTCGCCGACGCTCATAAAATGACTGTGGAAGTTTTTAATACCGCAAAGGGTGAATACGATGTCAAAAGAAAAGATCAAAATAGGTATTCTCGGAGGGGACGGACGGCAGGCGGTGCTGTCTTCCCTGCTCTCCGATCTTGATACGGAATGCGCGGTCTGGGCGGTCCCGAGGGACGCGGCGCCCCGTCCGGACGGTCCGGTGAGATGCGGCGGATGGGAGTGCGCCGTGAACGGCGCGGCGGCGATCATTCTTCCTCTGCCCGTAACGTTCGACGGCGTCCGTCTCAATTGCCGCGCCGCCGATGAGGGATCAAAGCCGGGCGAATACGACGTCAGGCTGACCGAGATCATCGAAAAAGCGACCAAAGAAACTCTGATCCTGGCGGGAAAGATCCCCGATTCAACGATGAGATTCGCGGCGGAGCGCGGAAAACGGATGAGGGACTACTATGAATCGGAGGAATTTCAGATAAAGAACGCGGTGCCGACCGCCGAGGGAGCGATCGCCTGCGCCATGGATACTCTTCCCGTAACGCTCGCGCGTGCGAAGGTCGCGGTGGCCGGGTACGGAAGGATCGGAAGAACGCTCGCCGGACGGCTCATCCGGCTCGGCGCGGACGTCACGTGTATCGCAAGAAGCAGGAGCGATCTTTCGTGGGCGTGGGTCGACGGCTGCCGTCCGCTCCCGCTCGCGGAATATCAGAAGCGCCCCGCCCCGTTCGACGTCATCTTCAACACGGTCCCTCACGTAATTTTCGACGCCCCCGTTATCTCGTCGATCGATCCCCGGACTCTATTTATCGAGCTCGCGTCAAGGAGCGGGGGGATAAACGCCGACACGGCGAAGGAGCGCGGGATCAGGATCGTCAGGGCGTCCTCGCTTCCCGGAAAATGTTCGCCGTTCACGGCGGGAGAGATAATGTTCGACGCGGTGCTGACCGTTCTTCGGGAGGAGGGAGTCCTGTGATCGGATTTTGCATGACGGGGTCGTTCTGTACCCATTCCGAGGCTCTCGGAACGCTGAAAAAGCTCGCGTCGAATTATGACGTCATGCCGGTGATGAGCGAGACGGCGTACTCGACAGACACCCGTTTCGGGCTCGCCGCCGACACGGTAAGGGAAGTCGAAAAGCTGTGCGGCCGGCGGGTGATCCACACCGTCCGCGACGCGGAACCGCTCGGACCGGCGATACCGCTTGAGGTCATGATCGTTCTGCCCTGCACCGGGAACACGCTCGCGAAGATCGCGGGAGGAGTCACCGACACGGCGGTCACGATGGCCGTCAAAGCTCATCTGCGGTGTTCGCGTCCGCTCGTCATAGGTCTTTGCTCAAACGACGCCATGTCCGCAAATCTCAAAAACATCGGGACCGCGATGAACCGCAAGAACGTCTATTTCGTTCCGATGCGTCAGGACGATCCCGTGAAGAAGCCGTATTCTCTCGTCGCCGATTTTTCGCTTGCGGAAGACACGCTCGAAGCGGCGATGAGAGGAGAACAGCTCCGCCCGGCGTTCAGGTAAAGAAAAATACCGAAAACCACGCGGCGGCCGCGTGGTTTTCGATATACGTCAGATTATTTACAGAATATAGTCGGTGATACAATCGTACCAGTGGACGTACGTTTCGCCGTTGACGTAAAGACGTTCGTTGTCGGGAAGCATTTCGGCAAAAATCACCGCGCCGATTTACCGGATCCGTTTGATCCGATATATCATTTTCGGGACACCCGCTCTGCCGCAAGTGTCCCGAAAGGAGGATTTTTATTCAGTTTGCGGGTTTTATCCCTCTTTCAATGTAATAGCCGTCGGTGAAAGCGCCCCGGAACGGAAGGTTCCGGTCGTCGCTCTCGTACCAGTAGAATTTCGACCCCTCGTCGATACCCTTTGCGGTAAAGTAAGACAGATACCTCTCATTGTACGGCATTTGTTCGTTGGTGAACTTCTTGATCGGCTCGTTGAGGACGAAATGATCGACGTCCGCCTCCGCCGAAATGAAGATCGTGTATCTGTTGTCGCAGACGTAGGTATTGTTTCTCGGGATCCATCCTCTTCTGTGAGCGTCGGTGGAAACGTCCGTGCTCCAGATCGCGCCGCACGGGTACATTATCAGGTTGTTCTCGATAACGCAGTTTATTTTCTCCCCGGTCGAGCAGAAGACCTCTCCGCCCTTGTGAGCGCCGCCCGCGACCGTCTCGCCGTCAAGATAAAGTCTTACGGGGTTTGCCGCGCCGTCCGACTGCTGCTCCGTGATACCGTAACCGATATAGGCGAAGATATTGTCGTGAACGTGGAAGTTTATCTGTTTGTTCTTGCCGTAGATCCCGGTCTCGTCTCTCATCGTCTCGTTGTAGCAGAGCGATTCGACCGCGTTGCCGGAGGAGACGATGACGTTGTCGTAATACTCGATGTTCTCGAAGTTCTGCGGCTTTGCTCCGGGCGTCCAGTCAACGCCGTGCTGAGTCGAGAGCGGTCCGTCGCCGATATCATGGAGATAGCAGTTGTAAACGGTCTCGTTGATCGCGGAGCCGTTGCTTTCCTTTCCGGATTCGACCGAACTGACCGACCCGGAGCACCATCCGATCTCGCAGTTTGAGAAGACGAGCCCGTCGCCGGAGAGCATAGCTCCCATCGTTCCGCTGTACATGATCGAAATATTGTCAAGGCGCGTCCCCTTGGGGATCTCGACGTTCGGGCTGTTATCTCCGAGGACGCTTTCCCACACTCCGGTCGAACATCCGTAGCAGATATACCCGTCGGTCGAGCATTTGATATCGTCGAATACCTCTCCGGGGTTGCCGAGGTCGCAGTACATATAGAGCTTGTGTTCGACGGGATCGTGAATATACTCAAGATTGTGAAGGAGCGCCGTTCCGGGGTTGACGAGCGGCGTGCCGCCCGCCACGAACCACTCCTTGCCGTTACACATATACCCGTAGTTTTTCGTCTTTGACGTCCCGTCGAACAAAGGATCGACGTCGGAGTGCGACGGAGTCTGCTTTTCGGAGAGAAGACGGACGCCGACGTATTCGCCGCGGTTTATAACGATATTTCCGCAGGAGCCGTCCTCGCCCCTGTCGCCGTCGTCAGCCGACCAGTACCCGACGTCGTCGTCGAGAAGCCAGACGTTCTCCCACTCGGTCGGGAGCCACGTTCCCGCCGCGTTTTCGTCGGAGCGGACCGCTCCGAAGTCGAGCGCGTGGGTGAACTGCGGTTTCGGCCCCTCGCCGTACGCGCCGTACGTCACTCCGTCGGCGACGTCAAGAGTTATGATCTGCGATCTTCCGAGCCGTTCGGGATAGAAAATCGATCCTCTCTCGAAGAAGACGCCGTCTCCCGCGTTGACCTTGGTTTTCCTGAGAACGCCTTTTGCCTTATAATCCCACAGCTTTGAAATGCTCTTCCACGGGGTGTCGGGCGTCAGGCCGTCGTTGCCGTCGTCCCCTCTGAAAGAGGAAATATAGAAGCATTTGCCGCCCCGCGCTTCCACGTCGGCGGGAGCGACCTCGCTCTCGGAACAGAGAATTTCCGATATCCTGTTTACGAGCAGGTCGTCGTATCCCTTCCTGACGGTCTCGTCGGCCTCTTCGTAAAACAGTTCCGTGTAGATGAAGTAGTTCTCGATATAATCCCTGATCTCCGGAGACGCCGTCCCGAGAGTGAACGCGTCGGCGGACGCCTGATCCGGGAAGAACGCGATATACGCGATCTTGAATTTTCCGTTCGGAAGACCGTCTACGACGCCTCTGTAATCCTCGTCGAACGGACAGACGAGAAGGTTCAGAACGTCGTATTCGAAATCGAACGTATCGGCGGCGAACTTTTCGGAAAAATCGAACGTTCCCGTGCTGAACTCGCCGTCTTTTCCGCCTTTGACGAATTCAAACGGGTCGCGGTGCTTGTGGCCCGTTCCGTACTCTTCTTCAAAATTGTGCTGATACGAGCCCTCGAGGATCGCGGGCTCCTCATAGTCGGAATACTTATACGCGATCTTCATTACGGGGTATTTGTCCGTATCGAGCCTGACCGCCGACGCGGACACGCCGACGGAATTCATCCTGTTTCTCCCGCCGTAGCCGGGATAGAAGAAATCGCCCGTATATCCCGCCTTGAATGAATCGTAATATGCGTCGAGCGTCGGGATCTCTCCCGTGAGGTCTATATCCGTACCGAGCGTTCCTCTGACCTCCGACGCGTTCTCATAAAGGAATCTCGCTCCGATTATGACCGGACCGTCGTCTTTCAGGGGATCGTAGCCCTGCCACGCGAGGTCGCGGGCGTCAAGAAGGTTTTTGACGACGGTGGCGGTCTCCGCGCGCGTTATATTCGCGTTCGGATTGCATTTTCCCGCGCGGTCGCCGTTGAAGATCCCCGCGCGGCGGAGATTTTCCATATTGCCCTTCGCCCAGTCTTCGATCTTTCCGCTGTCGGCAAATTCCGCCGGCGCGGTAAAGCGCCTCGGCATCGTGATGCCCCTGTACGATATGTAGCGGTCGGTGATCGCCGCCATCTCCTGACGGGAGAGGTTCGCCTCGGGCTTGAACTTGCCTCCGGGATAACCGTTGACGAGCCCCGTCGACGACGCCCATCCGACGTACGGCGCATACCACTCGTCCGCCGGGACGTCGACAAATTTATCGGTGACGGAGGGAGTCCCGCCTTCAAGACGGCAGAGGATCGTCACGAACATACCGCGCGTGAGATTCCCCTCCGGATCGAATTTTTTCGCCGTGACGCCGACCATGTAGCCGTTCTCAAATACGTATTTAACGTAGTCGTAAAACCAGTCGTCCCGCCCGACGTCGGAGAAGTTCATCCCCTCCCCGCTCGCCGAAGGCGAGGAAAAGGCAAGCATCCCGACCGCGAATACCGCGGCGATAAAAAGCGAAATGATCTTTTTCATTTTACCGTTTCCTTTCCCGTATCAAACGTTGAAGCGGAAGAGCGTGACGTCTCCGTCCTTCATAACGTAATCCTTGCCCTCGCTTCTGACAAGTCCTTTTTCCTTCGCCGCCGCCATCGAGCCCGCGGCGATCAGGTCGTCGTACGCGACGATCTCCGCGCGGATGAAGCCGCGCTCGAAATCGGTGTGGATCTTCCCCGCCGCCTGCGGCGCCTTCGTCCCTTTGACTATCGTCCACGCGCGGACCTCCTTCGGACCCGCCGTAAGGAAGCTGATATATCCGAGGAGCGAATAACTCGCTCTTATCAGTCTGTCAAGACCGCTTTCCGCGATCCCGAGTTCCTCGAGGAACATTCCCTTCTCGTCGTCGTCGAGCTCGGCGATCTCCGCTTCGATCGACGCGCAGATCGGGATGACCTCGGCGCCTTCTTCAGCGGCGATCTTTTCGATCTCTTTGTAATACTTGTTTTCGGGCGAGACGCCGGACGCCTCGTCTTCGGATACGTTCGCGGCGTAGATCACCGGCTTCATCGTAAGAAGCTCGACTTCCGAGAGAAGCTCCTTCTCGTCGTCGGAGAGATCGATGCTGCGGGCGGTCTTTCCGCCGTTGAGCTCGTCCGCTACTCTGCGGTAGACGTCGAGCGCCGCCGCCTGGGTCTTGTCCCCCTTCGCGAGCTTTTCGGCTTTCGCGATCCTTCTTTCGAGAACTTCGATATCGGCGTAGATCAGCTCGAGATTGATCGTCTCAAGGTCGCGCTTCGGGTCGACCGCGCCGTCGACGTGTACGATGTCGGGATCTTCAAAACAGCGCAGAACGTGGATCACCGCGTCCACGTCCCTTATATGGGAGAGAAATTTATTTCCGAGTCCCTCGCCCTTCGACGCGCCGCGGACCAGACCGGCGATATCGACGAATTCGATGACCGCGGGGGTATAGAGCTCCGGGGAGTACATATCGCGAAGGACGTCGAGACGACGGTCGGGCACCCTGACCATCCCGACGTTCGGGTCGATCGTGCAGAACGGATAGTTCGCGCTCTGCGCGCCCGCGCCGGTCAGGGCGTTGAAAAGCGTGCTTTTGCCGACGTTCGGGAGACCGATTATTCCGAGTTTCATTATCAATCGTCATTCCTTTCAATTGATTTCGTCAATATTCTACCATAAAGGCGCGAATAATTCAACGAGTTTAGGGAATGACGCGGCGAAGAATCACACTTTTTGAACGATTTTATCCTTCAGCGTCGCGATGATCCTTTTTTCAAGGCGGGAGATGTACGACTGAGAGATGCCGAGGCGGTCCGCGACTTCCTTCTGCGTCATTTCGCGCCGTCCGAAAAGGCCGTATCTCATCTCTATTATCTCCCGCTCCCTGTCGCTGAGCGTCGCCACCGCCCGGCGGAGCTCCGCCTCCTCCTCGTTTTTTTCAAGTCCCGCGCCGACCGAATAGTCGTCGGACCCGAGAACGTCGGACAGAAGCAGCTCGTTCCCGTCCCAGTCGACCCGGAGCGGCTCGTCTATCGAGACGTCGCCGCGATGCGACGCGTTTTTTCTGATATACATAAGGATCTCGTTTTCGATACAGCGGGAGGCGTACGTCGCGAGCTTGATGTTTTTTTCGGGGCGGAACGTCCGGATCGCCTTTATCAGTCCGATCGTGCCGATCGAAATGAGGTCCTCGATCCCGATCCCCGTTCCGTCGAACTTTTTCGATATGTAGACGACGAGGCGAAGATTGTGGCTGATAAGAACGTCGCCGAGCGAGGGGTCGTCCCGCATCCCGGCGATCGCTCTCGCCTCCTCCTCGGGAGAGAGCGGAGCCGGAAGAACGTCGGGTCCTCCGACGTAGAACGTTCCCTCCCCGTCTTTTCCGAATATCGTTTTCAGAATTCGCCCGGCGGCGATTTTCAGTTTCAGAGCGCCTTTCATTTTTTCCTCCGTTTTTATGTCAGAACTTTCCGGAAATCGATCCCGGCACGATCCCGTCAAACGATCCGAACGAACCTCTCGGAGAATCCTCGACGGCGATCACCGCGCGCCTTTTCACCCCGTCGACGGTGACGCTGTCGGGGCGGACCGCGAAAATCGTCCTTTCGCCCCCGAGCGTCCGCTGAGGGACGATGCGAAGTCTCGTTCCGAGCCGGTCGGGGGGGACCGGCGTTTTGCCGACAAGATACGATAATTCCTCCTCGCGGAAGATCTTCCGGCATGAATCCGCGCAAAGAATAACGACGGGATCGCCGCCGATAGGGTCCCTCGTCAGGCTTCCGGTATCGAGAAGACACCGGACCGTCGAGGCGCGGTCGCCGATCGCGACCCGCACGATCGACGACTTTTTGCCGGCGTTCGAACGCCTTATCCGCGAGACGAGAAGAACGGCCGCGGCGGAGAGCGCGAAGATCGCCGCCGCCCGCCGTCCGCGGAACTGCCGTCCCGTCGAACCGGTCGCGGACGCGACGGCGCTCACCGCGCCGGAAACGAGACACGCGGACGACCAAAGAAGCGCCGTCCGGCGCAGAAAGAGGGCGGGACGCGCCCTCCCGAACGATATGAAACAAATAAGAAATGAGATTATGACGCCGGACAGGTTCGCCGCGGCCGGCGGAAGAGACAGGATCGTTACGATCACCGCGCACAGCGCGCCCGCCGCCGCAGCGGCGGCGGCGCGGATCGGTCTTACCTCGATCCCGCAGAGCTTCCCGGTGAGATAAACGGAGAGAAGGTCGCACGACGCGTTTATAAGAAACAGTACGTCCGCGTAGATCACGCCGCCCACGGAAACACCCCCCGTCTTCAGCAATGATTATAAACCTCCTCCCCGGTCGCAAAAGGTCGTTTTGCGCCGAACGGCAAAAAGAAAAAGCCTCTCCGAAGAGAGGCGGACGATTACCGTCAACCGTACGTTTTTATTATCTCCTCCGCTATTTGCCTTTTGGGAACGCAGGAATCCATCGCCTGCTTTTCGATATAGCGGTGAGCGTCGGGCTCCGTCATCTTGAGTTCGCTTATAAGAAGCCATTTAGCCCTGTTCACGAGACGGATCTCGTTCATTTTTTCTTCAATGGAGAGCGCTTTTTTCTCCGTTTTCCGCAATCTCTCGCGAGCGCTGACGAGCCAGTCGGCGGCTACGTTGAATATTGCCCGTGGAGCCGGTTTTTCAAGGAGAAAAACGCCGTGAACGGCGAGCTTTTCGTATGCGTCGCCGTACGTCTCCTCCCTCGCGAGGAACAAAACGACCGTGTTCGAATCCCCGTTTACCGTATCCGCGGCAAAACGCACCCCGCTCTCGTCGGGAAGCGGAGAATTCACGATAACGATATCGAAATCTCGCTCCGATATCGCCCTCTTCGCGGCGCTGACCGAGCGGACGGTGTTGACGGGCGCGAAAGTGGGAACTGAAAGGATCCCGGGAACCGCCTGATTGAACTTTTCAGACGCCGAGACGACGAGAACGCTGTAAACCTGTTCCTTGAGACTCAATCGGAAGCTCCCTCCTTTCGCGGTATTCGAAAGTGTCGTTTATTCGGCGCAGTAGATGTCAAGGATCTCGGGCGGGATATGTTCTTTTATGAAGTCGTCCGCCGCCGCCGCGGCTTTAGCCGCCGTCAGACTGCCGGGAAGCGCGACAAGACGCGACTCGGTCCCCTTGTCGGCCTTGTAAAGATTCATATTGACCGGCTCGGGGAGCTCGATCCGGTTCTTTATTCCGTAAAGGCCCGCCCGGATAACGAGAGCAAAGGTGATATACGGATTGGCCGACGGGTCCGGGGAACGCAGCTCGGCGCGGCGGTATTCGTCCGACGCGGCGGGTATCCTGACAAGCTGCGAGCGGTTTTCAGCCGACCATGAGACGAAGCGCGGGGCTTTCATCTGGCCGAGTCTCAGGTACGAATCCTCCGTGGGGTTGAAAAACGCGGTCATGGGGACCGATTTTTCAAGAACGCCGGCGATCATATGAGAGAGATTTTCCGAAAACCCGTCCGGACTGACCGAGCAGTTTACGTGAAATCCGTTCCCGGGAGCGCCCGCGAGCGGCTTCGGCGAAAAATCGGCGTAAAGGCCGTTTCTTCTCGCGACCGTCTTGACGACGGTCTGAAACGTCATCACGTTGTCCGCGGCGGCGAGCGCCTCCGTGTAGCGGAAATCGATCTCGTTCTGTCCGGGTCCCTCCTCGTGGTGGGAGCTCTCCGGGCGGATTCCCATCTGTTCGAGCGTGAGACAGATCTCGCGCCTGACGTTCTCTCCCTTGTCCTCCGGAGCGATATCCATATATCCCGCTCTGTCGTAGGGTATCCTCGTCGGCTCGTTTTTTTCGTCAAGCTCGAAAAGATAAAACTCCTGTTCGGCGCCGAAGGAGAACGTGAAGCCCTCCTCGCGGGCGTCGCTGACGGCCGCTTTCAAAAGACTTCTCGTGTCGCACTCAAAGGGTCTTCCGTCGGGATAGGTGACCGAGCAGAACATACGGACGACCTTGCCGTGCTCAGGTCTCCACGGAAGCCACGTCAGCGTCTCCGGGTCGGGATGCAGGAAGAGGTCCGAACGCGATTCGTCCCCGAAGCCCGCGATAGCGGAGGCGTCAAAAGCGATACCGTACTCGAAGGCGCGCGGAAGCTCCTCCGGCATCACGGATATATTCTTCTGCTTTCCGAACACGTCGCAGAACGCGAGCCGTATAAACTTTACGTCCTCCTCGGCTACGTACTGCAGGACCTCGTCTTTGGAATAATTCATAGGATTTCCTCCCGTATTTCAGTTTGCGACGTACAACCGCTTGTACGGATTCCCGCTGTCGGGGGTGACGACGGTGAACGGCGACTCCATCACAAAGCCCTCGTCCGCGCCGAACAGGCGGCAGTACTCCGAAACGTAACTTCTTATCTCACGAAGGTCTTCGTCCGTCGCCCGGCGCGCGGTCACCTGGTCGGGAAACGCGACGTCGGCGCAGTCGGAGCGAAGGATCATCTTTCCTCCGTGCATCCCGGTACACGGGAAATTTCCGACTATACGGCGCGCCGGATCGCCGAGTCCGAGAACGACGATGACTCCGCCCGCCTGATATTCGCCGAGAAAGCTCCCGGCGCATCCTCCGATCAGGATCAGAGGTATCTTTTCACGATACGCCTTCATGTGGATACCGGCGCGGTATCCTGCGTCGTCCCTGACGAAGATCGAGCCGCCGCGCATGGCGTATCCGGCGGCGTCGCCGATGCTTCCGTGAACGACGATTTTCCCCTCGTTCATAGTGTCGCCCACCGCGTCCTGCGCGTTGCCGGAGACGACGATCTCCGCTCCGTTGAGGTATGCGCCGAGCGCGTTGCCGGGGACGCCCTCGACGGTGATCCTGCGGCCGCCCATTCCGGCGCCGATGAACCGCTGTCCCAGACAGCCGGTCACGGCGCACTCGGCGCCCGCGCCGCGTATCGCGTCGTTAATCTCCCTGTGAGTGAGATTTTCAGCATACACTGCCATTATACAACGCCTCCGAATCTTTTTCTACGAATTTCGGGTGAAAAGATCAAATTTGACGCATATTTTTTCGCAAAATCGAAGTCGACGGTCGAAAGAGGCGTCTTTTTCCGGATAAGATCGGTGTAAATTCCCGCTCTCACCGTGTCGCCGATGATAATAAAACCGATAAGACAGCCGTCCCTCGTAAAGAACCTTCTGACCGATTCCTCTTCCCTCTCCTCGGTCATTTCTCCGTCGTACGAGCCCGCCGTCATAATGTGAAATCCGAAAAATCCAACGGAATTCATAGGGATCGCGCAGTCGAAGCGGTCGTCGCCGCCCGCCATATTAATGCCGGCGGTGCGTCCTTCCGTATACGCGTTCGGAAGGATGGCGAGGACGCGATTTTGTCCGATCGACGCGTCGAAGCCCTCGGCGCAGTCGCCCGCCGCGTAAACGGACGGAAGACTCGTCGCCTGCCTGACGTCGACGACGATCCCCCGGTTTACTTCTCCGCCCGCGTTTTTGACGAGCTCCGAGTTCGCCCGGACCCCGACCGCGAGGACGAGGATATCGAAGGGGACCTCTTTCCCGCTCTTCATATACGCCGTGTCCTTTGAGAATCGGGCGACGCTGTCTCCGAGCATGAAGTCGATCCCGTGATCCTCGAGCTGTTTTTGGACCACGGCCGCGCATTCGGCGTCGAGAATACTCGACAGAACGCGGTCGGCGAGGTCGCAGACGGTCACGCTCCCGACCCGGTCGAGGATACCCTCGGCGCATTTCAGTCCTATGAGACCCGCGCCGACGATGAGAACGCGCGAGCTCTCCGTCAAGGCGCGCTCAAGGGCGAGCGCGTCGTCGAGAGTCATAAAGCAAAACTTGTTTTCCGCCTTTTCGATCCCTTCGAACGGAGGGACGAACGGGCGCGACCCCGCGGCGACGCAGAGCGCGTCGTATCCGAGCTCCGTCCCGTCGTCAAGACGCACCGTCCTTCCGTCCGGGTCGAACGACTCGGCGCGGACGCTGAAGAGGACGCGGACTCCGTTTTCTTCGTAAAAGCCGTCCGGACGGTATTTCATCCGCTCGGTATCGGTTTTTCCCTCAAGGTAGTATGAGATGAGCGGCCGGCTGTAAACGTGATGCTTTTCAGCGGATACGACGGTGATCCCGCCGTCGCGGTCAACGGAGCGGATCCCCTCGATACAACCCGCCGCGGCCGTCCCGTTGCCGATAATGACGTACCGTTTCATTCTCATTCACCCCTCTCCTCGTAGACGATCGCCCTGTTCGGACAACCGGCGACGCACGCGGGCTCGCCGCATACGTTTTCAAGACAAAGCTCGCATTTCTGCATCGTTCCGTTCTCTCCGGGGGCTAGCGCGCCGTAAGGGCAAACGAGAACGCACGTGAGACATCCGACGCACTTGTTCCTGTCGATCTTCACGACGCCGTCTTTTTTCGTGATCGCGCCGGCGATACACGACCGGACGCAGATGGGATCGACGCAGTGGCGGCACGAGACCGCGAACGTGATCTTCCCGTCGTCCTCGACGCGGATGCGCGGAAAGATCTTTCTGTCCTTAAGCGCCGCCGCCAGATCGCGCGCTCCCGAGTTGGCGAACGCGCAGTTATACTCGCACAGACGGCACCCGAGGCACCATTCCTCATTCACATATACGCGCTTCATCTTTTATTCCCCCGCGTGCGAGATACCGAGTATCCCGAGTTCTTTTTCGTTGAGTCCGACTCCGCGAAGCATCAGTCTGTTTCCGCGGAGCGCTTCGACGGAGTTGATGCCCATTCCGCCCATTATCTCCATTATCTCGTGACGCCACGCCGTGATGAGGTTGACGAGGCGTTCCGAACCGAGATCCGGGTTGAGGCGTTTGACAAGGTCGGGACGCTGCGTCGCGATACCCCAGTTGCACTTCCCCGTCTGACAGGTGCGGCAGAGATGACAGCCGAGCGCGAGCAGAGCCGCCGTCGCGACGTAGCAGGCGTCGGCTCCGAGAGCGATCGCCTTGACGACGTCCGCCGCCGAGCGGATCGATCCGCCGACGACGAGAGAGACGTTACCGCGGATCCCCTCGTCGCGGAGACGCTGATCGACCGCGGCAAGCGCAAGTTCGATCGGGATACCTACATTGTCGCGTATCCTCGTGGGCGCCGCGCCCGTTCCTCCGCGGAAACCGTCTATCGCGATTATATCGGCTCCGCTTCTCGCGATACCGCTCGCGATGGCGGCAATATTGTGGACGGCGGCGACCTTGACGATGACCGGCTTTTTGTATTCCGTCGCCTCTTTGAGCGAAAAGACGAGCTGACGGAGGTCTTCGATCGAATAGATATCGTGATGAGGGGCGGGAGAGATCGCGTCGGAGCCCTCGGGGATCATCCGGGTGCGCGACACGTCGCCGACGATCTTCGCGCCGGGAAGATGGCCGCCGATCCCCGGCTTTGCGCCCTGTCCCATCTTTATTTCGATCGCCGCCCCCGCGCTGAGATAATCCTCGTGAACGCCGAAACGGCCGGAGGCGACCTGAACGATCGTGTTTTTTCCGTATTTGTAGAAATCCTCGTGAAGTCCGCCCTCTCCGGTATTATAGAGGATCCCGAGCTCCGTCGCGGCGCGCGCGAGAGAGGCGTGTGCGTTGTAACTGATCGAGCCGTAGCTCATCGCGGAGAACATGACGGGAACGGAGAGCTCTATCTGAGGGGGGAGATCGGTGACGAGACGCCCCTCCCCGTCCCTCTTTATCTCCGTCGGCTTCTTGCCGAGGAACACCCGCGTCTCCATCGGCTCGCGGAGCGGGTCGATCGGCGGATTCGTGACCTGAGAGGCGTTGATGAGGATCTTGTCCCAATAAACCGGGAGCGGCTTCGGGTTTCCCATCGAGGACAGAAGAACGCCTCCGCTGTTCGCCTGCTTGTATATTTCCTTTATCGTGTCGTTCCGCCAGTTGGCGTTCTCTCTGAGCGCGCAGTCCGACTTGACGATTTTGAGCGCCCTCGTCGGGCAGAGCGAGACGCATCGCTGACAGTTGACGCACTTCGTCTCGTCGCTCATCATGAGACCGCGGTCGGGATCAAAGGAGTGTACTTCGTTCGAGCATTGTCTCTCGCATACGCGGCACGCGATACAGCGATCCGTCCGACGGATCACTTCAAATTCAGGATAAATGAATTCAACTCCCATCAGAATTTCCCCTCCTTCACCTTGACGATAACAGGCTCCCCGCCGAACGGCGCCCGGATCTTTCCGGCGTCCGGGTCCATTTTGCGGATCGCCGCCTCCTCGCTTGCGATATATACGCGGTCGCCGTTTTCTCCGACGACCATCGAACGGAGCTTCAGCCGGTCGTTCAGCGCCATGATCCCCCCGTCGAATCCGAAGACTATCGAGAAGGGACCGGTGACGAGGAGGCTCGGGAAGACGTTTCTGAGGAAGCGGAGTCTGTCGCGCTCGTATTCGTCGTTCTTTCTCTCTATCGTGCTCCAGAAAGGAGCCGCGACGACGTTCGCCGCCTCGCTGAGCGTCAGCCCCTTGACGCGGAGCAGATAATCGAGGATGTAAGTTATGACCTCCGTGTCGGTCTGGAGCGTGCACTTATAGCCGAACATCTCTATATAACGTCTGTTGGCGTCGTATGAGGAGATCTCTCCGTTGTGAACGACGGAATAATCAAGGAGAGTGAACGGGTGAGCGCCGCCCCACCATCCCGGCGTGTTCGTCGGATATCTGCCGTGCGCCGTCCAGCTGTAGCCCTCGTATTCGTCGAGCTTGTAAAAGACGCCGACGTCCTCGGGGAAGCCGACCGCCTTGAACGTCCCCATGTTCTTGCCGCTCGAAAACACGTACGCGCCTTTCATGGTCGCGTTGATCTTCATCACGGTGCGGGCGACGAACTCCCTCTCGTCGAGCTGAAGGTCGTCGAGGACGGAACGGAGCGGAGAGACGAAATATCTCCATATGATCGGCTTGTCCGTTATCTCCCTTATGTTCCGCGTCGGGATAAGCTCGCTCTTTACGATTTCAAAGCCCTCTTTGAGGAACGACTCGCACGCCTTGCGCGTATCGCGGCAATCGAAAAACATATGGAACGCGTAAAAATCGCGCATCTCGGGATAAATGCCGTATCCGGCGAATCCGCCGCCGAGACCGTTCGAGCGGTCGTGCATCGGCTTCATCGCGCCGACGATCCCCTCGCCGGTCATACGGTTTCCTTCCTTTGATATGACGGCGGCTATCGCGCAGCCGGACGGAATCCTGACTTCTCCTTCTCTCACAATACCGATCCACCTTTCAAGTAACCGTAAAAGGAAAAAGCGCCCGCTCCGGCGGGGACAGATACCCCGCAGGAGTGAACGCCTTTGCTCACAACGTGCATTTTAGCACAGGAAAGCCCGATTGTCAAGAAAAAATAAAAAAACGAAAAATTTTTTCGAAAAAAGGGTTGACAAACGAAAATCGCCGGAGTATAATGCAAGGCGTTAAGGGCAATGGCGTCTTTGAACCGTTCGGGTTCAGAGGCGCGTTTTTCGTTTAACACAATAATTCAATAACCGAAGGCAACGGCGTCTTCCGTTTTTCAAGCGGGAGACGCCTCTTTTCGGGAGGAGGAAAAAATGATGACTGTACCGGAATATTTCGGAAGCAAGGTGTTCAACGACAGAGTTATGAAAGCGAGACTTTCGGCGAAGGTCTACTCGTCGCTGAAAAAGACGATCGACGAGGGAACGGCGCTCGACCCGAGCGTGGCTGACGCGGTCGCCGCCGCAATGAGAGACTGGGCGGTCGAGCTCGGCGCGACCCACTTCACGCATTGGTTCCAGCCTCTGACCGGGATCACCGCCGAAAAGCACGACAGCTTCATCTCCCCGTCCCCCGACGGCGGCGTCATTATGGAGTTTTCGGGCAAGGAGCTCATAAAGGGCGAGCCCGACGCGTCGTCGTTCCCGTCCGGAGGTCTTCGCGCCACGTTCGAGGCGAGAGGATACACCGCGTGGGACCCCACCTCGTACGCTTTTATAAAAGGAAAGACGCTCTGCATTCCGACCGCCTTCTGTTCGTACGGCGGTCACGCGCTCGACAAGAAAACGCCTCTTCTGCGCTCGATGGAGGCGCTTAACAAGCAGGCGCTCCGTATCCTCCGCCTCTTCGGAAACACGACGGCAAAATGCGTCCGCTCCTCCGTCGGACCCGAGCAGGAATATTTCCTCATCACAAAGGAAATGTACGATCAGCGTCCCGACCTCAGATACTGCGGAAGAACGCTTTTCGGCGCGAAGCCGCCGAAGGGCCAGGAGATGGACGATCACTATTTCGGAGCGATCAAGCCGAGAGTCGCCGCGTATATGGAGGATCTGAACGAGGAGCTCTGGCGCCTCGGCATCATGGCGAAGACGGAGCACAACGAGGTCGCTCCCGCTCAGCACGAGCTCGCGCCGATCTACACGACGACGAACGTGGCGACCGATCACAACCAGCTTACGATGGAGATCATGCAGAAGGTCGCGTCCCGTCACGGTCTCGTCTGTCTGCTTCACGAAAAACCGTTTGCGGGCGTCAACGGCTCCGGCAAGCACAACAACTGGTCGATAGCGACCGACGAGGGACAGAACCTGCTCTCGCCCGGAGACACGCCGTATGAAAACGCGCAGTTCCTTCTCTTCCTCTGCGCCGTCATCAAGGCGGTCGACGATTATCAGGATCTGCTCCGCATCTCCGTCGCGACGGCGGGCAACGATCACCGCCTCGGCGCAAACGAGGCTCCTCCCGCCGTGATCTCGATGTTCCTCGGCGACGAGCTGAACGCCGTCCTCGAGGCGATCGAGAACGACACCCCGTACGAGGGAGCGAAGAAGACGCAGATGAAGCTCGGCGTCGACGTTCTGCCGGGATTCAACCGCGACACGACCGACCGCAACCGCACCTCCCCGTTCGCCTTTACAGGCAACAAGTTCGAGTTCCGTATGCTCGGCTCCTCGAACAGTATCGCCTGCGCGAACATTATGCTCAACAGCGCCGTTGCGGAGAGTCTCAGGGTCTACGCCGACAGACTCGAAGGGGCGGACGATTTTGAGACCGCGCTCCACGATATGATAAAGAACACGATCAAGGATCACAAGAGGATCATATTCAACGGCAACGGATACGACGACGCCTGGATCAAAGAGGCGACGGAGGAACGCGGACTTCTCAATTACCGCACGACGGCGGACTGTATGCCTCATCTGCTCGACAAGAAGAACGTCGAAATGCTCACCTCTCACAAGGTCTTCTCCGTCGAGGAGCTCCGTTCGCGCTGTGAGATAATGCTCGAAAACTACTGCAAGACGGTAACGATCGAGGCGAATACGATGGCCGATATGGCAAAAACACAGATCGCGCCGGCGATCGAGCGGTTCTCCGCCGACGTCGCGAAAAACGCCGCCGCCAAAAAGGCGCTCGATCCGAGGATACTCTGCTCGTACGAGACGGGTCTTGTCAGAAAGCTCTCCGAGCTGACCGACAGGATCGCCGTCAAGGTCGACGAGCTCGAAGACGCCGTGATCTCGCTTCACGACGCTGACGGCGTCGTCTCCGAGTCGGAGATGATCCGCGACAAGGTCCTCCCCAAGATGTGCGAGCTCAGACTCTCGTGCGACGAGGCGGAGACGATCACCGAAAAAGCCTACTGGCCCTTCCCCACTTACGCGGATATTCTTTTCAGCGTAAGATAACGAAAGGTATTGAAAATGACTGAAGAAATAGTTAAACTAATAAAGGAGGCCGCCGAGAGCGAGGTCTTCGGCGTCTGGTTCCTCATCGGAGCGGCGCTCGTGTTCTTCATGCAGGCGGGCTTCGCTATGGTAGAGACCGGCTTTACCCGCGCGAAAAACGCCGGCAACATCATAATGAAGAACCTTATGGACTTCTGTATCGGTACGGTCGTATTCGTTCTTCTCGGCTTCAGCCTGATGATGGCGGAGGATTACGTCCTCGGCTTCATCGGAGTACCGAATCTCAAGATACTGACCGATTTCGGCGGATTTCTCGCCGACGGGAACGCACCCGTCTTCGTCTTCAACCTCGTGTTCTGCGCGACGGCGGCGACGATCGTCTCGGGCGCTATGGCGGAGAGGACGAAATTCATCTCCTACTGCATTTATTCCGGCGTGATCTCGCTCTTCGTCTACCCGATAGAAGCGGGCTGGGTCTGGAATAAAGCCGGATGGCTCGTCAATCTCGGATTCCACGATTTCGCGGGATCCGCCGCGATCCATTCGGTCGGCGGCGTCACCGCTCTGATCGGCGCGATAATGGTCGGGCCCCGTCTCGGAAAATACGTCCGGGACGCGAGCGGGAAGGTCACGAAGATCAACGCGTTCCCCGGCCACTCGATAACGCTCGGGGCGCTCGGCTGCTTTATTCTCTGGTTCGGATGGTACGGATTCAACGGAGCCGCCGCGTGGGACGGCGACTCGCTCGCCTCTATATTCGTCACCACAACGATCGCTCCCGCGGTCGCGACGTGTACGACGATGCTCTTCACGTGGATAAAGAACGGCAAGCCCGACGTCTCGATGTGTCTCAACGCCTCGCTCGCCGGACTCGTCGGGATCACCGCCGGGTGCGACGCGCTTGACGCGATAGGATCGACCGTCGTCGGTATCGTTTCCGGTATCCTCGTCGTTGTCGCCGTCGAATTTCTCGACATCAGACACCACGTCGACGACCCGGTCGGCGCCGTCGGAGTGCACTTTGTGAACGGAGTCTGGGGCACGATCGCCGTCGGCCTTCTTTCAAATCCGTCCGCGCCGGCGGGCCTCAGGGGTCTCTTCTATACGGGCAGCTTTGAGCTTCTCGGCGTTCAGGCGCTCGGTATCTCCGCGATCCTCGCGTGGACCGCGGTGATTATGACGCTGACCTTCTTTATCCTCAAAAAGACGGTCGGTCTGCGCGTCTCCCGCGAAGAGGAGATCAAGGGGCTCGACAAGACCGAGCACGGTCTCCCGAGCGCGTACGCGGACTTCGCGCCCGCAGTCGAGAGCGTCGACTACGGTTACGACGGAGCCGTCGCGGTGAGCGGGGATATTCCCGAGGCGGAAGCGATACCGATAAAACGGGCTCCCGTGTTCGACGACGGATCGCCGAAATTCACGAAGGTCGAGATAATCTGCAAGGAACCGCGCTTTGACGCGCTGAAGAACGCGATGATGGATATCGGTATCACCGGGATGACCGTCTCCCACGTCCTCGGATGCGGCGCGCAGAAGGGTCAGCCCGAATACTACCGCGGAGTCGCGGTCGAGGCGAATCTGCTTCCCAAGATCCAGGTCGACATCGTGGTCAGCAAGGTCCCCGTCCGTCTCGTGATCGAGACGGCGAAAAAAGTGCTTTACACCGGTCATATCGGCGACGGAAAGATCTTTGTTTACGACGTTGAGAACGTTGTGAAGGTGCGGACCGGCGAGGAGGGTTACGACGCTCTCCAGGACGTTGAATAAGGCGGCGCTCCCATGTGTTCGGTTTTCGGATATTGCGGAAAGGTCGCCGACCGCGACGCCTTTGAAACGTGTTTTTACAGAACGAAATCCCGCGGGCCGGACGACTCGCGGGAAATCGCGGCGGGAGACGGAGTTCTCGCCTTCCACCGCCTTTCGATAATGGGTCTCTCCCCCGAAGGTATGCAGCCGTTCTCAATGGCCGGCTGCATCGCCGTTTGCAACGGGGAGCTTTACGGATTCGAAAAAGAGCGCGAAAGGCTGAGATCGCTCGGATATGAATTCAGAAGCGGAAGCGACTGCGAAATAATCATACCGATGTACCTTGAATACGGAACGGATATGTTCCGTATGCTCGACGCGGAGTTCGCCTGCGTGATCTACGACGGGCGGAGCGGCGAATTCATCGCCGCGCGCGACCCGATCGGCATCCGACCGCTTTACTTCGGGTACGACGCCGGGGGAACGATCATGTTCGCGAGCGAAGCGAAAAATCTCGTCGGTCTTTCGAAAAAGGTAACGCCCTTCCCGCCCGGTCACTTCTACAAGGGCGGAAAATTCGTCAGATACAGCGATCCCGCCGCCGTCACCGCCGTTTGTCACGACTCCGTTGAGGACGCGTGCCGCGCGATCCGCGAAAAGCTGATCCGGGGCGTTGAAAAACGGCTCGTTTCGGACGCGAAAGTCGGTTTCCTCCTCTCCGGAGGGCTCGATTCCTCTCTCGTGTGCGCTATCGCCGCCCGGAAGAGCGAAAAACCGATAAAAACGTTCGCGATCGGCATGAGCGAAGACGCGATCGACCTGAAATACGCCCGCGAGGTCGCCGATTTCATCGGATCGGATCACACGGAGGTCTATATGACGCCGGGCGACGTGACGGATTCGCTCGAAGACGTGATCCATCTGCTCGGAACGTACGATATAACGACGATCAGGGCGAGCATAGGGATGTATCTCGTGTGCCGGGCGATCCATAAGCTGACCGACGTCAGGGTGATCCTGACGGGCGAGATATCCGACGAGCTTTTCGGGTACAAATACACCGATTTCGCGCCGTCGCCCGAGGAATTCCAAAAGGAAGCCGAAAAGCGCGTCAGAGAGCTTCATATGTACGACGTTCTCCGCGCCGACCGTTGTATCTCGGTCAATTCGCTCGAAGCGAGAGTCCCCTTCGGGGACCTTGATTTCGTCAAATACGTCATGAGTCTCGATCCCGGGATAAAGGTCAACAGATACGGCAAGGGAAAATATCTGCTCCGCCACGCGTTCGAGGGGCTCGGATACCTGCCCGACGGCATTCTCTGGCGCGAAAAAGCGGCTTTTTCCGACGCGGTGGGCCACTCGATGGTCGATATCCTGAAGGAATACGCCGAGAACGTATATTCGGACGGAGAGTTTGAAACGCTCCGCCGGAAATATAAGGACCCCGAGCCGTTCACGAAGGAATCGCTCTTGTATCGCGAGATCTTCGAGAAATACTATCGCGGACAGTCGGGGATGATCGCGGGCTACTGGATGCCGAACAAATCATGGAAAGGATGCGACGTGAACGATCCGTCGGCGCGTGTGCTTTCAAATTACGGGGACAGCGGAAAATAAGGAGGACTGAAACGTGAAGAGCTGTGTGGTCGTGGGAGTCAACTGGGGCGACGAGGGAAAAGGGAGAATGGTCGATCTCCTGACGGAAAAATACGATATCGCGGTGCGGTATCAGGGCGGCGGCAACGCCGGTCACACCGTCATTAATGATTCGGGAAAATTCGCCCTTCACCTTCTCCCGTCGGGAATATTCAGGAATGGAGTCGTGAACATTCTCGGAAACGGAGTCGCTCTCGATCCTGAAAACCTTTGGCGCGAGATATCGGACGTCGGCTCGAAAGGAGTAGAGATCACGCCCGAAAACCTCAAAATAAGCGACTGCGCGTCGGTCCTTCTCCCGTGGCACAGAGACCTCGACGAGCTGGAGGAAAAGAGGCTCGCCGACAAGAAGTACGGTTCTACCAAACAGGGGATCGCTCCTTTTTACTCCGACAAATACGCAAAAAAAACGATCCTCGCGGGAGAGCTTTTCGACCGCGAAAAACTGAAAACGCGTCTTTCCGATCTGCTCGAATGGAAGGACCTCACAATAACGAAGGTCTACGGAGCCGCCCCGTACACAATGGAGGGGCTTCTCTCGTGGATCGACGAATACGGCGAGGCGATCAAGCCTTTCGTCACCGATACCGGCGAATATCTCACGCGTGAGATCTCCGCCGGTAAAAGCGTTTTGTTCGAGGCGCAGCTCGGAACGCTCCGCGATATCGACTTCGGCATCTTTCCCTACACGCCGTCGTCGAACACGCTCGCCGCTTACGCGCCGATCGGCGCGGGAATACCCGCGGCGCGGATCACCGACGTCATCGGCGTCGTGAAGGCGTACTCGACGTGCGTCGGCGAGGGCCCGTTCGTCTGCGAGCTTTTCGGCGAGGAAGCCGACCGTCTGCGCGAGGCGGGCGCGGAATACGGCGCGAAGACCGGAAGGCCCCGCAGAGTAGGTCCGATCGACCTCGTCGCGACGCGGTACGGCGTCAGGACGCAGGGGGCGACGGAGCTCGCCCTGACAAAGCTCGACGTGCTCTCGTATATGGAGAAGATCCCCGTCTGCCGGGCGTATTCGCTCGACGGCCGCGAGACCGACTCCTTCCCCTTCCCGACGAGGCTCGACGATGCGAAGCCGGTGACGGAATATCTCGACGGGTGGGGATGCGACGTCTCAAAAACAAGAAAATTCGAAGATCTTCCCGCCGAGGCGAGAAGATACGTTGAATATATCGAGGAGGCGGTCGGTTGTCCGATAACGTACGTGTCAGTCGGAGCCGAGCGCGAAAGCGTCATTCTGAGAGGAGGACGGTGACGGGAATGGACAAGATACTCGTTCTCGATTTCGGAGGTCAGTACAATCTTCTGATAGCCCGCAGAGTCAGGGCGATGCACGTTTACGCCGAGATCCTGCCCGGAGGAACGACGCCGATCGAAAAAATAAAGGAAGGCGGATACCGGGGCGTCATTTTCACGGGAGGACCGAACAGCGTTTACGACCCCGCCTCTCCGCACTGCGACCCGGCGATCCTTTCGCTCGGGATACCGATCCTCGGGATCTGCTACGGCCATCAGCTTCTCGCGTATCTCGCGGGCGGGCGGATCTCTCCGGCGGGCGGCGGAAGCGAATACGGAAAGACCGATCTGTACGTTGACGACAGCGAGCTTTTCGACGGCGTGCCGGAGGCGAGCTCGTGCTTCATGAGCCATACGGATCAGGTCGTCGGTCTGCCGGACGGCTTCATGACGATCGCGCACACCGACAACTGTCCGTGCGCCGCGATGTGCGACGGAAGGCGCGAGCTGTACGGCGTTCAGTTTCACCCCGAGGTAACGCACACGGCGTACGGCGGAACGATCCTGCGCAACTTCGTTTTCAATATCTGCGGATGTCACGCCGGATGGGTCATGGACGATTTCATCGAGAGCTCCGTCGACCGTTACCGCCGCGAGCTCGTCGGAAAGCGCGTCCTTCTCGCGCTCTCGGGCGGCGTCGATTCGTCCGTCGCCGCTGTCCTTCTTCACAGGGCGATAGGAAACAGACTGTTCTGTGTTTTCGTCGATCACGGCCTTCTCCGCAAGGACGAGGGCGACCGCGTACAGCGGGCGCTCGGCGGGAAGCTCGGAGTCAACATTTTCCGGGTGAACGCGGAGGAAAGATTCCTTGACAAGCTGAAGGGGGTCGACGAGCCCGAGAAGAAGAGAAAGATAATAGGCGAGGAGTTCGTTCGCGTTTTCGAGGATGAAAAGAGGAAGATCGGGAACGTCGAATATCTCGCGCAGGGGACGATATACCCGGACGTCGTAGAGAGCGGAAAAGGCGATTCCGCGACGATAAAAAGTCATCACAACGTCGGCGGTCTGCCGAAGGACATGGAGTTCGAGGGCGTTATCGAGCCGCTCCGCGACCTCTTCAAGGACGAGGTGCGCGAGGTGGGCGAAAAGCTCGGTATTCCGCGCGATCTCGTTCGCCGTCAGCCCTTCCCCGGCCCCGGTCTCGCGGTCAGGATTATAGGCGAGATAACGAAGGAAAAGCTCGAACTGCTTCGTGAGGCGGACGCGATCTTCCGCGAAGAGCTCGACCGCGAGGGTCATTCGGCGGGATGCGCGCAGTATTTCGCCGTGCTGACCGACACGAGGAGCGTCGGCGTCATGGGCGACGCGAGGACGTACGGGTACACCGTCGCGCTCCGCGCGGTCGAGACGGACGATTTCATGACCGCGGCGTGGGCGAGGATCCCGTACGACGTGCTCGAGCGGGCGAGCTCGAGGATCACGAACGAGATCAAAGGGATCACGAGAGTCGTTTACGATATCACGTCGAAGCCGCCGGCCACCGTAGAATGGGAGTGATCTTCGCGGCGCCGCCGGGGGCGGATGAAGCCGCGGAGATCACTTGGCAGCGGTCGAAATCGCGCGCCGCGTCGGGGGCGCATGGCGATTTCGGGCACCGCAACAGGGGAGTATCTTCGCGGCGCCGCCGGGGGCGGATGAAGCCGCGGAGATCACTTGGCAGCGGTCGAAATCGCGCGCCGCGTCGGGGGCGCTTAGCGATTTCGGGCACCGCAACAGGGGAGCGTCTTTACGCTCCGGCTCCGGCGACTTCATTACCCGATTTTCGCGACTATGATCGCCCTCCGTGCGAGTTGTGAGTTATGATGCGCTTCGCGCAGTTATGAGTTATGATTTGCTTCGCAAAGTTATGAGTTGCCATCGGCAACGTTTGAAAAGGGAGAACAAGATGACAAAGTACATTTTCGTAACAGGCGGCGTCGTTTCGGGACTCGGCAAGGGGATCACCGCCGCGTCGCTCGGACGGCTGCTGAAGGCGCGCGGACTGAAGGTCGCCGCGCAGAAGCTCGACCCGTATATCAACATCGATCCCGGCACCATGAGCCCGTATCAGCACGGAGAGGTCTACGTGACGGAGGACGGAGCGGAAACCGATCTCGACCTCGGTCACTACGAGCGGTTCATCGACGAGGACCTGAACAAATACTCGAACCTCACAACGGGAAAGGTCTTCTGGAACGTGCTGAACAAGGAGAGGCGCGGAGAGTATCTCGGATCCACGGTGCAGATAATCCCGCACATCACGAACGAGATCAAGGAGTTCGTCTACAACGTCGGCAAGCACTCCGACGCGGACGTCGTAATAACCGAGATCGGCGGTACGATCGGCGATATCGAGTCTCAACCCTTCATCGAGGCGGTGAGGCAGATCTCGCTCGAGGTCGGGCGCGAAAACTCGCTCTTTATCCACGTCACGCTCGTCCCGTACCTGCACGGATCGGAGGAACACAAGACGAAACCGACCCAGCACTCCGTCAAGGAGCTTCAGGGGATGGGCGTCAACCCGAATATCATCATCCTCCGGTGCGACGAGCCGCTCGAAGAGTCCATTTTCGACAAGATCTCCCTATTCTGCAACGTCAAAAAGGACTGCGTGATCGAAAACATCACTCTCCCGAACCTCTACGAAGCGCCGCTGATGCTCGAAAAGTCGAACTTCTCCTCCGTCGTCTGCCGCGAGCTGGGGATCAAGACGAAAGAGCCCGATCTCGGGGACTGGTCGGCTATGGTCGACAGGATCAAAAAAAGACCGTACACGGTAAAGATCGGTCTCGTCGGCAAGTACGTCGCCCTTCACGACGCGTATCTGTCCGTCGCGGAGGCGATGCGCCACGCCGGATATCACTATAACACGCATATAAAAATCAGTTGGATCGACTCGGAGGAGATCACCGAAGAGAACGTCGGCGAAACGCTCGGCGGGCTCGACGGGATCATCGTTCCGGGCGGCTTCGGAAGCCGCGGTATCGAGGGTATGATAACGGCGGCGAGGTACGCGAGGGAACACGGCGTCCCGTATCTCGGCATCTGCCTCGGTATGCAGATCGCCGTGATCGAATTCGCCCGCCACGCCGCGGGCATTCCCGACGCGAACTCCGGAGAGTTCGACGACAAATGCGCGAACAAGGTGATCGACTTCATGCCCGGTCAGAGCGACGAGGTCGACAAGGGCGGCACGCTCCGCCTCGGCGCGTATCCGTGCGAGATAAAAGCCGGGACGACGATGGAACGCTGTTACGGGAAGCGGAGCATAAGCGAGCGCCACCGCCACCGTTACGAGTTCAACAACGATTACCGCGAGCGTCTCGCCGGGTGCGGGCTGACGCTGAGCGGAGAATCGCCGGACGGCGCGCTCGTCGAAACGGTCGAGCTCTCCTCTCTTCCCTTCTTCGTGGGCGTTCAGTTTCACCCCGAATTCAAATCGCGTCCGAACAAGCCGCATCCCCTTTTCCTCGGCTTCATTGGCGCGGCGTTCGAAGGGTCGCAAAAGAAACAGTGATCTTTTTTATTTGACAACATAACGCGCCGCGTGATATAATACTGACGCTTGAATAATCGTTCGGGAGGCGACAAAATGGCGCAGAACGGCAATAATGAGAAAGCAAAGGCGGGAGATCTTCGCGCAGCCGCCGAAAAATCCACAAAGAAAAGCAGGCTGATCCTTGCGATCTTTATTTCAGCCGTCGTTTTAATCGTCGCTTTTCTTATCGTGCTTACGAACGTCATAATACCGTCAAACAAGTACGGATCGGCGACGAGGCTTTACGATTCGGGCAGTTTTGAGGAAGCGCTCTCCGTTTTCAAAGAGCTGAACGGGTATAAGGACAGCGAGGAGTACGTCGCCAGATGCGAAACGGCGATCAACGATCGGAATTACGACCGCGCGATCGCTTTGCTCGAAGAAGGCAGGTACGACGAAGCGCTCTCCGCTTTCAAAGCGCTGAACGGATATAAGGACAGCGTGCAGCAGATCAAGGAGTGCGAGGCGATCATCAACGAACAGCGTTACAACGACGCTCTTTCGCTCGCCGAAGCGGGCAAGTACGAGGAGGCGATCTCCGCTTTCAGGGAGCTTGACGGCTACGGCGACAGCGCGGAGCAGATCGCAAAGTGCGAAGCCGCGATAAACGAAATAAACTACGGCGACGCTCTTTCACTGGCCGAGGCGGGCAAATATGAGGAAGCGATCGCCGCCTTCAAAGCGCTGAACGGCTACAAGGACAGCGCGGAGCAGGCCGAGAAGTGCGAGCTTGCGATCAGGGATAAAAGATACGATAACGCCGTCTCTCTCGCCGAAGCGGAAAAGTACGACGAAGCGATAGCCGCCTTCAAAGCCCTGAACGGCTACAAGGACAGCGCCGAACAAATCGAAAAGTGCTACGTCGGCAAATACGGCGAGGAAAAATACGGCCTCGTGAAGAACATAAACGTCGGCGACACGTACACGTTCGGATCGTACGAGCAGGACAACGATACGTCGGACGGAAAAGAGGAGATCGAATGGATCGTTCTTGAAAAAGACGGGATGTCCCTTTTCCTGATGAGTAAATACGCGCTCGATTGCCGGAAGTACAACGAAACGTATTCAGACCACGTTACGTGGGAGATCTGCACGCTGCGCGAATGGCTGAACGATTCATTTCTCACGGACGCGTTCAGCTCCGACGAACGGGAGCTGATCGAGGACTCCGCGGTCACGGCGGAAGCAAATCCGGCGTACGGCAACACGCCGCCCGGGAACGAGACCGTCGACAAGGTGTTCCTCCTGAGCGCCGTTGACGTCTCAAGGTATTTCAAATCAAATGCGGAAAGAAAATGCGTGCCGACGGAGTACGCGATAGAGCGCGGCGCGTATACGAGCACCAACAACTCGCTGGAAGGGGACGCCACCTGCTGGTGGTGGCTCAGATCGCCGGGCGACGACTCCGACAGCGCGGCGAGCGTCAGGAGCGGCGGTTCGATCATTTACTACGGCAACTTCGTCGACAGCGTTTTCGCCGTCCGCCCGGTCATCCGGATCGATCTTTCGAAGAAACAGTAAAAAAAGAGAGACGCCGTGTCTCGGCGTCTCTCTTTTTTTGTTTTCTCAGATCTCGGGGATCTCGACCTCGATCTCGCGGCCGAGCTTCGCGCTCTTGTTGATGCCGTCGATGATCGCCTGGTTGTAGAGGATCTGCGAGGTCGGAACGGGAGCCGGAAGTCCTTCGCGCGCCGCGTCGACGAACGAACGGATCTTCTTGTCGAAGAGTCCGCCTTCGGTGTGGACGAGCGGAACGACGGTCTCGGCCTGTTCGCCGCAGATGTCGTGGTAGAGGGTCATCGGGCCGCCGACGGAGCCGTTCCAGCAGTCGGTAGACGGAATGCGGAGAGCGCCTTCCTTACCGAGGATCAGCGTGTCGCCGGGGGTGTCCGGATGCATAGCCCAGGAGATTCTGAAGTCGAGGATGATCCCGCCTTCGAGACGGACGAACGCCGCGCCGAAGTCGTCGACGGAGAATCTCTTCGCGTCTTCGCCGTTGTACTTCGGATTCTTGCCGAAGAAATCGGACGTGTAGCCTGAAACGGTGAGCGGCTTCGGATAACCGATGGCGTTCAGGACCATGTCGAGGGAGTAGCAGCCGATATCGCCGAGAGCGCCGATACCGCCGGTCCTGTCCTCGATGAACGTGGAGCCCGGGATACCTCTTCTTCTGCCGCCGCCGGTCTGGATGTAGTAGATGTCGCCGAGAGCGCCGGAGTCGACGATCTTCTTGATCATCTTCATATTCTCGTCAAATCTGGGCTGGAAGCCGACGGAGACGAACGCTTTGCTCTTCTTCTCCGCGCGGCAGATCTCGACCGCCTCGTCGAGCGTTACCGTGAACGGCTTTTCGAGAAGGACGGGGATGTCTCTTTCAAGAGCGTAAAGGGTCGGGTCCTTGTGCTGTCTGTTGTAGGTACAGACGGAAACGCCGTCGAGCTCCTCGTTGTCGATGAGCGCCTGATGGGACTCGTAGCAGCGGACGTTCGTAAGGCCGTATCTCTCCATCTTGGCTTTCGCCTTTCCGGGGATGATATCCGCCGCGGCGACGATCTCGACGTCGGGCTGGTGCAAATAGCTCTCGATGTGCGACTCAGCGATCCAGCCGGTACCGATGATACCGACCTTGAATTTCTTGTCATGCTTTACTTCTTTTACTTCTTCCGCCTGTTTGAACTGGCTGAGAACAGCGTCTGACATTGGTTTGTCCACCTTTCTTTTTGTTGTTTTATAATTGACCGCGGCGCGCGGTCTGATTTACCATTTGAGGTCTTCCTTGAGGTATTTGATGCTCGTCGCGGCGCATTCGAACGGAGTCGTGCCCTCGCTCGGATCGTCCTGCTCGACGACGACCCACTGCGCGCCCGCGTCGACGGCGGAGGCGAGGATCGCCGGCATATCCTGCATACCGTGACCGATCGGTCTGAATTCGAACGTGCTCTCCTCCTTCTTGCTCTCGCCCTCGTCGATGCCGATGAGCGCGTAGAGGTGAGAAGGAAGCGCGCCGGTCATATGGAAGTCCTTCAGGTGAACGACGGGCGCTCTGTCCTTGAAGTTCTTAATGAATTCGGCGGGATTCTCGCCGCCGATGTTGACCCAGCAGACGTCGAGCTCGCTCTCGAGGACGTCGGAGGGGACTTCGCGGTAAAGGACGTTGAGGGCGTATTCGCCGTTGATCTTGGTCTTGAACTCGAAATCGTGGTTGTGATAAAGGAGCGTCATCCCGCGGTCCTTCAGCTTTTTGCCGATCCGTCTCATCGCCTCCGCGACGATCTCCCAGTCGGAGCCGCCCGGACGGCGTTTTTCAACGAGATACGGGATCGCGATGAATTTGCATCCGAGTTTCTCGTAGGTATCGATAACGGCGTCCTCGCCGTCGTCGTCGTAAAGGAAATCCTCGATCGCCACGTGAGCGGAGATCGGAACGAGACCGAGCTCGTCGACCAGCGCTTTGACGTCTTCCGGCTTGCGGTCGAACAGTCCGGCGAACTCAACGCCGTCGTATCCGAGTTCCTTTACTTTTCTGATGGTGCCTTCAAAGTCTTTATCCATCTCGTCTCTCAGAGAATAGAGCTGGATCGCAACAGGTAAAGCCATGATTGCCTCCTGACAAATAATAGTTTCGGTCGCAATTGACCATAATAATTGTATCAAAACGGGAACCGTAAAGTCAAGGGATAATATACAAATAAATAAAATATTTTCCGCGATTTCGGGCAAAAATCCCGAACTCTGTCTTTTTTCAAAATTCAGTTGACAAACGGGACGTGAAATGATATAATAACGAGTGCTCATAAGAGTGCGCCCCATTAGCTCAGCTGGTAGAGCACATGACTTTTAATCATGGTGTCCGGAGTTCGATTCTCCGATGGAGCACACGAAAAATCCACGCCTCGGCGTGGATTTTTCAGTTATATCCGTCCCTCCGGGCGGGTATCTTTTTTCCGCGGCGCCCTTTTCCGGCGACGTGAAGCAAGCGCGTTTTTTATGTGGTATCGGACGGGGCGGGAGAATATAATGGTATAAAAACCGCTTTTCCCCGGGGGTGCGCTTATGTTTTGTTCAACGTGCGAGCTGAGAGACAAAGAGGTCATTAATGTCTGCGACGGCAATCGGTTGGGTCAGGTCGCGGACTTCGAGGTCGACGCCGCCTGCGGGCGGATCGCCGCGGTAATCGTCTGTCCCGACACGGTGGGGGGTATCCTTTTTTCAAAAGGACGGGTCAGGATACCGTGGGACAGGATCGTCAGGATCGGGAGGGACGCCGTTCTCGTCGAGGCGCCGAGAGACGCGAACGGGTGCGGAGAATGCTCCGAGGGACAGAAAAAGGGGCTGAAAAAGAGGCTCGGGCTTTGATCGTCCCGACGCTTGATTATTTTCCCATTATTTGTTATAATATCAAGAGACGAACAGAAAAAACGAAAAGGACGTGACTCATTATGGAATCTTTCGGAAAAGCGGACAAGAGAACGCATTACTGCACGGAGCTCAGCGCCGCCGACATCGGCAAGCGGGTCAACGTGCTCGGATGGTGTCAGAGGCAGAGAGACCTCGGCAGCCTGATATTCATCGATCTGCGCGACAGGACGGGCATCCTCCAGCTCGCGTTTGACGAAAAGACCGACCGTGAAATCTTCAATACGGCGTTCGGCGTGAGAGCGGAATACGTTCTGGCGGCGTCCGGTATCGTCCGCTCGCGCGGCGAGGGAGCGATCAACCCGAACATGAAGACCGGCGAGATCGAGGTCGCCGTCGACCGCTTCAAGGTCCTTTCCGTCGCCGAGACTCCTCCTTTCGCCATCGTCGAGGACTCCGACGTCAATCAGGAGCTTCGTCTGAAGCACAGATATCTCGATCTCCGCCGTCCGGAGCTTCAGAGAAACATAATCGCCCGCTCGAAGATTTCGAAGATCGCCCGCGACTATTTCGAGGCGCAGGGCTTCATCGACATCGAGACGCCCACGCTCATCAAGCCGACGCCGGAGGGGGCGCGCGACTATCTCGTTCCGAGCCGCGTTCATCAGGGCAAGTTTTACGCTCTTCCGCAGTCTCCTCAGCTTTACAAGCAGCTCCTTATGTACTCGGGCTTCGACAGATATTTTCAGATCGCGCGCTGCTGGCGCGACGAGGACCTGAGAGCGGACAGACAGCCGGAGTTCACCCAGATAGACCTTGAGATGTCGTTCTCCGACGAGGACGATATCATTGCAGTCAACGAGGGCTTCCTCAAATATCTCTATCACGAATTTCTCGGCGTCGAGCTCAAAACGCCGTTCCCGAGGATGACGTGGCGCGAGGCGATGGACCGCTTCGGATCGGACAAGCCCGACACCCGTTTCGGCATGGAGCTCTGCGACGTCTCCGATATCGCCGCGAAGTGCGCGTTCTCCGTCTTTTCCGGCGCGGTCGCCGACGGCGGCTCCGTCAGGGGCATCCGCGTTCCGGGCGGCGCGTCGTTCACCCGCAAGGAGATCGACGGGCTGACGGAGTTCGTCAAGACGTACGGCGCGCGCGGGCTCGCGTGGTACAAGATCGCGGACGGCGCCGCGTCCTCGTCCTTCGCAAAGTTCATGACCGAGGAAGAGATCGCCGCGATCGCCGACAGAATGGGGATCGCCGACGGCGACCTTTGCCTCTTCGTCGCCGCGAAGAACGGCGTCGTCTTCGACTCGCTCGGCGCGCTCCGCGTCCACGTTGCGAAGAAGCTCGGCCTTCTCGACCCGAATGTGTTCAACTTCCTGTGGATCACCGAGTTCCCTCTCCTCGAGTACAGCGAGGAGGACGGCAGATTTTACGCGATGCATCACCCCTTTACGATGCCGATGGAAGAGGACATCCCCCTTCTCGACACCGATCCCGGAGCGGTCAGGGCGAGAGCTTACGACATCGTGCTGAACGGCACCGAGCTCGGAGGCGGTTCGATCCGCATACATACGACGGAGATGCAGAATCTCATGTTCAAATCGCTCGGTATCGGTCCCGAGGAAGCGAACGAGAAGTTCGGATTCCTGCTCGAGGCGTTCCGTTACGGCGTTCCGCCGCACGGTGGGCTCGCGTACGGTCTTGACAGACTCGTCGCCCTGACGCTCGGGCTCTCCGATATCAGGGACGTCATCGCTTTCCCGAAGGCGCAGAACGCGTCGGAGATCCTCTCGCGCTGTCCCGCGGTCGCGGACGAAAAGGCCCTCCTCGAGCTCGGGATAAAAGTCGTTAAAACGGAAGAAGAATAACAAATAAAAAACAGAGAAAGTGAGGACGATCGAATGGATCACAGAGTAGGTTATATCGGTTTCGGAGGAATGGCGAGCGGGTATCACTACGATATCGCTCACGACAGAAAAGACGTCGCCCCCAATCTCGAGCCCGCGGCTGTCTACGAGCTGAGGGAGAGCAGACGCCAGGTCGCCGAGGAGAGAGGTCTCACCGCGTACGACGATCTTGACAAGTTCCTCGCGTCGGACGACTTCGACATCGTCGTCGTCGCTACCTCGAACAACTTCCACAAGGAAATGACGATCCGCTCGCTCCGCGCGGGCAAGCACGTGATCTGCGAAAAGCCGGCGGCTATGAACGCCGCCGAACTCGAAGAGATGATCGCCGTTTCGAAGGAGACCGGAAAATATCTCTTCATCCATCAGAACAGAAGATTCGATATCGACTTCCTCACCGTCAAGCACGCTTACGAGACGGGGAGACTCGGCAAGCTGAAATCGATCGAGAGCAACTTCTCGGGCGGCACCCTCCACGGTTGGAGAGCGTTCCGCGATCACGGAGGCGGGATCCTCTTCGACTGGGGCGTCCACCTCATAGACCAGATCGTCTACCTCGTCCAAGAGCCGGTAAAATCGGTCCGCGCCGCGGTCAGATGCGAGAAAAACCCGGAGGTCGACGACAGAACGACCGTCATCATCACGTTTGAGAGCGGACTGCGCGCGACGGTCAAGGTCGCCGGCACGTTCCTCGTTCCGAAGCCGCGCTTCGCCGTGTACGGCGACCGCGGTATCCTCTGGATGGACGAGATCTACAACGGCGTCGGGACGCTGAGAGAGGCGAAATCCGCCGAGTGGGTCGAGGAAGACGCGCTCGTTTACGGCAAGGACGGCGTCTCCGTCCGCCCGCAGGAGCTTCTTGAAGAGGATCTTGAAAGGATCACATACCCCGACGACGGATTCAAGGTCGATCAGGACTGGGGCGCGCTTTACAAGAATATGCTCGAAACGATCGACGGGAAAGCGGAAATGCTCGTCAAGCACGAGGAAGCTCTCACCGTCATGAGGATCATCGACGCGGCTATGAAGTCGTCGGAGACCGGAGAACTCGTCACGTTCTGATCCGTTATGAACGTGTTGGTTACGCGCCGCTTCTTCAGGTCAGCCATGCCGCGCGTCATAATGTGCCGCGCGATCGCGGACTCCGCCGTTTCGGACGGCGTGAGGACAAAGGCTCTTCTCGGCGTCTATTTTTCCGCGCGTCTCGAGCTCGAAAAGCGCGATACGCTGATCTTGACGGGATTTGACGAGAACGGACGGCGCGTGTGCGAAACGGCGGTGCGCGGAAAGCCGCTCACCGATCCGAAAGCCGCCGAAAAGCGGCTCGGCGAATTTGTCGAACGGACGGGATGCCCGTTCTACGCGGCGGGAAGGAAGCTCGGATCCCTTTCCGACAAAGCTCTCGCCGTCGCAACGGACGAGTGCGGCTCCGTCTTCCGGACGGTTTACGCCCACGGCGCGGAATTATCCGAGTACGCGGCAGTCGACGGTTTCCGGTTCAGACTGCTGAGCGGCAAGCCGAAATCATTGTTTCCGTAAAGATAAATAAATATCCCCCCGTAAAACGGGGGGTATTTCATTTTCGGGCATAGCCCTATATGTTACTGGCAGCGCACAAGTGCGCTTTTTATTGGCCTGCCAGCCATGCAACTGTTACTTACTACCCATAAATGGGTCCCGTGGG
>JAFSWB010000086.1 GCA_017444735.1 Clostridia bacterium | reverse complement strand
TTCTCTTTTAAATCCATCAAGTCACGTAATGTATAGATACTTTTCTCATTCTGTGCGCACCCTTAAGTTGCCTCCAAACAGCAGATCCTTCATTTTTTGAAAGAAAACCATATATTTACTTTTGAAAAAAAACGCGTATTATGCAGTGAAATATTGAAGAAACAGGTGTGCAACCGAAGTGCAACCGGCGTGCAACGGGCCAAATTTTTAACGATTTCAAGCTTTCCCAAATTAACTCATAAAAAGCCCGTGATTCCTTGCTACACAAGGGTTTAGAGCATTTTGAGATAAAAAAAGAGCAGGTTGGAAAACCTGCCTTTTTTATCTGAGTGACTGGACTGGAACCAGCGGACTCTACCACCCCAAGGTAGCGCGCTACCAACTGCGCCACACCCAGACGGAAGCTCGCGGGGTCTCTCCCCGCGAATAGTTATTGTATCACATCTTCCGCGGGCTGTCAACCCTTGACCGCAATTTTATTACCTGCTCTTTATTACCTTCATCCGGGAGAATTCCTCCCTCTCGCGCTCCTCGAGGACCGCCGAGATCTCGCGGATCGTGCGCTCCGCCTCGGGGATGATGACGTTCTTCAGCGCCTGCGCGCGCTTGACCGTGACGCGGACCGCCTCGGCGAGACGCATCACGCTGCTCTCGATCATCGCGCTCTCGGCGACGAGATGCTTGACGCGGGTGAAGTTAACGAACGCCTCGTCGAAATAGGAGCCCGTGACGCCGGTGACGTACGGGGGTTCCTTCGGCGTCGTCCCGTCGTACTCGACGATCGGGATCTCGACGCCCATGACGGAACGGTATCTGATCTTCAGGGAGTCGTCGACGGGGACCGCCTTTATCACGTCCTCGCGCTGGCCGCCGGCGACGTTCGCCCTCTGCAGCGCGGCGTACGCCGCGGCGTACGTCTCGCCCGTCCTGCGGTGAAGCTCGGCGGCGTCGTCGATGAGCTTCATCAGCTCCCTTATGAGGATGCTCCTCTTCTTGTCGAGCAGCTCGTATCCGCTGCGGGCGAGCTCGAGTTTCTTCTTTTCCGCTAAAAGATTGCCTTTCGTCGGCGCGATCGCCGCCATGAGTTCGCCCCCTTTCCCGGTCGGATCATCCGAGGTCCGGCCTTCCTTTCTTATTTACCCCTGTAATATCGGTCGAGGTATTTGTCCTCTATCCGGTTGAGCGATTCGCGCGGAAGCGTCGAGACGATGTCCCAGAGCAGATCGAGGCTCTCCCCGATCGTGCGCGCCTCGTCCTTCCTCTGCGTGAGGAACCGTCTCTCGAATTCTCTCCCGAAGCGGAGATATCCGCGGTCGGACTCCGAGAGCTCGTCCTCGCCGATGACGGCGGCGAGGGAGCGGACCTCCGCGACCTTCGCGCAGCAGGCGAACGCCTGCGCGGAGATCGCCGCGTGATCCTCTCTCGTGAAGCGGTCGCCGATGCCGTCCTTCATCAGACGCGACAGGCTCATCAGGGCGGAGCACGGCGGATAGACGCCCGCCGCCTCGAGCTCCCTGTCAAGAACGATCTGCCCCTCCGTGATGTACGCGGTGAGGTCGGGGATCGGATGCGTTATATCGTCGCCCGGCATCGTCAAAATAGGCAATTGTGTAACAGAGCCCGCGCTTCCCTTCACGATCCCGGCGCGCTCGTAGAGCGACGCGAGATCGGAATAAAGATATCCCGGGAATCCCTTTCTGCCGGGGATCTCGCCCTTCAGCGAGGAGATCTCCCGAAGCGCCTCGGCGTACGACGTCATATCGGTCATGATGACGAGAACGTGCATATTCTCTTCAAACGCCAGATATTCAGCCGCGGTGAGAGCGCACCTCGGAGTGAGGATCCTCTCGACGATCGGGTCGGACGACAGGTTGAGGAACGTGACGGTGCGCGAAACGACGCCCGCCTCCTCGAAGCTCTTTCTGAAATAGTCGGCGACGTCTCTCTTAATGCCCATCGCGGCGAAAACAATACAGAATTTCGCGCCGTCGTCTCCGGTGATCCTCGCCTGACGCGCGATCTGGACGGCGAGCTCGTTATGGCTCATGCCGGACCCGGAGAAGATCGGGAGCTTCTGCCCGCGGATCAGCGTCATGAGAACGTCGATAGACGAGATCCCGGTACAGATATAGTTCTGCGGATACGTCCGCGAGACGGGGTTTATCGGCTCCCCGTTTATATCCCTCTCGACGGACGAGACGATCTCGCCCATCCCGTCGACGGGGACGCCCGCTCCGTTCATCGTGCGCCCGAGCAGTTCCTTCGTCAGGGGAAGAGACGCGGGTCTGCCGACGAGCGCCGCCGACGTTCCGGAAAGGTCCATTCCGCCCGTCCCCTCGAAGACCTCGATCACGGTGTGATCGCCGTCAAGCGAGACGATCCGGCCGCGGCGCGCGCCGCCGGAGCCGTCCGTGATGTCGACGACCTCGTCGTAAGCGGCGCCCGGTATCCGTCTCATTACGAGAAGCGGGCCCGAGATCTCCTTCGCCCCTTTATAGTAGATCTTCATATCACGCCTCCGCCGCGGCGACAGCCGCGTCGATCTTTCTCTTTACGGCGTCGAACGCCGCCGCGTCGTCGTTGCCGATCTCGTACTTCATACGGGAGACCGAGTCGAAGATCCCCGTCGCGGCGATCCGCGACACGGGGACGGCCTTCGCTATCACGGCGGCGCACTCGTCGTAAAGACAGAGGATCGTCTCCATCATCCTCATCTGCTTTTCGAGCGGGACGAACGTATCGACCGCGTGATAAGCGTTCTGCTGAAGAAAACCGTTCCTGATCGTTCCCGCGACGAGAAGGATGAGCTTCTGATCGTCCGGAAGGACGTCGTCGCCGATCAGCTTGACGATCTGCTCGAGCGACTGCTCGGACGCGAGTATCCCGGCGATCCGGGAAACGTACTCGCCGAAGCGCGGCCCGACGTGTTCGCGGAACCACGGATCGAGCTCGCCGCGGTATTCGGAATAGCTGTCAGTCCAGTTTATCGCAGGGTAATGGCGCGCCCACGCGAGCGACTTGTCGAGCGCCCAGAAGCATCTGACGAACCGTTTCGTGTTCTGCGTGACGGGCTCGGAGAAGTCGGAGCCCTGCGGAGAGACCGCTCCGATCAGCGTCACGGAGCCGCGATCTCCGCCGAGCGTCTCGGCGGCTCCCGCCCTCTCGTAGAATTCGGCGAGGCGGGACGGAAGATAGGCGGGATACCCCTCCTCGGCGGGCATCTCCTCGAGTCTTCCGGAGATCTCCCGGAGCGCCTCCGCCCAGCGGGAGGTCGAGTCTGCCATCACGGCGACGTCGTATCCCATGTCGCGGTAATACTCGGCGAGCGTTATCCCCGTGTAGACGGACGCCTCGCGCGCCGCGACGGGCATATTCGACGTGTTGGCGATGAGGCACGTCCGCTCCGTCATCGGCCGTTTCGTCCGCGGGTCGATAAGCTCGGAAAACTCGGTGAGGACGCCGGTCATCTCGTTGCCGCGCTCGCCGCATCCGACGTAGATTATTACGTCTGCGTCGCACCACTTGGCGAGCTGGTGCTGCGTCATCGTCTTCCCGGTGCCGAAGCCCCCGGGGATCGCCGCCGTCCCGCCCTTCGCGACGGGAAAGAGCGAGTCGATGACGCGCTGACCGGTGACGAGCGGCTCCGTCGGCGGCAGATACCGTCTGACGGGACGCCTCTTTCTGATCGGCCAGCGTTGAGCCGCCGTCAGTTCGCGGATCGAGCCGTCCGCCGCTCTGATCTTCACGAGGACGTCGCGGACGGTATATTCGCCGTCGGGGACGGCCTCAGTCACGACGCCCGACACTCCGGGCGGGACCATGCATTTATGGAGGAGCGACGGCGTCTCGGGAACGGTGGCGAAGACGTCGCCTTCGCCGAGCCGGTCTCCGACCTTCGCCGTCACGGTATATTCTCTCTTTTTGTTCTCGTCGAGCGACGGGACGGACGATCCGCGTCCGATAAACCTTCCCTCCGCCGCCTCGAGATCGCGGAGCGGTCTTCCGACTCCGTCGAAGATGTTGTCGAGGATCCCGGGGCCGAGCGTTATGCTCATCGGCTCGCCCTCTCCGACGACTTCCTCTCCGAGAGTGAGCCCGCCCGTTTCCTCGTAGACCTGGACCGTGGCGTCGTCGCCCGACAAGGCGATGACCTCGCCGAGAAGACGCATTTTCCCGACTCTGACGGTCTCCGAGACGAACAGACCCTCGGAATCGGCGGTGACGACGGGTCCGTTTATTCCCTTTATCTTCGATACGGTCACGTCGTCTCACCTCCCGCCTCCGAAAGCGCCGCTATTACCGACGCTCTCTTTTCTCCGAGCGCCGTCTCAAGCGTGCAGTCGCACGTAACGCCGTGCGAGTCGCCGTAAGCGCCGCCGAGCGCGATCTTTTCGTCCGTCAGAACGGGGACGCCTCCCGCCGCCTCGCTCATCTCATCGGCGAGCGCGGCGTCGCGCGGGCTGATGAAGATCCTCGCGTCCTCCTCCCCGTCGAGCGCGGCGGCGATCCTTCGCGCGATCTCCGTCATATAATCGCGGTATCCGGCGCTCTTTGCGAACTCGCGAAGAGACTCCGCGGCGCGCTCCGTTATGCGGTCCGTTTCCTCCCCGCGCGCTCTCGTCACCGCCTCGCGCGCTTCTCTTTCCGCGGAGGAAAGACGCGCGGCGGCGCGACGGCGCGCGGCGGCGACGTCCTCCTCCGACCTCTTCGCGGCGGCGAGCCGCGCTGATTCAAGATCGGAGAGACGGCGCTCCTCGGCCTTTCTTTCGGCGTCTTCTCTTATCTGTTTCGCCCTCATATCGGCGGCGTACGAGACCGCCGCGAGGTATCTCTCGGTTCTTTTCTTTTCGGTCATTCGGACCTCACAGTTCTATTCCTACCGTATCCCGCACGTATCTGAGCATATCCTCGCCGGATCCGCCTCCGCCGTGACGGTCGGGGATACCGACGATCAGCACGCCGCGGGACGCGTCTCGAATTTTCGATATCTCGTCGCCGAGCGTATCCCACAGCTTTTCGGTGACGAGGATTATTCCGACCGCGGGATCGGACGCGGCGGCGGAAAGCGCCTCCTTCGCCGTCCCTCTGTCGGTCGTGACGACGCCCTCTATCCCGGCGAGGCGAAGGCCCGCCGCCGAGTCGGTGTTGTCACTGATGAGAAAGTATTTCATACCTTTGAGAGGATGAGGATCGAGACGAGAAGGCCGTACAGCGCGATGCCCTCGCCGAGCGCGACGAAGATCAGCGCCTTACCGAACGCCTTCGGGTCCTCCGACGTCGCGCCGATAGCCGCGGGAGCGCCCGCCGCGACGGCGATGCCGCCGCCGATGCCGGAAAGCCCCGTGACGAGAGCGGCGGCGAGATAAGCCATGCCGGCGGCGAATCCGTTCGCGGCGGCGGGAGCCGCCTCCGGAGCCGCGTCCCCTCCCTCAGCGGAGACGGCGAAAGCGAGAACGCAGCAGAGAACGCCGACGGCCGCCACGGAAAGGATCTGGGTGAGCGTCGCGCGCTTCGGCGACACGCCTCTCTTCACCGATCTTTTCGACATCGCGAAAGACGCCGCGATCGCCGCGACGGGGATCGCGAAAAGAAGTGCGGTAATTACGTTTTCCATTTTTATTCCTCCTCAGAAAAGTGATTTCGGGTCGACGAACCGGTGCGACGCCGTCGCCCTGCCCTCTGAATTTACCGTTATCAGCGTTCCGCCGTTCAGTCTCTCGTCCCAGTAGCAGCCGGGCCCGACCTTCAGCGAGAAGACGAGCCGGACGCCGCGGTAAAGGATCGAGAAATCGGTGGTGTGATCGTGGCCGCAGAGGATCGTCTTCGTCGATCCGTGCGCGAGCACGCGGTCGAAAAAGCCGTTGTCCTCCCGGTAAGACGAGACCCCGTCGAACGCGACTCCGAAGGAGTCCTCGTACCCCTCGTTCCAACAGCCGGTCTGCGCGCCGTCGGCCGGGTCGACGGACCCGGGGTCGATCCCCTCGCGGAACGCCGCCTTGAACGCGTCGTTGTAGGTGTAGATCGGAATGTGAAGGATGACGGTCGTCTCGGGGTATCCGAGCGCGGCGAGCCGGTCGGCCTCCTTTTCGTACCATTCGATCTGACACGGCTCGAGGTCGGCCCATTCCTTTACCGTCTCGCCGTTCGGCTTCGTCCACGGCTTGACGTTGTGCGTATCCATCATGATAACGGCGTGGACCGGGCGGTCGCCCTCCTTCACGGCGATGACGTAATTTCCGCACCCGAGCTCGGCGGGACCGGGATCGAAAACGCAGTGCGGGCGCGAGGTGAGGATCGAGACGGTCCTGTCGAGCGTCTCTTTCCCCTCCTGATTGTCGTGGTTGCCGAAGATCGGCGCCCACGGGGCGCCCGTCTGTTCGCAGAGGTCGGCGAGAAGGCCGTACGACCTCTCGTGACCCGCCCAGGCGAGGTCGCCCGAGAGCGTGACGAGGTCGGGCTTCACTTCGCCGCACAGCCGCAGCACCGTCCCGCGGACGATCGCTCCGGCTTCCCCGTCCCACTCCGTGTCGGTGAGCTGGGGGTCCGAAAAATTGAGGATACGGAAATCCTCACCGGGCTTTTTCTGAAGTTCAAACATCTGTCTTTTTCCTCCCTATCGGTGTAAAAGGTCTTCCGCCGCCTTCGAAGAAGCGGCTGAACATTTCGTAGAATTCGAGGCGGAGCACCTGTATCCCGACGAGGAGTCCCTCGATCGCGGCGACGACGATATTGCCGACGGCGACGATGATCCACCATACGACGCCGGAGCTCATACCGGCGAGCGTGAATACGACGGTCATCATTCCGGCGTGGACGAGTACGAAAGCCCCGACGCGGAGGAACGACATCGTGTTCGTCACGTAGGAGAGCACCGACTCGAAGAGCTCGAAGAAGGACTGCGCGAGATAATTGCCCCATTCGATCTTCTCGCGTTTGCCGGAGACGAGCGCGGAGAGCGGCTCGCGAAGGTAGATCAGAACGAGCGGCAAAACAATCAGGAATACGATATACGGGACGGAAAACGGCGACTTGCCGAGCATCACCGTCGACACGAGTCCCCATACGACGGCGCAGTAGAAGACGAGGCCGGAGATCCCGTTCGGACCGAAGAGGAGCCCCCCGAAGTCGCGCCGCCGCGCCGAGACGAAGCAGTTTATAAGCATCGCGGCCGCGACGAGGGCGACGCCGACGCCGACGGCGGCGTAGATTATCGTCCCGGCGGTCGCGGGCGCCATGACCTCTATCGGCTTTTCCTCCATGCCGAAGAGAACGCGGTAGACGGGGTCGAGAACGTGCTCGAACCCGAAGACGGAGCCGAAGACGAGACCGAAGAACGCCGAGCTTATCCCGCAGGGGATGAGGATGCGCCCGAGCTCCATTTTGCGGAGCCGCCACATCAGCCATCCGACGACGGAGACGACGATCCCCTGTCCGAGGTCGCCGAACATGACGCCGAACAGAAGGACGTACGTCACCGCGACGAACGGCGTCGGGTCGGCCTCGCCGTACGACGGCGTGCCGAACATCCTGACGAAAAATTCGAACGGGCGGAAAATCCTCGGGTTTCTGATTATGACCGGGGGAGAAGACGACGGATCGGGAGCCGACGCGGAAAACGAGACGCCCGCGACCTTTGAAAGAAGCGTCTTTACGCGCTCCTTCTCCGAGGCGGGGATCCACCCGGTCAGCGTGAAGCGGTCCGCGGTCACGTCCGCGCTCCGGATCACCGACTGACGGGCGAGCCCGTCCCTCAGCGTTCGCACGGTCGCGGCTATGCGCTCGCCCTCCGACAGCAGGAATCCGCGGAGCGTCTCTCCGTTTTCGGCGGACGTCTGTTCGAGCATTGCGATCTTTTTCTTCGTCGACTCGTACGTCGCACGGACCGACGTCGACCCGTGCGGGAGTTCGACCGGCGAGAAACCGCGGACGGCGAGCTCCTTTTCGGCCTCCTCCCGTCTGCCGACGGGAGAAAAGACGGCGCACCACGTCCGGTCGCCCTCGTCCTCACAGCGCACGAGGATCAGCCCGTTGTCCGCAAAGTAGAGCTCGTCGAACGCCGCCTTCGGAAGAACGCCGGGAATAAAGGCGGAAAACTCCATCGCCTCGAGCTCGGCGACGTTGAGGTCGGCGCCGGCGAAGCGGGAGAGGAGTTCTTCGCTCTCCTTCAGCTTTCCGATCTGCTCCTCCGTCGTCCTCGCCCTCTCCTTCATCGAAAAGAGACGGCGCGCGTAACCCTCCGCGATCCCGACGGCGTCGTCCGCTTCCCCTTCGGGGAGACGGTCTCCGTCGTCGTCGACGGGCGAGTCAAGAAGCGGGCACAGCTCCGAGAGCGCCGCGGAATAACCGGTGTCCGCCGCGGAGCCCGCCGCCGTTCCCTCAGGCTCGAAGCAGCCCGCCGAGATCAGCGCCTTCGCCGCCGCGTCGAGCGAGTCGACGGGGCCGGTTATTCGCGCCGAGAGTACTTTTTTTACCGCCACGGGCTCACCTCCCTTCCCTGATAAGCAGTTTGTCTATCTCCTGTGCGGTCAGTCCGTACCGCTTGCCTTCTATCACTTTGATCACGTTGTCGCACTCGACCGAAACGACGTTCGAGTACGACGCCATTACGGTCGCCGCCGACGAGGAGAACCGTATCAGATGACAGCTCCTCGCGTACGACGCGCGTACCGGCGCCTCGTCGATGACGGCGCAGGAGTCGAGCACACGGAGGAGCTTTTTCATCCGTCCGTCGGTCCGCGCCGCGTCGAGCGCGCCGTCGGGCGTCTCCGCCGACGCCATCGCGTCGAGCGTCCCGTCACTCATCCCGCCTCCCGGTATGAAGGACGCCCTGATGCGGCTCCCGTCGTCGCCGAAATACTTTTTGAGTCTGTACGCCGCGACCGTGTTCTCGAGATCGATCCTGTCCCGCATCATCGCGGAGACCTCTTTTCTCGCCTCGGCGTCGTCGATCTTTGAAAACAGAGCGATCGTCCCGCCGAAATACTCGGCGCGGAGCGCGGCTTCGAGGCGGACCGGACCGTCGTCCCCGTCTCCGCAGTAGGCGGCGAGGAGCGGATAATATCTTGATTTCTTCGCCGCGGAGGCGATTTCCGCGACGGTTTTCGCCCGGAAGACCTCGTCGACGTCGAACGACAGATGGCGGTCGAGATACCGGGACCCGGAGAACGAGCCGGACGGAGGCGGATCGGTGACGCCCGGCGTGAGAACGCGGATCGCTCTCGTCAGCGTCTCGACCTCGATCGACGAAAGGATATAGTCGGCGAGCGGCTCCCTGACGGTCAGCTCGTACCGGCAGAGCCGTTCGAGCTCCGAAAAACGCGCGCGCCTGACGGCGTCCTCGAGTTCCCTGCGCCGGACGGTCCGGGGATCGACGCCGGCGAGCGTCTCGGCGTACGGCTGACGCGACGACAGGAACGACGCCACGTCGGAAACGGAACCGAGCGCTGTCATCGCGTCGAAATCGGCGTTTGTGAGACGCTTTCCGTACATCGCGCGGATCTTCGCGAGAACCGCGCCCGATGCGCCGCCGCTCATTTTCCGATCTCCGTTATTTCACGGACGATACGCGCCGAGATCGCGTCTCCCTCGCGCCCGGCGAAGGCGCGGAGCGCGGCGATCTTTTTCTCCGCCTCGCGGCGGACGGCCTCGATCCCGGCGTCGGCTTCCGCCTCGGCTTCGGCGACCGCTTTTTCCGTGACGCGGGCGTATTCGGCCTCCGCCTCGGCGGTCGTATCCGCCTCGGACGACGCGCGGGACGCCCTCAATTCCTCGGCGTACTTCTCCGCTTTTCTGACCTCCTCGCGGGCTCTTTTATCGACTGTAAGCACCCTCTCGGCTGCGGGATCCACGGACTCCACTTCCTTTCCGGTGTAATAAGCGTAATGTTTAATAAATATTTTACTCCAACGGGCGTATACTGTCAAGGAAAAATGACTTGATAACTCCCGCCGTTTGTGATAAAATATCGCAGGGAGAAAAAGGACCCGCCGTGATGCGGCGGGTCGGTCGGTATTCTGTTCGCAGTAAGCCGAAGCGCGTCACTCGGCGGGTGTCTCGGGGGCCGGTTCCTCCTGCGCTTCCGCGCAGTTCTCTTCGAACGCCGCGGCGGCGGCTCTCGCCGCTTCCTCCTCGTACGCGCGCAGAACGGCGCGCTCGAGCTCGGCGCGGAAGTCCGCGCTGATCGGATGGACGATGTCGCGGTATGTACCGTCCGGGTTTTTCCTCGACGGCATAACGATAAAATGTTTATCCCTGGCGTTTATAACTTTAATGTCGTGCAAAGCGAGCTGAGAATCAAAAGTCACAGAGACGATAGCCTTCATCGGTCCTTCGTCAAACAGTTTCCTGACCTTTACGTCTGTGATTAACATGAGTTTTCTCCCGTTTTTGAAAATCAGTACAGTATACAAGGGTATTTTAACGCTATTTTGTGAATTTTTATGCTTTGAAATGTGTATTTTTTTGAAATAGTATTGAATATTAACCGTTTATCCGCTTTTTTTTCGTGTACATTAGAGTAAACTTGATAATTTTGGACAAAAAATGCGATTTTTTTGAAGGGGGCGTGTCCGTAAATGGCGCTCGACAACACTCACTTCGGATACGAGGGCATCAAGGCGATCCTCGGCGAGGGTAAAAAGAGAATATTTTTCGCGGGAGTCGGCGGCGTCTCGATGAGTTCGCTCGCTAAACTCTCCGTTCTGCGCGGTCACGACGTCGCGGGGTACGACCGGACGGAAAGCGCCCTGACGAGAAAGATCGCCGAGGAGGGAGTCCGCGTCGTATACACGTCGGAGGAGCGGTTCGCCGACGAATCCGACGCCGTCGTCTACACGGTGGCGATGAAGGACGACGACCCGGTGATCCGACGGGCGAGAGAGACCGGAAAACCGCTGATCTCGCGCGCCGATTATCTCGGCTACCTGATGAAGGACTACCCGGTCCGCATCGGCGTCTCCGGAATGCACGGCAAGAGCACCGCGACGGCGATCACGTACTCGCTTCTCGAGGCGGCGGGCTTCGATCCGACCGTTTTCGGCGGCGCGAGGATGAGGCAGACGGGCGAGTGCAACGTGATCGGAGGCGACGGTTACTTCGTTTTCGAGGCGTGCGAGTATATGGGCTCGTTCCTCGATTTCTACCCCACCCTGCCCGTCGTTCTCAATATCGATATGGACCATCCCGACTACTTCAAGTCGATTGATATGATAATCGACCACTTCGCGGCTTTCCTCAAAAAAGCGGACCTCGCCGTCGTGAACGGCGACGACGCGAACGTCGCAGAGGCGGCGCGCCGCGCCGGGATCCGCACCGTCACTTTCGGCGGGGCGGGATGCGATTTTTCCGCACAGAACGTGAAGCTCGGCGGACGCGGATCGTCGTTCGACGTCACGTACCGCGGAGAGCTCCTCACCCCGGCGGAGATAAACGTACCCGGAGAACACGTCGTGAAGGACGCTCTCGCCGCCGCCGCGGCGGCGGTCACGGCGGGCGCGTCCGCCGAGGCGGTGAGGCGCGGACTCGCGAACTACCGCGGGATAATGCGCCGGATGGAATACGTCGGAAAAACGGCGCGCGGAGCGGACGTCTACGACGACTACGCCCATCACCCGACGGAGCTCGGCGCGACGCTGAAAACGGCGGCGAATATGGGATACGACCGTCTCTTCGTCGTCTTTCAGCCCCACACCTTTTCGCGGACGAAGAAACTGTTTTCGGATTTCGCCGAGGTCCTCTCCTCTCACGGAGCGGAGCTCGTCGTCCTCGCGCCGATCTACCCCGCGCGCGAAACGAATATCTACGGCGTGAGCTCGGACGGGCTCGCCGACGCCGTCTCAAAGCTCGGCGCGCGCGCCGTGTCGGCGCCGTCGCTCGAGGACGCCGCCCGCGCGGTGGAGAGCGAGGCGAAGGACGGCGACTGCGTCCTCGTCGCGGGCGCGGGCGATATCGACCGGCTTCCGGGCATACTGGCAGGTAAAAGATGAAGAAAAAACGCTGTGTCATAATATCCGGCGGCGACGAGGAGCCCCTCGCCGACGTCGGCGGCGCGTTCGTGATCGGATGCGACCGCGGCTGTCTTTACGCGGAGCGTCAGGGCGTGGTCCCCGATCTGTGCGTCGGCGATTTCGACTCCTACGGCGGGCCGCTGCCGGACGGCGTCCCCGTCCTGCGTCTCCCCGTCGAAAAGGACGACACCGACACGATGATCGCCATGAGGTACGCGGTCAGGCAAGGCTTCGACAGCGTCGACATAAGGTGCGCCTTCGGCGGGCGGCTCGACCACACGCTCGCCAACCTCGAGACGATGGTCTTCGGGGCGGAGGCTGGCCTTTTCGTGAGGGCGTCCGGAAACGGCGAGTACGCGGCGGCGTTCGGTCCGTCCGCGGGCGAGACGGCGTTTCCGCGGCGCGACGGCTTCTCCCTCTCCGTCTTCGCGGGCTCGGGGGAGGCGCGCGGCGTGACGATCCGGGGAACGAAATACGAGCTTGAGGACGGAACGCTCAGCCCGTCCTTCCCGCTCGGCGCGAGCAACGAATGGGCGGCGGACGAGGCGCGTATATCGGTAAAGTCGGGCGTACTGCTCGTAATAACGTCAAGGAAGTAAAAAATGAAGATCAAAGGCGCGATATTCGATTTTGACGGAACGCTGTTCGACTCCATGGGGATATGGGCGACGGTCAGCTCCGATTACATCCGCTCGATGGGTCTCGAACCGGAGGCGGATATCGACGAAAAATACAAAAAAATGACGCTCTCCGAGGCGGCGGCGTATTTCAAAAGATACTACGGCCTCTCCGTCACGGAGGACGAGATCATCGCGGGGGTCTACGGGATCATCGAGCCGAAATACTTCGGTCAGGTCCTCCCGAAGCCGGGGATACCGGAGCTTCTCCGCGATATGAAGGCGGCGGGCGTCCCCGCGTGCGTCGCGACGGTGACGGACGCGTACCTGATCGAGGCGGCGCTGAAAAGATGCGGCCTTCTCGACCTTCTGACGGGCGTTTTCTCGTGCGAGACGCTCGGTCTCACGAAGGAGCGCCCGGAGATATTCGACACGGCGCGGGCGTCGCTCGGAACGGAGCGGGGAGAGACCGCGGTCGTCGAGGACTCGTTCTTCGCCGCGACGACGGCGAAAAGAGCCGGCTACCGCGTGATCGGCGTGTACGACAAATACGAGCTGCCCGCGAAGGAGCTCGAGGAGCTGTCGGACGTGTACGTGAGGGACACGCGGAAGCTCCGCGACGCGATACTCGGATAACGACTCGAAAAAGCAGAAAAAATCCGCAGGTTTCATCCGAAAAGATGAGACCTGCGGATTTCAGTTTTTGATCGGTACGTAAGGCAAGGACGAGAAACGAAAAGATGCCGTAAAGACGCCGCTTCGGGCGGGTTCGGATAGCTCCTGTTACCCTACGGATCAGCTTTCCTTTCCGAGGCGCTTGTTCTCGTACATTATCTTATCCGCGCGGTGCACGGTGTCCGTAACGGAGGCGTCCCTTTCCGGATCGTAGACTGCGATTCCGATCGCGACGCGCGGCTCGTCCCAGCGGTTCTCCGCGTTTTTGCACAGCTCCTTTTTCTCGCGCTCGAACAGATCCGCGAGCTCTTCCCTGTTTTCGTAATCCTCGTTCTGGAGGATGACGGCGAACTCGTCCCCGCCGATCCTGAAGACGGGACTGTGTCCGAAGACGCGGCAGATCAGACGGCTCGAATTCCTGATATACTCGTCGCCCCTGTCGTGACCGTGCCGGTCGTTGACCGATTTCAGGTTGTCGCAGTCGAAGACGCCGATGGCGAACTCGACCTTTTCGCCCTGATCGAGCTTTTTCTGAAGCTCGCCGACGCTGTTCGTGAACGCCCCCTTGTTCTTCACCGAGGTCAGGGCGTCGACGAACACACGCTTGTTGAGGTCGCTGACGAGACGTTCCTCCTCGATTATCTTCTTTTCCGCTCTGATGCTGCGCAGGAGCAGAACGAGGATCACCGCGAGGATCGCCGCGATGACCGTCATGATTATGAACAGATGATCCTTTATCACGTCGGTGAAGCTCGTCTTCACGTCCTCGGTTGAATAGTAAGTCAGCGCCGTGTGGACGACGGAGCTCGGAACGGCGCCGATCACCTTGGCGAGGACCGAATAAAGCTCGACCTCCCCCTTGTTCACGGCGAAGCAGTAGTCCATATCGACGCCGGTGTAGACCGTCGACAGACGGAGCTTTTCACACTGCCGGGATATGTTGCTGTAACGGTAGTTGCTTATGATGACGCAGTCCGCCTCGCCCGCCGCCACGGCGTCGAGCCCCTTCGGAGTGTCGTCGAAATACGCCCTTTTCCACCCGGGATAGTGATCCGCGAGGAACATATCGTAATTCGTGTTGCCGCGGTTGACGGCGACGACCACGTCTTCCTTGAGGATGAATTCCTTTTTCTCAGACGAGCGCACGACGGCGTCCATCTCCGTCCGCATCAGGGCGGGAGTCATAACGACGTCGAGCGTCTCGCTGTCGTAATCGGTCAGGTTGGCGGGGAACACGCAGTCCACCTCGCCGTTCTTCATCGCCTCGATCGCCGCGGACGCGGTGGCATAGACCCGGGGTTCAAAAGAGACGCGCGCGTTCTCAAGCGCGGTCTCGCCGTATTCGAGAAAGTTTCTGAGCGCCCCGGTCAGCTCTCCCGTCGCGGGATCCTTCGCGCAGAACGCGAGATAATTGTCCTGATACCCCACGCGGATCTTGCCGTGGCCATCCAGCCAGTCCTTCTCCTTCGCGGTGAGATACCGGTCGGTCGCCGCGGCGGACAGGTACTTTTCGTGAAGCTGCTGATTGAAATACCTGTTCTCGTTCTGGATCCGGTTCATCGCGGCGTCAAGCTCGGCGAGCAGATCCGGCCGCTCGCGGCTGACGGCGAAATAGAAGTCCGACGAACCGATCTTGCAGACCGGGACCGCGACGGCGGGATCGCCGTAGACGTCGAGCGACACGAAAGCGTCGTATCTGTCGCCGAGCTCCCCGAGGGATTCGGTATCCGATCCGTTTATCTCGACGAGATCGACGTCGATCCCGTGCGCATCAGCCCATTTCACGAAAAAGTCCCTCTGGATCGATCCCTCGGTCACCCCGACCGTCTTCCCGTTCAGGGCGGAGTAATCCTCCTCGGTGATCTCCGTGTTGTCGGGGGAAACGTAGATGTAGTACGACTCCGTCCCCATCGGCAGAGAGGCGTAAAGGATATCCTTCGCGCGCTCCTCGGTGAACGATACGTTCGCCATGACGTCGATCTCGCCCCGCCGGAGCATACCGAGAAGCTCCGTCCAGGTCCCCTCGACGTATTCGTATTCCCATCCGGTGTACGCGGAGACCTTCCACTGGTATTCATAGGAATAGCCCGAACGCCTGCCGTATCCGTCGACCATGAAGTACGGCTCCACGTGCCATCCGACGCGGACCGTCTCTTTCCCCTCGCCGTCGGCGGCGACAGCGAAAGATGGAAAAACGGACAGCGCGAATACGATCAGCATGATCGAAAACGCCGCGATCCTTTTCGCTTTTTTCATTTGGTTTTCCGCCTTTCCTGCTGTTTTCGGCGGCGCCGGGCGGGCCGCCGTCCGGCGAAAGCCGACGGTACGGAGATAATATTACAATACATTTTACAGCATTGTTCCGCCTTTTTCAACCCCGGGAGCGAAAAAACGGTAAAGAACGGTATTCCGTCGGACGGCCGGATATGAAATACCCGTCCTCCGCCGCGCGGGGGACGGGTATTTATGTAAAATCCGCGGGAACTATGCGAAAACCGACTCGACGACGCGGGGACAGACGGCGGGGGAATAGCGCCAGCGGTCGATCCGCTCCGTGTTCTCCGCGGTGAGGAAATACCGGAGAGGCATCCTCTCCGCCGTCCCGCCGCAATCGACCATAACGAGTTTTATCTTCATCTTCTCGGGTATCACGCTTTTGATGAAAACGGCGCACCGGTCGCCGGGGTAAACGCCGTCCCTGTACTCGGCGAGCCCGGCGAGGTTCGGGGCGAGTTCGACGAAAACTCCGTAATCCTCGACGCTTCTGACGATCCCCCGGACCGTCGCGGAGGGGGTGATGAGCGCCGCGTTCTCCTCCCACGTCCCGAGCAGCTCCCGGTGGGTGAGAAAGACGCGCCCGGTCGTCCCGTCGACCGATTTCACGACCGCCGATATCCGCCCTCCGACGTTGAACCGGTCGGACGGGTGCGATATCCGGGAAACGGAGATCGTGTCGACGGTGAGGAGCGAGACGATCCCGCGCCCGATATCGACGAAAGCCCCGAACGGCTCGAGGTGCGTCACCGCCGCCCGTATCACGTCGCCGGGCCGCAGGCGGGAGACGTACTCGCGGCGGCACTCCTCCTGCGCCGCGCGGCGCGAGAGGATCGCCCGTCCGTCCGAGACGGACAGGACCTTGAAGCACGCCGCGCGGCTGACGCGGGTGACGACGGCTATGTCCCTGACCGGTTCTCCGCCCTCTCCGAGTCCCGCCTCCGCGCGCGGGATGATCCCGCGGACGCCGCCGAGATCGACGACGAGCGCCATATCGCGGGGCGAACACTCGAGGACCTGCGCCTCGAGCGTCGCGCCGGCCTCCTTCGCGCGGAGCAGACCGCGCGTCCCGGCCGTGTAAAACGTGTTTTCCGGCGTCCCTATCAGGGACCCCTCCGGAAGAAATCGGTTGTCAGTCACTTTTTTTACCGGACCTTTCTTTTGTTTGTTATTCAAAACTATGAAAGACGTCCCGGTTTTATGCGTAAAGAAAAAGCGCCCCTTCGGGCGCTTTTGACAGGGCGGCGGAAGCTGCCCTATTCTTTTTTCGGGATCCCGTCGAGGACGGCGGAGAACGCGAAGAGGAGCGCGGCGGCGATGAGCGCGCCGCCGACGATGTCGGTTATCCAGTGGACGCCGGAGAGAACGCGGCCGACGACCGTGACGCACGTGATGAGCGCGAAGAAAACGGAAACCGCCGCCGCCGCGCGCCGTCCGAGATACCGTCCGGCGACGAGCGCCGCTCCGATCAGGATGACGGCGACGAGCATCGTGTGGGACGACGGGTAGGACGCCTCGGGAACGGTCTTTCCCTCCTCAAGGACGGGGCGGTAATTGACCTTCACGATCTCGAAGAACGAGTAGAAGAAGAGCGCCGCGGCGTACAGCCCGCCGAGGGCGAGAAGCTCGCCGTCCACGCGGAAAAGGCTCTTCCTTTTAATGAACTGGCCGACGCCGAGCGCCGCGAGGACCGCGGCGACCGCGATCGCCGCGTACCCGAGGTACTCGGTCAGCTTATAAAGCGAGGGCCGGACGCCGATCGCGTCCCTCGCCGCGGTATTGACGGATGAAAATCCGACCTCGGCGTCGCCCGGTCCGACGACCGAGACGCCGACCGTCCTGACGAGAACGGTAAAAATAACGAACAGGGCGCAGAATACTGCCGCCGCGACTGCTTTTTTCTTCATTTCTTATCACCTCACCCCGGTATTTTACCACAGTCGTCCGTTTCCGTCAAGGCGGATCGTTGTTTTCCGCGAAAACACTTCACAAACCGCCCGCGATGCTGTATAATTGACGGGAAAAGGAGTTTTTTATGGCAAAGACAGACACAAAACGGTTTTACCGCCGCGTTTTCACGATAATGATACCGGTCCTTCTTCAGAACGGGATCACGAACTTCGTCAATATGCTCGACAACCTCATGGTCGGGCGCGTCGGCACCGCCGAGATGACGGGCGTCTCCGTCTCCGGTCAGCTCATCTTCGTCTTCGCGCTCTGTATCTTCGGAGCGGTCTCCGGCGCGGGCATTTTCGGCGCGCAGTTCTACGGCAAGGGCGACGAGGAGGGCGTGAGGCAGACGTTCCGCTTCAAGCTGCTCGTCACGACGGTGATCGCGGCGGGAGCGTGCGTTCTTTTCGCGTTCGCGGGCGATCCGATAGCGGACCTCTTTCTCCGCGGGGAGGGCGACCCGTCGATCGCCGCGGCTTCGGCGGAGGCGGCGCACGATTATCTTACGATAATGCTCGTCTCTCTCCTCCCCTTCGCGTGGACGCAGTGCTGGTCGTCGACGCTCCGCGAGACGGACAGAACGGTCCTCCCGATGGTCTCCGGCTTCGTCGCGATGGCGGTCAACCTCGGGCTCAACTACGTACTGATATTCGGTCACTTCGGCGCGCCCGCGCTCGGAGTGAAGGGCGCGGCGATCGCGACCGTCGTCTCCCGCTTCGTCGAGCTTCTCGTCGTCGCGGTCTACTCGCGGATCACAGCCGATAAAAGCCCGTTTTTGCGCGGCGTCTTCCGCACGTTTCGCATCCCCGGAAAGCTCGCCCTCTCGATCCTCGCGCGCGGCTTCCCGCTTATGCTGAACGAGACGCTATGGGCGGCGGGGCTCACGACCCTCAACCGTTATTATTCGACGCGCGGCCTCGACGTCGTCGCGGCGAACAACGTGAATATAACGTTCTTCAACGTCTTCTCCGTCGCGTTCCTCTCGGTCGGACTATCGGTCGGGATCATCCTCGGACAGATGCTCGGGGCGGGAGAGGCCGACGAGGCGAGAGCGGCGGCGCGCAGGCTGATGAAATTCGGCATCGCCGTCAGTATCGTCGTCGGCGCGTCGTACGCGGCGATCTCCGGCGTCGTCCCGCACCTCTACAACACGACCGACGCGGTGAAGGCGACGGCGACGGGGCTGATGCTGATCTGCGCCGCCTCGATGCCCTTCGAGTCGATAGCGAACGTCGAGTACTTCACCCTCCGTTCCGGCGGTCAGGCGCTCATTACCTTCGCGTTCGACTCCGGCTTCGTCTGGGTCTTCTCCGTTCCGACCGTGATACTTCTCGCGACCTTCACGGACGTTTCCGTCTTCACGCTCTACGGCGCCGTGCAGATACTGAACGTGCTCAAATGCCTCGTCGGATACCTCTTCATAAGGTCCGGGCGGTGGGCTAAAAATATCGTCAACAACTGACGGAGGACAAAATGAACCCCGAAAAACACGCAATGCTGAACGGACGTACCGTCGAGTTCTTCTCGCACGGCGTCGATCCCGAATGGGGCTACGAGGCGCCTCAGCGCGACTCGTTCGCCGTCGTTCACCCGAAGGAGGAAAAGGCGGACGAGCTCTATCCTCTCTACGTCGTCTTCCACTCCGCGGGTCACGACCTCTACTCCACGCTCCGCTGTATGGAGACGGAGGGAGACCACGATATCTATCACTCCCCGGAGCAGTCGTTCTGCCTCGTCCTCGACTGCCGCGCCAACATGAACGACTGGTGGTGGGGCGGCATATCGCCCGAGGACGCCGACGAGGGAATGTCCGATCCCCGCAACTACGGCACGGAGTCCCGTCCCGTTGAAAAAAGATGCGTCGCGGAGATCCTCTGGGTGCGCGACAGCTTCCCCGTCGACCGCGAGCGCGTCTACGCCGTCGGCAACTCGATGGGCGGCTCCGGCTGTCTCGGCATCGGCTTTTGCCGCGGCGACATCTTCGCCGCGATCAAGGCGAACGTCCCCGCCGGCGTCGTCCAGACGGCGGAGCGGTGCGCGTTCTTCGACCGCCCGGACGGCTTTTCGATCCCCGATCCGCCCGTGACGGTCGACTACAGCTCGCCCGTCGATCAGTGGTCGGGCGGCCACGAGACGCTTTACCGCGGGACCGCGCTGCGCAAATACCAGCTGATCGGCTTCTGGGGACCGTTCGGTCACGCGAACAACAACGCGGAGATCGCGAAGGTCAACGATCTCATCCACTCCTTCGATATATCCGCGGTCCGGCTCCGCGACCCGTACCCGGTCTTCACGAACGCGTCGACGGACGACCCGCTCCCGTGGCCCGACGACAGGGGCTGTCGGAAAAACGGTCAGGTAAACGCCTTCTTCCGCTGGAGAACGCTCCGCGACGAGCCCGACCGCTTCGAGATAGAGCTCCGTCTGCTTCGCCCCGACGAGTGGGAGAGCCGCGAGAGCTTCCCCGAGGTCTCCGTCGCCGACGTGTCGGTGAGACGCCGTCAGTCGTTCATACTCGCTCCGGGAGAGTCCTTCCGCTGGGAGTACGACGGGGAGGCGGGCGAAGAGACCGCTGACGGCGAGGGGCTTCCGACCGTCGGACGGCTGACCGTCACGCGCGAGCCGAAGACGCTCGTGCTGAAAAAATAAAAATAAGAGGTAAACGACGATGAAAAAAATCTTTGCCGCGATCGTTTTCACCGTTCTCCTTCTCGCGGCGCTCGCCGCCGCGGCGTGCGCCCTTCCCTTCCGCGACGTCGCGGACGGCGCGTGGTACGAAAACGACGTCGCATACGTTTACGAAAACAAGCTGATGCTCGGAACGTCGGACGTGAAGTTCGAGCCGGAAACGCGCCTCACCCGCGCGATGTACGTGACTCTGATCTACCGTCTCCACGGCGAGAGCGGAAAATTCGGCAATTCGTTTTCCGATATCCCGGCGGGCGAGTGGTACAGCGATCCCGTCGGATGGGCGGAGAGATCGGGCATCGTCAAAGGATACGAGGACGGAACTTTCCGTCCCGAGCTCAGCATCACGAGGCAGGAGCTCGCGACGATGACCGCGCGTTATCTCCGTTTCGCGTGGATCACGCTCGCGGACGACCCGTCCGCTCCCGCGTCGTTCGCCGACGGGGCGAAGATCGCCGACTGGGCGGCGGAGCCGTTCTCCGAGATGCGGAGAGTCGGCCTGCTGAAGGGCGACGCCGCGCGCCGCGCGAACCCGGAGGACCCCGCCACGCGCGCGGAGACGGCGGCGATGGTCGCGCGTCTGTCCCGCGCCGTGAAGGCGCTCGGGACCGACCCGTCGATCGGCGGGACGCCGGTCGCGGAAATAAAATACTTCTGCGATTTCATGAGAGGCGGGGAGCTCGACGCCCTCGGCGCGGCGCTTGAGAAAGCCGCCGGCGTCCCCGCCGCGGGATCGGACGCGGAGGAGGCGAACGTGAAGATCGCGGTCGATCCGTCGCTCCCGCGCCTTTCGTTCTCGCTTTCCGAAAAGGACGGCGTCCTGACGCTTTCGATACCGACGGAGTTCTGCGCCGACCGCGTCGCGGGGATCGTCTCCGCTGAGACGGGGAACAGACGCGCGTTCACCGTGCCCGAGGGGTACGAGGGGCGCGGCACGTTCACGCTTCCAGAGGTAACGGACGCCGAAGGGGAGATCGAGTTCTACGGCAGGACGGACAGGAATCCGCTCTCGTACGAGGTCGGCGAGCCGGTGACGTTCCGCGTCTCGCTCCTCAGAAACGGCCGCCTCGTCAGCGCGCCGTATTTGAGATGGGAATACAAAAACGACGACGGGAAAATAAAAGGCGGCAGCGAGCCCGGTCACTCGGGCGAGATCATCGTAACGTTCGAGGGGAACAAAAAGCCCGGCGCCGCGATGCTCACCGTCAGGGCGGCGAACAGAAAAAACCACCTCATCTCGTCGCTCGGCGACACGCGTTTTCAGGGATCGGCGATATTCGGCTTCGGCGATATCGCCGCGCTGACGCCGGAGCCTGACGATTTCGACGCGTTCTGGGCGGAGCAGCTCGCCGCGCTCGGCGCCGTCGCTCCGGAGGTCGCCGAGGAATTCGATCCCTCGCCGATCAGCTGCGACGGATGGGTCTCGCGCGCCGTCAGCGTGAAGTCGTCGGGCGATCCCGCGTACGTCAACGTGACGTATCCCGAGGGCGCGGAGCCCGGATCGCTCAGGATCGCGATGTATTTTCAGGGTTACGGATACGGAAGCGTCGGCGCCGTTTACCGCGGCGACTCGATCTGCGTTTTCGTCAACCCGCACAGTATCGAAAACAACCGTGAGAAGGCGTATTACGAAGCCGTTCACCCCTCGCTCGAGGGATTCGGCTTCGAGACGACGACGCGCGAGGGATCGTATTTCCGCGATATGCTCATGCGCGACGTCCAGGCGCTCCGGTTCGCCGAGAGCGAGTTCGCCGACCTCTGGAACGGCGTGAACGTCGAGGTCTCCGGCGGGAGCATGGGCGGCTTTCAGTCGATCGCCGTCGCGGCTCTCTGCCCCGAGGTCGACCGTCTCTCCGCCGGCATCCCGTGGATGGCGGACCTCTCCGGGGAGAGCGGCGGCAGGATCGGCGGATGGCTTCCCGGCTACAACGACGGGTCGGCGTATTACGATTCCGTCTATTTCGCCTCCCGCGTCCGCTGCCGCGCCGATCTGAACGGCGGCCTCGGCGACGACACCTGCCCGCCGTGCGGCGTCGCGGCGATCTACAACGCGCTCCGGGGCGAAAAGACGATAGTCTTCACGCAGAACGCCTACCACGGCGGCTACGGCGGCGCTCACAGCGCGTCTTACCTCGCCGCGGGAGACGCGGTCGTCCCGACGGACGGCGAGGAGATCGTCGACGCGGGCGTCGCGGTCCCCGCTCCGAAGTACGGCGACGACAGGACGCTCTCCGACGAGGAGCAGAAAATGAAGGACGCCGCGGACGCCTTCCGCAAATCCGGCGTCATACGGAAATCGGCGGCGGTCTCGGCGGATCTCGATCCCGAGGAATACCGCAAAACCGTTTACGACGGCCTCGTCGCGCACGGTCTCGATCCCTCGGTCACGGTCGAGCTCGACCCGGACTGCTGGGAGGAATTCCTCTCCGACTTCAGGGCGGCGCCCAACGGCGACTCGGTGACTCTCATCCTCGAGTACACGGTACGGAGCGGCGAGGGTTACGTCGACGCGACCGCGCGGTTCATCGTCAGCAAAAAAGCGTAAATCGCCCCGTCGCTTGCCATTTCGTTTCTTTTGTGGTATAATACGGAATGTCATTCCGCCGCAAGCGGAAAAAACAACGTCAAAGGAGAAAAAACAATGAAGAAAATCGCACTTATCCTTTCATTCGTCATGCTCTTTGCAGTCGTTATGGTCGGATGCGCCGACAATCGTCCGGACGCCGAGAAGATCGTCGGCAAATGGGTGAGCGAGATCGACATGACGAAGCAGATGAACGACGATCTGGGCTCCTCCGGCCTCGACATCGACATCGACAGCTTCAAGTTCAATATCATTTTGGATTATAAGAGCGACGGCACGTTCACCTCGGAAGCGGACGCCGACTCCGTCGCCTCGGCTTTCGAGGCGATCAAGCCGATCATGAAGGATGCGATGAAGGGTATGCTCGGCGATCTCATCAGCGAAGAGGAGCTCAATCAGATGATCGATGAGGAGTTCACGATCGACTCCTTCGAGGAGCAGTTCAAGACCGAGGGCAAATACAAGCTCGAGGACGGCAAGATCTTCACCGCTCAAGGGGATCAGGAATTCAACGAGGACGACTACGTCGAATACAAGTTCGAGGGCAAAAATCTCGTCTTCACCGGATCTCACAGCGAGGATGATTCGCTGCCTTACCCGATCACGCTGATCAGAAAATAATCGGTAACGCAAAAAAGCCGGCTGAAACCGTTCAGCCGGCTTTTTCCTTTGCCGCAGCGCCGCTTTAACCGCCCGATTTGACGGTCTTTATCAGCGTCTTGATGTTCATGTTGGCGACGCGGGCGTTCGCCTTGTATTCCGACGCGAAGGTCGAGTTGTCGATGCTCAGCGACTTGTCGATGCAGTCGAGGAACGGGCCCCACGTGTTGACGCTGCCGTTCGAGTAGAGGACCGACATATCGTAGATCTTGGTCGAGAAGATGATCTCGAGCATATCCTGGCTGTCAAGATCGAAGATCGCCTGCGAACGGAGCATCTTGTCATAGTACGCCGTCTTGACGTACTTCTGCGACAGAGCCGCCATCGCCTCGGTCAAAAGGTCGGCCATCTCCTTGTCCTTCACGTTCTTCGGCAGATAAACGGCGGTGCCGACCCACGGGTTGGAGTAGGAGCGGTATTCCTTCTGCGCGGTCGACGCCTTCGGCATCGGGAGGATACCGAACTCGACCGAGTTGTTCCTCATATAGGAGACGTCGCCGGTGTCCGCGAAGAAGAACAGCGCGCGGTTGGAGTTGAAGAGCTGTTCGAGCTGTTCGACGCCGAACTTCTTCATCGCTTCTTCGCCCGAGGCGAGATACGCGCACTGGCTGTCGTCGCCGAACGTGCCGACGAGACGGTCGGACAGGTCGGACAACTCGAGCGGGAGAACGTCGTCAACGTACGGAAGACCGTCCTCGTCAAACTTGGTGATCGTCATTCCGGCGGCGAACAGGAACGGAACGCCGACGGGATGGACGTAACGGAAAACGCCCGTCGTCGGGCTCGTCACCTCGGGAATTTCCTTTGCGAACCTCTCGAGCTCGTCGAACGTCCATTCTCCCGCTTTGACGGACCCGTACAGGTCGTCGTCGCTGATGCCGAACATCTTCGTCAGCGACTTATTGAAGAGGGTGACCTGCGTGTCGTAATACGTGTAGGGAACGATCGGCCCGAAGAGGAAGAAGAGCTTTCCGTCGACGGAGAACGTCTTCTCCATCGTGGAGACCCACCATTCCTTTCCGAGATCGACGTGGTCGAGGTCGTTGACGGTCTGGAGAACGCCCGCGTTGAGGAGCGCCTGACCGCACGTCAGCATACCGCCGCAGACGAGGTCGTATTCGCTTCCGCCCGCCAGGACTTCCTCGATGACGCTGTCCTTCGTCTCTTCTCCGCCCGTCGTCTGAACGGGATCCCAGTCGATCCCGAAGATCTCGACGAGATCTCTCTGACGGTAATAGACGGCGTCGGAGAGGATATCGCCCGTCTCCTTGTCTTCCGTCGGGAAGTTACCGTTCGACGGACCGATATAGGTGAACGTTTTGCCGGAGACGTCGTAATCGCCCGCGAGTCCCTTCACGTAGGTGTCGATCATATCGGCTTCTTCGTTTTTCGTCTCCGAGCCGGTTCCGGCCGCAGTCTCTGTCGGCTCGGTCTTTCCGCCTCCGTTCTTGCCGCACGACGCGAGGATCGAGACGGCGAAGAGGAGTGCGAGAAGGACCGCGATGGTTTTCTTCAGCATTTTATTTCCTTCTTTCCGTTTGGAATATACTTTATTGTAACACAGCCGACGGGATTTTTCCACAGTTTCCGAAAAAAAAGCGCGGTCGGGGCTCCCGCGGGAGAGCGGAATTTTGAGAAATTCTCTTGATTTTCCGCCGGTCTTCGTATATAATATAATGGCAAAAATATCGGGGCGCGGTCACAGGCGTCCCAAAAAAACGGCAAAAAAGGAGAATATCATGGCAAAAAAGATTATCGTCGTCCTGCTCGCACTTCTGATGATCCTTCCGATCGTAACGGCGTGCAAAAAGGATAACAACGATCCGAAGCCGGAAACGAAGGGAACGGAAACAGTCAACGGGACCGCGACCGAGGAAGATAACGAAGACGCCGAGATAAACGCGTACGTCGCCGAGCTCGCCGCGTCGACCGACACCGCGGGCAAGTCGTTCACCTACGTCGGACGCACGAGCGACAACTTCCCCAAAAAGGATCAGGAGACGGGCGACATCCAAAGCGACGCCGTCTATTACCGTCAGAGAGACATCTCCGAGATCTTCGGCATCAGCTGGGAGCCCTACGTCACCGACGGCGGCGAGGAAACGACTGACAAGGTCATCAACGAGGTCTCCGCGGGCGGCGATTCATACGACCTCGTATACGGCAACATAATCACCGTGTCCCAGCCCCTGCTCAACGCGGGCGTGATCGTACGCGTCGACACCCTGAACACGATCGACCTCGACCGCGAGTGGTGGGTCAGCTCTCTCCGCGACACGTACTCGATCAAGGGCAAGCTCTTCTTTCTGCGCGGTCCGATAACGGTCGAGTCCTTCCTCGACACGTCCTGTATGCTCTTCAACAAAACGGTCGCCGCGATGTTCCCGGAGATCACCGACGAGGAGCTCTACAATCTCGCCAAGGAAGGCAAGTGGACGTTTGACGAGATGGTCCGCATTGCCGCTTACGTACCGGAGAACCCGACGGGCACCGGTATCTACCGTTACGCCAACGTCGACTCCGTCGGCCTTATCTTCTCGACGGGTCAGACGATAACGAAATTCGACGAGGACGGCGCTCCGACGATCGAAAAATCGCTCCCGATCGAGCTGCTCGACCTCTCCAACAAGACTGTCGGCATCTTCAGCGACACCTCGCAGACCCCCAGCTGGGACTGGAAAAAAGGCGAGGACAAAGTTACGAAGTACAAGGTCGACAAGGATTACGACTGGTTCCGCGACAACAAGGCCCTCTTTGAGTTCGCCGGCACCGGCGACGCGATCTACCTCCGTCAGTACGACGTTGTGTTCGGTATCCTTCCCAGCCCGAAGGGCTCCGACACTCAGTCCCGGTATTATTCGTACGCCAACCCGTGGGGCTCCGGCTCCGTGACGATCCCGAAGACGACGAAGAGCATCGACGTCACCGCGACGATCACCGAGGCGATGGCGGCGCTGTCACAGAAGTATCTGAAGAGCGCATACTACGATATGCTCCTCCGCGGTCAGTCGATCTTCGATATGGAGAGCCGCGATATGCTCGACATCATCTTCAAGACGACCGTCTACGATATGGTCGACATCTACTCCGGCGGCGACGTGAACCAGTGGGGTCCGCTCATGCAGACGATCTCCTACTGCACCGCGTATGACAATTCCTCGTTCGCTTCCGATTATTCGGCGAACGCGAGAGTCACGCAGTTCAATATCAAACAGCTCCTTAAAGTCGTTGACGCGCAGGATTGAGAGTTACGATAAGGCGCCGCTCCCCGTGAGCGGCGCCTTTTTTTCGGGGCGGAGTTGATATTTCCGTAAAAATATGATACAATTTGTTATCGCATAAAAAGGGGCGCCCGAGGACAGGACGCTCCGATCAACGCAAAAAGGAGAAAATCATGACAAGAAAAATTATCGTCATCCTGCTCGCTCTTCTGATGATCCTTCCGATCGTCTCGGCGTGCGGAAAGGGCGGCAGCGATCCCAAGCAGGAAACGAAGGGGACGGAGACCGCCGGAGCGACGGTCACCGCGGACGACGGCGAAAACGCCGAGATTGACGCGTACGTCGCCGAGCTCGCCGCCTCGTCCGACACAGCCGGAAGATCGTTCACCTACGTCGGACGCTCGAGCGACAACTTCCCGACGAAGGATCAGGAAACGGGAGATATCAAGAGCGACGCCGTCTACTACCGTCAGAGGGATATCGTCGAGCTTTTCGGCGTCAGTTGGGAGCCCGTCATCACCGATAACGGCGACGACACGAAAGAGAGAGTCATAAACGAGGTCACCGCGGGAGGCGATTCCTTCGATCTCGTCTACGGCAATATAATCACAGTGTCCCAGCATCTTCTCAACGCGGGCGTCATCCTCCGCGTCGACACGATCGACACGATCGACCTCGACCGCGAGTGGTGGGTACAGTCGCTCCGCGACACGTACTCGATCAAGGGCAAGCTCTTCTTCCTGCGCGGTCCGATAACGGTCGAGTCGTTCGTCGACACGTCCTGTATGCTCTTCAACAAGACGGTCGCCGCGATGTTCCCGGAGATCACCGACGACGAGCTCTACTCCCTCGCCAAAGACGGCAAATGGACGCTCGACGAGATGGAGCGCATCGCCGCGTACGTGCCCGAAAACCCGACGGGGGCCGGTATTTACCGCTACGGCAACGTCGACTCGGTCCAGCTGATCTTCTCGACCGGACAGACAATAACGAAGTTTGACGAGGACGGCGCCCCCACCATCGAAAAGACGCTTCCGATCGAGCTTCAGGACCTCTCTCAGAGAACGGTCAGCATCTTCGGCGACAACTCCCAGACCCCATACGTAAACTACAAGCTCGGCGAGGAAAAGGAGACCAAATACAAGGTCGACAAGGATTACGACTGGTTCACCGACAACAAGGCGCTCTTCAGCTTCGCGAGCACCGGCTCCGCGATCGATCTCCGCAAATACGACGTCGTGTTCGGCATCCTTCCCTGCCCGAAGGGCTCCGTGACGCAGCAGCAGTACTACTCGTACGCGGATCCGTGGGGCTCGGGGTCCATAACGATCCCGAAGACGACGAAGAGCCGCGAGGTCACCGCGACGATCACCGAGGCGATGGCGGCGCTGTCTCAGAAGTACATAAAGAGCGCATATTACGACATGATCCTCCGCGGTCAGTCGATCTTCGATATGGAGAGCCGCGATATGCTCGACATCATCTTCAAGACGACCGTTTACGACATGGTCGACATCTACTCGGGCGGCGATATGAACCAGTGGGGTCCGTTCATGTCCGCGATCTCATACTGCACCTCCTACGACAACTCCTCGTTCGCCTCGGAGTATTCCGCGAACGCGAGAGTGACGCAGTTCAACATCAAACAGCTTCTCAAAGTAGTCGACGCGCAGGAATAGCGCGTTCAAAGACCGCCGGAAATCTCCGGCGGTCTTTTTTTCAGGTTCACGCCGTTATTTTTTTGTTTTATTGCCATCCTTTTTTGAATCATACGGTATTGTTTTTTTCCCCGTTGTATGATATAATGAAAAAACGGAGGTATTTCGCCTTGGAAATTCTTCTGTGCCTTGTTATGGGATATGCCGCGGGGATGATAAATCCGTCCTATATCATAGGTAAAATCCGCGGCTTCGATATCAGAGATAAAGGGTCCCGCAACGCCGGCGGCAGCAACGCCCTCATCACGATGGGCAAGGCGGTCGGCGTCCTCTGCATGATCTTCGACATAGCGAAGGCGGCTGGGGTCTCGATCCTCGCTCACGTCCTCTTCCCCGACTCGCTTTTCGCCTTTCCGGCGGCGGCGGTCGGCGTCGTCGCGGGCCACATTTTCCCCCCTTATATGAAGTTCAGGGGCGGCAAGGGGTTCGCCTGTCTCGGCGGCGTGATACTCGCCTACAATCCGATAGTCTTCGGGATAATGCTCGCGGGGGCGGTCCCGGTCGTCCTCGTTTCGGACTACATCTGCTTCGTTCCTCTTTACGCCTCCGTCGTCTTTCCGGTCGTCTACGGCGTAATGAGCCGCAATCCCGCGGGAGCTGCCGTTCTGCTCCTCATCACGGCGCTGATCTTCTTCCGCCACGTTGAAAATTTCCGCAGGATCCGCGAAGGGACCGAGCTTCACTTCAGTTATCTGTGGAAAAAAGACAGCGAAATGGAACGGATCGGCGCGACGGAAAAAAACGGCGATCCGGAAAGGGAGGATTGACCCCATGAAAACGATCGTTCTTTACAATCCCCTGTCGGGCAACAGTCAGGGCAAAGAAAAAGCGGAGGGCGTCAAAGCCCATTGGGGAGACCGCGAGCTCGACTTCCGCGACATCAGAGAGGTGAGGTACGGGGAGCTGTTCGCAGAACTCGGCGACGGCGACGCCGTCTGCCTCTGCGGAGGCGACGGAACGATCAACCGCTTCGTCAACGACAACGAGGGCGTCGATATACCGTGCGATATCTTCTTCTACGCCACCGGAACGGGGAGCGATTTCTGGCATGAGCTCGGATACGGACCGGACGACGCGCCGATAAAGATCAACGAATACATAAAGGATCTTCCCACCGTCGAGATCGGCGGCAGGAAGATGCGCTTCCTCAACGGAGTCGGCTACGGCATCGACGGTTACTGCTGCGAGGTCGGCGACAAGATGAGGGAAGAGTCGCCCGGCAAGCCGATCAACTACGCCGGTATCGCGATCAAAGGCCTTCTCTTCCACTTCAAGCCGAGGCGCGCCGAGATCACCGTCGACGGTGAGACCCACGTCGTGGAAAACGCGTGGATCGCGCCGACGATGAACGGAAAGTGCTACGGCGGCGGAATGTACCCGACCCCGGCTCAGGACCGCCTCGACCCGGAACGCCGTCTCACGACGATGGTAATGCACGGCAAAGGAAGGATCGCGACCCTCGCGATCTTCCCCTCGATCTTCAAGGGCGAGCACGTCAAGCACGAAAAGAGAGTCGTCTCCTTTACCGGCCGTGAGATCACGGTGAAGTTCGACCGCCCGACCCCGGCGCAGGTCGACGGCGAGACGTTCCTCGATATCACGGAATATACCGTGAGGAAATAAGTTAAATACGGAACGGGAAACCGATCCGATAAAATTCAGAGGTGAAAAATGAAAAAACTCACAAAAGCACTCGTGGCAGCCCTGACGGTCGCAATGCTCGTCGCGCTTGCCGTCCCGGCGTTCGCAGGGACTTCGTTCGCTCCCAACGGAACCGGCTGGGGCAATAACGACGCCGACATCGTTCAGGTCAAAAAGGCCGATCCGTCCAACGTCGTAAAAGACGGTCTTATCGGAGCCGGCGAATATGAGAGACTTATCGTCGACCTCGACGCCGAGGACAACATGACGAGCCCTCTCTTCCTCGTGGCTTTCAACGCCGCGTCCCTTGACAACGCGCTCGCCATGATCCCGACGATGGAGTACTACTTCTCGTGGGATGAGGTCCACGGCTTCAACTTCGCGGTCAGGAACAAACCGGTCGTCGTCCAGCAGCTTCTCGAGGAAGCCGAGGGCGAATGCCCGCAGGATGACTTCGCGCGCAACACCGCGTACGTCATCAGCTTCAAGACCGACGACGGCGATTCCTGCCTCTTCTACGCTCTCGCAAAGAGAACGGACACCGGCAAGTATCTCGAAGGCTATTACACCACGACCCCGTGGAACCAGCTCGGCGCTACTCACGCTTACGACCCCGAGGAGGGCGTTGACTACGTCATCAGCTACGGCGACGACGGTTACGTCACGATCGAGTGGTCCATCCCGCTCAACAACTTCTTTGTGAACGGCGGCGGCGAGGGAAGCATGCTTGAAGGTACGATCTCCGCTACCGCGGGCACCGCGGTCGTCCCGTTCGGCGGTCACGACACCGAGGACTCCTACGCCGTCACCCTCGGCGACTTCGGTTACGGCGTCGACGTCAAGTCGATGATCAACAACGTCAGATATCACCTGACCGGCACCGATCTCCCCGTTGAGAACAACAACGAGGAGGAAGAGACCGGAAACAACAACAATAACAATAACAACAACGAGAACAACCAGAATAACGAGAACAACCAGAACAACCAGAACGAGAATACCAACAACAACGAAAACAACAATAACAACAACGAAAACAACAACAATAACAACGGCGGCAACAACAATAACAATAACAACAACAGCAACGGCAAGGCCCCGAAAACGGGCGATCCCATGATCGTTATTGCGGCGGTCGCGGCGATCTCCGCGGCGGGCGCGGCTGTCGTTTCGAAGAAGAGACACTGAGAATAAAGCGCAAAAAAAGAGATCCCGGATCGCTCCGGGATCTTTTTTTGTTCTCCGATATCAGTGGAAAAGATTGAGCAGGCCGCCGAGGACTCCGTCGTCCTTCGGCTTCTCCTCCGTCTCTTCTCCTCCGCCTCCGAGCAGGCTTCCGAGCAGTCCCGCGCCGAGTCCGCCGAGCGGAGAGGCGCTTCCCTGTCCGCCTCCGCCTCCGAGCAAACCGCCGAGCATACCGGCGAGACTGAAGCCGCCGGCCTGCTGTCCTGACTGCTGTTGATTGCCTAAAACGGAGAGGAGCAGCGGCGCGACCATCGAGAGGATGTTCGTTACCTTCCCCTTTGAAACGCCGCTCGATTTTGCTATCCCGTTGATCGTCGCCGTCTGGTCGTCCCCGAAGATATGACCGAGGATCTTCTTGCCGTCCTTGAGGTCGGCGCCGTTCAGAAATTCGGCGATATTGTCGGTTTTGTCCTTGCTGTGATCGGTGAGAGCGTGGCTCAGAGAATCCGCGCCCGCGTCGGTCGACGCGTTGTTCCTCATGCCGGAGATCATCGACGGGATCCCCTCGGAAAGGACCTTTGCGATGTCCGTTTTGTCGACTCGGGCGCGCTTGCTGATCGCGCCGAGTCCGCTGCCGGAGAGAAGCTCTCCGATTGATGAAAGATCGAATTCAGGCATTGTTTTTCTCCTTTTCTTTTCCTTCCGGGCGTTCAGTTTACGCTCACGGTTTCCGGAGCCTCCGTCGCGGCGCTCCCGCCGTCTTCGACCTTGAGCTTGTCAAAGTCGTATTCGCCCTCGTGGCGTTTCGCGCAGAAGGAGCAGATCGCGGTGCGGCCGGATTCGATAGCCTCGGCGACGGGACCCGCGTAAACGGTGTTCGAGTTGACGATCGCCTGACACTCGAGATCAAGGTGATACTTGTGACCGAACGTGGTCCAGTAAACGTCGCCGGTGATGACCTGTTCGGCTTCCGCCTTCTCCTCGGCGGAGATCGGATGATAGTCAGCCGACGCAAAGCCCGTTATCAGGAGAGCCGCGATCGCGATGACCGAGACGATCGTCTTCGACTTCTTGTCGAGCTTGTCGTTCTTCAGAAGGATCACGATGAGGGGGATGAAGCAGATGCACGCCATGATGACGCCGAGCTCGCTGATAAGATAGAAGGTGAACTTGTTCTTCTTGCTGGGCGGATTGATATGGTTCGCCCGCTTCCAGAGCTGCGCGGCGACGATCGCGAAAATGAGATCGAGAACGATGAACCCGATCAGGGTTATCATCATGTTCGTGTTGCCGTTATGAGTAAAGCGGATGGTGAAATTCTTGAGGAGCGCCATGATCGCGAGGATCTCGCACGCGATGGCGATGACCCAGAGGATGACCGCGCCGATGCGCAGACCGACCGAGCTGCCGCCGGTCTTCTTGCCGGGGGTCACGACGTTCTGTTTCTTTTCGGCGGGCTCCTCCTCTTTTTTGACGGCTCGCGTCGTCTTCTTCGGAGCTTCCTTCGGCTCGTCTTCCTTGCCGCCGGAGCGGATGATCGTCTTTGCCATTTCATTTCCTCCATATATCGTATATTGAATGGGCTGAGGTCTGATTCTATTATCTATATATTGTGGTGATTTGTCAATAGCTTTCGCACATATTGGGGAAATAATAGTAAAAAAACGGATCGCGCCGGGTACCTCCGAGGACACCCGGCGCGATCCTTTTTTTACGCTCCGGCGAAAACGCGGACGACGAGGGCGATTATGCCCGACGCGATAGCCGCCGTCAGCCAGTTGTTGATCTTGATCTGCGTCTCGATCACGGCGAGGCGCTTGTCGTCGTTGGCGAGCTTCCCTCTGACGTCGTTCATCTCGCGGGCGAACTCGGCGCGGGTCATGTACCGCTCGTCGAGCCGGGCGGTCAGTTCATCGTCCTGTCCCATCGAAACCTCCCGCTCTGTCGAGCACCACGAGGACGCGCGCCATTCCCTCCGTCAGGGCGAGATCGCCGCGTCCGTCTCCGAGCAGAACGCCGCGTGAGACGAGCTTCTCCGCCGTCGGCCTCAACCACGGGGGCGCGTCCTCCGCGCGCCGCCACCTCACCGCGGTACGCGCGTCGACGGCGTCGAGCGTACGTTTGATAATGCGGTCGAATTCCTCGCCCGCACGCGCCTTCTGTTCGAGCGTTCCGACGCGCGCGGCGAGCGATTCAAATTCTTTTCTCTCTTCGCGAGTCATAGACTCCTCCTTAACTCTTTCGCAGAACACGTCCCATCTGACGGGCGCTCTGACCCATGGCTCCGGGCAAATCTTTCCGGTCACGTCGAAGTGACGGCACAGCTTCGCGCCGGGATAGAGCGTCAGGAGATACCTCACGAGTTCGACAACCCTTTCGACCGTCGCGTCCTCGATGAAATACTCCCCGTCCCGGAGCGTACAGCACATCTCGACGCCGACCGAATTCGTGTTGTGACAGCCGTTCCTCGATTCCGCGTCGCCGCAATGCCACGCCGTGTCCTCAAGCTCTACCGACTGCCATATCTCATTTGTGTCGACGAAGAAGTGAGCCGACGCGCCGACGTACTGCGAGGCGAAATATGCCGCCTCGCCCTTCGCCGTGTCGCCGGGGTTCCCGGTGTAGTGGAGGACGATCCACTCCACCGCGTCCCCGAAGCGGCCCTGCCACCTGTTTTCAGGCGTTATGTTCTTCTTTATCGTCATTTTTGACCTCCGTCGGGAGATTCATAAGCGCGGCAAGGCCGCACGCGACCGCCGCCGTGACGACCGTCATCACCGTCGTCCGGAGCGCCCCTCTGTCGTCCCATCTTATCAGCGCCACGTTTGCGACGATATACCCGACCGCCGCCTGACCGAACGTCCGCAGAGCGCGGACGACCGTGTTTTTGTACCTGCTCATCATCTTCTCCTCAGATCATAGGTGTTTTTTTCGTACTTCAACCCATAGTTATTCCGACTTGTGACGTCGCCGCACAGAAATATTTGCCGATCTCATCGTAGAGGCCGATAACCCCTGTCACCGTCTGTTTTGCGGGAACATATCGAGCAACCAGGATATTATCTGAATATAACTCAATCGGATATACTCTTACGTTTTTGGTCGGAGCGTGCGAACTGTTATCCCCTATTACCCCTATTTGTTTTGACGGAACATTGTTCCATCTCGGGCTATCCGTCATAACATTCCCGTCGATGGCGAATTGACTCGGACTCGCTACAAACACATGTTTCTGATTATCGAAAGGTATTTCGTATGCTGAACCACCCCCAATATAGGATTTGATAGTACCACTATGAAAACCTATCATTGTATCTTGGTGTGATACCCATGCTCCGAAGAACCAAGTGTCGCTGACAGGAGTCCCCGTGTATTGCGCTTCGACCTTGAAACCGTTTATTTCCGTAAATGAATGTTCGAGAAGAATAAAACCCTGATTTGTGCTGTCTGCTTCAAGATAATTCCCCATTTCATATCCGTTAGGAGACCACGAAAGAGTTTCTATTCCGTTTTGTATTTTTAAACTCAAAAAGTAAGCTCCGTCGTTTACCGGATAAGGCGGTAGAGCAGATCCTCCTCCGCCGCCGTTTTCGAGGATCGCCTTGAGCAGTCTTTCCTTTCTGGTTCCCGGTTCTATGTTCGTTTCCGTCTCGCCGTCGAGGATCCCCTGAAGAAGCATCTCCTCGCGGTCGCCGGGTTCAAGATTTGCCATTTTTACGCCTCCTTTTCTCTGACGATCACGGAGACGTCGTCCCCGATCACGTTATCGCTCCGGTACAGCGAAAACGTGACCTGTCCGCCCTGCGTCGGGTCCGTTTTCACGACGTCGCCGAAATAGACGAACTTCGTACCGTCCGCCGTGTAAATATCGATACCGCTCTCCGGGATCGCGTCCTTCGGGATGATGAGCCACGCGTACGTATCGATCGATCCGTGATCTATCGTCCCCTCGAATCCGACCCATCCCGCGGCGAACCGTTTCTGCGTACTCACAATGACGGAGCCCGGGTTCGGACAGATATCCCAATACGCATAGTGAACGGACGTGACGAGCGCCTCGGTCACGAGGATGCTGAAGCGGGGCGAGGTCAGGATCATCGCTCCACGGTCGAAGACCCTTACCTCACATTCGATCTTTCCGGGGTCGCCTACCCATTCGACCGGGATCGTGATCTCCGCCGCGCCGTCCGCGATCACCGCCCGCTTCGTCAGCACGCTTTCGCCGACCTTCGCGTATACGACGGCGCTCTGCCCGTTCCCGACCGGGATCGGTTCGCCCCCGTTCACGAGCCCGATGCGCAGGACGCGCGAATTGTCACCCTGCTTCACGGGGAGAACGGAGGGCGCGACGGCGTGACGGATATCGAGCGTAATACAGTATGCGGGTCCGATCATCGGCCGCCTCACTTTCCGTTCCCGGCAAGCGCCAGGATCCGTCTTATCTCGTCGGCGCCCTCGGCGGTGAGACCCGACGAGGAAAAGAGCTTCGCTATCCCGAGCAGATAGTTGAGAAAGTCGCCGCGCTCCTTCGCGCTGACCGTTCCTCCCTTGTACGCGCTGTCGGCGGCGATCTTCGCCTCCGCCTCGCTGTGCTCGTTCGCGGCGCGCCGTTCGGCGAGATCGGCGCTTCTCTTTTTGAGCTCGATCTCCGCCTTGTCCTTCGCCTCCTCGCGCGCCTCGCGGCGGAGGGCGCTTTCTTCACTTTTCGCGTCCTTCTCCCGTGAGTAAAGGAGCGAATAAGCGTCCTTTATACCGTCCCTGTCGAGGCGGTAGCGTTCGAGAGCGAGGCGGTAGAGCTCGGGGATCTGCCCCGCGAGCTTTGAGGCGTAATTATCGTACGCCTCCTGACCCGCCGTAACGGCGTACGTGTTGCCGTAACCGCCGGTGAGAGCCAACGCGCGTCCGATCGTGTCCTTCATGGCGAGGCGGCCCTCGCGTTCGTATTTATCCTTGTATTTCTTCCAGATTTCGTCGCCGTCCGGGTCGTATCTGAACGACTCGCCTCCGAGAAGCTTTCCGAGAAGTTCTTCGGACACGACGGCTCCGTCTTCGTTTTTCTTTGCCATATGATCTCCTTTCTACCCTTCGTATCTTCCGTCGCCGCGGACGGCGGCGGCAAAAACGTCGATCAGATAATTCAGCTCGTCGGCAAGCTCGTCAAGGTACATCTTCAGTTCGATGACGCGCTCGTCCGCGGTATCCGTCTCAAAACGCGGCTTTTCTATTTCAATCACGTTCGCTTCCCTCCTTCTCGGTCCTTGTGACCGAATAAATCATGCAGTCTCCCTCTCCCTCGGCGCGAAGGCGGAACGTGTCGCACCGGCGAAGTCTGATCGGCAGGGAGAAGGAGCCGATACGGGTCGCCGAGACGGTCCCCGCGGGGACCCACTCGGGCACGCCGTCGTACTCGATGAAGAACGAGGCGCGGGCGAGCGGCTCCATCTTCATACGCACGGTAAGCCGGGATACGAATTTCCGCCCCACCGTCCCGAGCGAAAGCTCGCCCGTCTCGCACGACCACGGAACGGCCGGTTCAGCCGTCCCCGTCCCGCCGACCGACGTCAGGTACTCGTCTCCCTCTCCGAAGAAATACGTCTCTTTTCCCGCCCGGCAGAATCTGACCGCGGACGCTCCGTCCTCCCGGTGCCACGTCTTTCTCGCGGGATCGAAAACGTAGATCCCCGGGTTCGCTCCCGAGAGGCGGACGATGTATTTGTCAGCCGCTTCTCCGCCCGCCGCGTCGCCGAGAAAGCCCTCTCCGAGCGGACGCGAGACGATCTCCGCGGACGATCCCGAATAACGCGCGACGCCGTCCGGAGAATTGTAGTACAGATAAGAGCCGACGGCGGCGATCGACGCGTGGGAGAAGCGCGCCGCGCCGGGAGCGGCCGCCGTCACTACGCGGAACGTCGACGGGGACGCGCCCATCACGCGATGGATCGCCCTCTCCTTGAAGAAGACGGGCTGACCGCGGAACGTCGCCGCGCCGGTGAACGGTCCGTCCGTCCCTACGGACGCGGCGTAGGAATCGGTTGAGATCCCCTCGAACGTGTTCCACGCCGTGAAATCGCCGAGCGCCGAGGCGTAGATCTCGTTGACCGTGACGCCGTTCTCCGTCGAGTGCCTGCAGCCCCAGAGGCGGTTGCCCGCCTCCGTAACGAAATCCATCTGAGGTATCCTCCGGGAAAGGGTGACGGTAAACCCGTCGTAAAGACGGTTTACGAACGGCGCTTTTATGACGAAACAGCTCTCGCCGACCTTCTCGAGCCGGTAATAGCCGGATTTCAGAGACCCGTCCGTCCCGCCCTGCGTCCGCGTAACGTTGAAATCGACGAATACCGTCTCGCCCGCCGCAAACGGAAGCCCGAGCGGATCGCCGGTGAACGACAGTTTGACAAGCGGCTCGCAGAGCGCCCACGTCGCCGTATCGGCGCGGTACTGCTTGAGCGCGCCGGGCTTCGTTCCGAGATCGTACCAGTACGCGCCGTTTTCGGGGTCCTGCGGCGTCGAGACGGAGCGTGAAAAAGTCATGACGGCTCCCGTTTCGTCGCACGGCGACGCGTAAAGAAGCGTCTCGCGGCGCACGTCCGTCCTCTCCGGCTCCGTCTCCTCCGACATTATCACCGTCTCACCGTCGAGGGAGCCCGTCTCCGGCGTTCCCGAAAGAGTCGCAAGATTGAGATACTTTCTGTCGGGAAAGACGAAGAGGAACGCGCCCGATATCACGATATCCTTGAGCCCGGAAGTGAGCCCCATATCGACGGTCACGCCGCCGACGGTGACGGATGAGCCGCGAGTCGTGACCGGCGCGCCCGAATAGGACGAAAGACCCGTCAGGGCGCCCGTCCCGGGAACGGCGACTTTCCCTCTTTTTCTCCGGACGGACGCGGTCGGAAACCGCTCGCCCGTCATATTTTTCATATCGCGCCACTCGCCCTCGCGTATCACGGGGCGCCGGTCGATCCCGCCGAAGACGGCGACCGTTTTTCGCGCGCGCGTCAGCGCTCTCTGAACGGGTAATTTCATCCTGTCACCTCACTCGAATTTCGGCGACGCTCTCTTGGGAGCGCGCGTTCTGTTGATATAATCGGCAAATGCCGAATAAGCTGAATTGAACATCACCCTCGAATTCGCGTACGCGTCGAATTCTCCGTTTCTCGCGTCGATGCACGCGTCGAGCCAGAGAACGTACAGATCGTCGTACGGGGAGGGAGCCGAAAGCTCTCCGTCCCCCGGCGGGTCGCCCGGCTCGTGCGTCGAGATGATCTCGAGCTTTATCGCGTTCTCGACCGTTTCGACCCAGCGGAGCTTTTCCTCCTCGGAAAACGTATTCGGGTGAAGAGAATCGACGCGTGCGACCGCCTCGCGGGCTGTCAACGTCTTGCCGCCTCTTCGAAGACGGCGGCCTCCTCCTCCGCGCGCTCCGCGGTCCTGAGGACCTCTGCTACGCAGGCGGGTACGGTAACGGCGACCCCTCTTTTGAGGAGCCATGTTCTCTCGTTGACGGATACGAAAACGTCGCCCTCCTTCGATCTCGGAAGGCGCACCGTCACGCGGCGCTCTTCTTTCGTTTTAGCCATAATAATCTCCTTTCGTGGCGGGGGCCGCCCTCAGGGCAGCCCCCGATTTGTCGTCTTTCAGACGTCAGTTGCCCGGCGTCGAATCCGAGAATCTCGGCGAGCAGGACTCGATCCTCACGAGATACTGAGGAATGAGCAGCTCGGCGCACTTGACCGCCTTCCAGCCGACGGACGATCTCTGATCGAGCGGGTCGGCGGTTCCGGCGGAACCCTTCTGCTTGACGATCGTTTCAAGGCCTCCGCCCTCGATCTCGGTGACGCCGTAAGCGCCCTGACCGATGACGAGCGTGCAGAAGACCGCGCCGCCAGCGCTGTTGCCCTCGGGGTAGATCACGGTGTTGTCCGAGATCGCCGGGAGCTTATCGTCGGAATCGACGGTGATGACGGTCGCGGTGTTGTCGTCGACCGCGTAGGTCACGCCGTCCACGACGATCCTCTTGCCCTTCAGAGCGTGTTCCGCGACGGTCCCGCCGTCGAAGGTGATCGTCTTCTGGGTGTTCGCCGTGATCGCGCCGTTTACGGCGAGGGTGCGGGAGTCGGAGGCGAGATCCTCGCCGCGGACGACCTTCGCCTCGTTCGTTCCGACGAATCTGACGCCGCCGATCTTGCCGATCTCACCGCGGAAGAGGGAGTCGGGGTCGGCGTACTTGTGGGCGTCGATCCACTCGGAGTCGCGCATCAGGTCGTACGCGACGTACGGGTGAATGACCGCGACGTAGTCGCCGTCGATGGTGGGCGCGTTCTGCGCGCGGAGCTTCGCGACGACCTGTCCGATCACGTCGACCGTCAGCTTCGCCGTATTGTCGAGCGCGGCGCGCGAGGTGACGGCGGTCTCCGTCGCCCCGGAGAGCTTCGGGCAGTACGTCACGTTCGTGCCCGCGACGAGCGCGTTGCGGGTGATCGTGTCGAGCGTCACGCCGGCCTGTCTGCCGAGCAGCTTCGTCGCCTCGATGATCGTGTTGTCGAGCGCGGTGAGCTCAAGCATATCGGACTGGGTGACGTAGTCGCCGTACTGGTTGACCGTCGCAGTCACCGTGCTGACGGAAAGACGCTGTCCGTCGGGGGTCACGCCCTCGGTGAGGGGCGCGGTCGCCTTGGGGAGAGCCGAGAACTTTCTGAATTCGATCGTCTTCCCGCTTCCCTTCGGGATCGGTCTCTTCTGACCGAACTGATCGTGAACGAGCGCGGGAGTCGCCTCGTCGATCAGCGCCATGTCGTAGAACGTCTTCATCTCCGCCGAAAGGTCGTTCGGGGAGACGTCGGTCGTTACGTTAACGTGGTTGTTTTCAATGCTCATTGTGTTTTTCTCCTTTCAGATCTTGTGTTTACCGGGATTTCCGCGTTTCGGATCACGCATTAAAATCTTATCGTTTCGCCCATGCCGACGCGGCGGATTATCTCCTGCCGCTGACGGCGGGTGAGAGCGCGGACGTCGCTCACCGGAAGCGTCGATCCCGCCCGGGTCGCCCCGCTCTCCGCGGGACGCGTGCCGTTTTCCGCGACGCGGGCGGAGATCTTTCTCCCCGCCTCCTTTACGGCGTACCGCATCGCGGCGGGAATGATCTCGTCGGCGTGCGTCGCGACGTACGCGCGCTCGACGTCGGCTCCGGAGAGCAGAAGCGAGGCGAAAACGGGATCGGAGAGCTCGGCGGAGAGGTCAAGGGACGGAAAATGCGCTTTTGCCGCTTCCGCTTCCTCGCTCCACCGTGCGACGATCTCCCCGACGCCGAGTTTCTCGTCCTCCGCCGCCTTTTCGGCGGTCGCCTTCCCCTCGTCGGCTATCGCTCTGACGAGGCCGTCCGTGTCGCCGCTCTCGACTCCGTATTTGACGGCGAGCGTTTCGATCACCGGCGCGAGCTTTTCGTATTTCCCGACCGTCTCCTTCGCCGATTTCAGCCTCTCCTTCACTATCGCGCTGACGCGCGAGCGGTAAAGGTCCCGGTACGGGCCTTCTATCAGCGACTCAAACTTCTCGGGATCCGCCGTTTCGGGCGCGGTCCCCGCGGGGGCGGCGTTCTCCCCGGTATCCGCCGTATTCCCGGTAGCGTCCGGGATATTATCTCCCGCCGCAGCGACGGCGGGATCGCTTTTAACTTCTTCGGTTTTTACGGTTTCCTCGTTCATATCACACCTCCGTCATCATCGCCGTCCGCTTTCTCGCGGCGGCGGTCACAGCAGACTCCCCGCCCGATAAATCGGAGGGGGCGATCTTTTCCGGTATCCTTATCTCGTCGGCGCCCGCGTTTTTTGCGATCCGCTCCATTATCCGCTCCTTGTTGTCGATATCCATCATCTCGAGGCACATAAGCGCGGCGGGAGCGGCGGCGGGCGAGAAGAGTCCGTATTTGTAAAGCTCGAGAGCGAGCTCGTTCTGCGCCATTTTTGAGTACGGCGACGCTTTTTCAGCCGTCACCTTCACGTCGAAGAGCGGCGTTCTGGCGCCGAGGGCTTCGCCGCAAAAGTCGCCCTGATCGCGCGGGACGAGTCCCGCGTTCTCATATCCGATAAACAGGGGCGCGCCGTCGTCTCCCGTTATGCGGAAGCGGCGTTCCGTGTCGTAAAACTGCCTTATCAGCTCGATTATCAGAAGCACGACGCGGCGGAAAGCGCGGTACGACGCCTTGTTGTTGTCGCGCGTCAGCTTCGCGCCCGCCTCCTGCATCGCGGCTATCGCCGACGCCGCCGTGACGCCAGAGACCGTTCCGCCGGAGTTGACGTCGCGGTTGCCCATCGTCTCCTTCAGCTCGACGATCTTGTCGCGGAGCACCTCGAGATAAACGGGCGAGAGCGGGTAGTGCGTCACCGGCCTCACCGAGTCCTCGCCGAGGTTGCCCGAGACGTGGACGACGTTCTTCGTGAAATCGGTGAACTCCTCCTCGTTGATCGAGCCGTCGATGCGCTCGAAATACCTGGGACGCGCGCCGGCGAGCATATTTTCGAGGATCGCCTGCCCGCCGCGGTCGATAAAGTCCTGCGCCCCCTTGCCGACGTCGATGAAGCCGAACCCCGCCGGGGTCCCCTCCGCGCGGTAGAGCGTGTCGAAGACGAACGGATACCGCCCGTGATCGTAAAAACCGCGCTCGCAGAGCGCCGGATCGTCCTCGCTCGAATAGAGAAGGACGTCGAGCGCAAACTTTGAGAGGTGGACGACGGTACGCCCGCCGACGCGCTTTTTATAGTACCAGTCGACGACGCACGTTCTGTCCGACGCGTCGACGGTGTCGTCGTAGATATACCGCATGACCGTCGGCCCGCCGCGCCCGACCTTGTCCTTCAGGATCGGATACGCCGCGACGAGGCGGTCGTTCGGAACGCTCTCGACGTAAAAGAGATTCGCGGAGTCCTCGATATCGTCGACGCCCGGCTCCCAGAAGAGATTGAGAAGATCGATCTTTCTGACCGTGACGTCGCCGAGACCGCCGTCCTTGCCGCCGTCCCAGAAGACGCCGTAAACGCCCGTCCCGGTTTTGAGCTTGTACATCTGTACGTCGGAGTAGACCTCCTCGAAGTCGCACCGGTCGAGGATCACGGGGACGATCTTCGAGAGCGTTTCCGCCTCCTCCCTGTCGTCCTCCTCGCGCGGGAGGATGACGGGCGCGGGATAGTTGTCCATCACGTCGGCGTGGCGGTTCGCTATCGCGTTGAAGAGCCATCCCGACGACGGCGACGGCGCGCTGTCCTTTACGCCGCCCGACGTGTGGCGCATCCTGAACCAGCGGTCGTTCTCCACGATCCTCCGGTCGAGGTTCACCTTCCCCGCCTTGTACTTTTCGAGGATGAGCGCGGCGCGCCGCACCCTCTCGGTATCGGAGACGTCGGTTTTATCTTCCTTTTTATGAAACAGATCACCTATTTTCACTGATTACCTCCATTCTTTCTTTTTCTCTTTCTCTTGCCGGTATCCCGTGGGAAAAGCAGCTCCGCGGGTCAAGGTCGAGCGCGTGCGCCCCGCGGTAAAGCGGGAGCGCCTCGCGGCCGGGCGACGGCGGGAGCAGGCGAGCCATACAGAAATAGCGGGTCTCGTCCGCAACGTGGTCCTCTCCGTCCGAATCAAGGTCCTCGACGCGCTCGTCGTCGTATACGAGCGTCGGGATCGTGCGGATGAACGCACGGCAGCCGCGGAAGACGTAGAGCTTCGGCCGCCCGTCCTCGCGGAAAGCGAGGCGCGAGCGCATCTCATACCATCCCGGAAGACGCGAATTGTCCCCGCGCGTGAAATATACGCCGTGGCGGGCGGCGGTCTCCTCGACGGAGACGCCGGTCCCCGCCGACCAGATCGCCGGATCGGCGACCCCCGTGATCTGACGGCCGCGAAGCCACCGGTGGGAATCCTCGATCTCGCGGATGCGCGAAAAAACGCGGTCGGGGTCCCATTTCAGCCCCTCGTTCGGCGTTCCGGTACAGCCGTAGAACTCGTGGATCCGGTAAGCCGTGCCGCCCTCGTCGACCGCCCACCAGCCGCATGAGAACGGACGCGAATAGCCCCAGTCGAACGAGCGGTAGATCCGCCATCCGTCCGGTATCTCGAACGGCTCGATCACGTGCGTGAAGCGGCGGTCGAGGTAGTGGTCGGGGTCGTCGCGGAACTCCTCGAAGAAGACGCCCTCGAAGATGTTCCAGTCCCCGTCGAGCCACGCGGCGCGGTGCTTCGGATCGAGCGTCTCGAGCTGCGTCACGTAGTCGGGCTGATATCTCATCAGCATTTTGTTGTCCCAGACGCGCGACTGGATGAACGAGTATTCCTCCGGTCTCTCCGCGCCCTCGAACCGCCTGTCGACGAAGAGGCGCTTGACCCACGCGTGCCCCTGCCCGCCCGGATTGCAGGAGAGGTATAGCCGCTTCGGAAACGGGTTCACGCCGCGAACGCACGCCTTCAGCACCCTGAACTGATGCTCCGAGAACTGCGTCGCCTCGTCGATAAACATGACGTCGCACTCGAGCCCCTGGAAGAGCGGCAGGTCCGCGTCGCCCGCGCAGAAGCGGAAAAAGATGCGGGAGCCGTTTTTCAGGGTCAGCTCCTTGTGGCTGTCGTTGTAAGAGCAGATCGCGTCGGGCAGAAGATCGCGGATCGGCGTAATGTGGTTCATCCGCAGCTCCGGGAAGGTGCGGCGGATGACGAGCTCCTTGATGCCGGGATACCGAAGCGCCATCAGGATCGCCTTGACGCGGATCGCCCACGACTTGCCCCCGCCGCGCGCGCCTCCGAACGCGACGTATTTGTGCCGGTCGGAGAGAAATTCCCTCTGCGTCGCGGACGGGATCGGGATGCGGACGGTCACGTCATCCATTCCTCGCTCACCCCCTCGAGGCGGATCACGAACTGACCGCTCTCCGCCGGGGCGGCGTGACCCGCGTCCGCCGCGTTCTTCACGCCGAGGACGTCGCCGAGATCGCGGAGCGCCCCCGTCACGTCGCGCAGCTTGAAGTCGGTGTTCTCTATCCCGCCGCCGACGATCTCGGAAAGCTGGCGGGCGACGTCGAGGCCGACGGACCGGATCAGCTCGCGGCTGTCATCGACTGAGATTTTTCTGCGTCTGACGGTCGGCATAACGTCCTCCCTGTCCGCCCTCGCGAAACGGCGCGCAAACCGCCCGCCACCTCGCTCCGAACCACAATTTGTACTTTGTGCAGGACGCGGACGATTTGCACCTGTACGTCCCGTCCGCGGAGCGTTTTCTCCCGATCGCGCGGCATGTCTCGCACGGGATCCCGGCGAGCGCCTCCGCTCTCCCCCTCTCCGCCGTCTTCAGCTTGAAGTCGTGTTTCATAAGTCCTCCCTAACGTTAGATTTTTGTCCCGGCTTTTGCTCGTTTTATTAGACTGATGCTAATTATACACTATTTTTGCTTGCTTGTCAATAATTTTTTTCTAATTTTCTTGAAAAGTCTTGAAAACTGTGATACAATATCTTCGACGGCAAAAAAACCGTCCGCCGCACGCTCCGCGGCGACCACACCACCCCGGAGGTAATTATGAATAACAGGATCAGAGAATTGAGAAAAGCGTCGGGTCTCACGCTCGGAGAATTTGCGGAAGAACTCGGCATCGCGCGCGCCACCCTCGGCTTCTGGGAACAGGGACGTTTCCAGCCGAGCAACGATATGCTCATTACCCTTGCGGACCGTTTCGGCGTGTCCGTCGATTACCTCCTCGGAAGAGACGAAGACGTAGAGAGAGATCTTAAGGTTGCCCTCTTCGGCGGCGACGGCGAAGTCACCGACGAAATGTGGGAAGAGGTGAAGAAGTTTGCGGAGTTTGTCAAGGCTAAAAACAAGTGAGAAGCTGATCGACCTCGCCGGGCGGCGCGGGATCGGCGTTTACGAGTTTCCCCTTCCCCTCACCGGTTGCTGCGAGGTTTGTCTCGACGGCGCGTGCGCCGTCGGCATCGATCCTCATGTCGGCACGGAGGCGGAGAAGACGGTCATGCTCGCGCACGGTCTCGGTCACTGTCTGCGCGGCGAATTCTACAACGTCTATTCGCCCTACGACGTGCGCGCAAAGCACGAGCGCCGCGCGGACGAGTGGGCGATACGGAAGATCTTACCGTACGGCAAGATAAAAAAGGCGGTCCGCCGGGGAGAAACGGAGCCCTGGCAGATCGCGGAGCTTTTCGGCGTGACGGTGCCGTTCGCCGAAAAAGCGCTGAGGTATTATTTTGAAAAATAAAAGGATCGGCTGAAGCGGAAAAAATCCTGCTTCAGCCGATTTTTCATTTCGTTTTTGCGGGAAAAGCGGCGGCGAAGGACGCGACCGTGACGAGCATTATCGCCGGCGTCATGATGACGGTCTCCTTTTGTTTTGATTGCTTCATTACCAAAATTAAATCAAGTTTGTAAAAAAATCAATAAAGATCGCGGCCGCAGGATCGGGAAACGCCGACCAAGGGAAGGGATTATTTCTCCCCCGGATAATTCCATTATCTTCTATCCGATAAACGGCCATCGTGACAGAAAATACCCCGGCAGGACGACGAGGAGGAAGAACGCCCACGACACGAGAGTGAAGACGAGGAGGAATTTCTTCCCTTTTCCCGGATATTCGCGCACGTAGATGCGATAGTTGATGACCGACGCGAGCGACCCGATCACCGACACGAGCCCCGCCGTGTCGAGGCCGTAGATCAGCCCCGCGAAGTTCGACGAGAACGGATAAAGGACGATCCCCGCCGGAACGTTCGAGATTATCTGCGAGAGCCCTATCGCCCACCAGTATTCCCGTCCCGCCACCGTTCGCCCGAGGAAGGAGGCGATCGTTTCGTTTTTCGCGATCGAGGACGAGAAGACGAAAAAGCAAAGGAACGTCAGAAGCAGGACCCAGTCGACGCGCAGACAGAGCGTCCGGTCGGCGATGAGGACGGCGATCACGACGACCGCGAGCGCCGCGTACCAGAATCGCGTGCGGGACACGATCACGAAGAGGATAACAAGAAAAAGCGAGAGATAAACGGCGCGTCTCGGGGTGAGACGCCACGGTCCCGCTTCCGCTTTGTCCCCCGCGGCGCCCCTCTCACGGAGATCCCGGCGGAAAACGACGAGGACGAAGAGGACGAGAAGAACGGCGGAAAGCGCCGAAAGCGGGAGCATATGGAGGATAAAGCGCCCCGCTCCGACCTCGGCCCTCCCGAACAGAAAGAGATTCTGCGGGCTGCCGAACGGCGTCAGCATGGAGCCGCGGATCGCCGCGATATTCATGAGCGAGATCACCGGAAGGATGTATTCCTCTTTCCCCGCCCCGCGGAAAATAATGATCGCCAGAGGGACGAAAATGAGGAGGGACACGTCGTTCGTTACGAACATCGAAGAGAAAAAAACGCAGAATATGAGAAAGAGCGCAAGCGCGAAAAGACGCCTGATTTTCGACGCGAGGCGGACGAGCGGCGCGAAGACGTCCTCCTTTTTGAAGCCCTCGAGGACGAGGAGCATAGAGAGGAGCGTTCCGAGCGTCCGCCAGTCGATCGCGACGAGGAGCTCCGCGGACGGCGGAGTGATTATGAGCCCGGCGACGGCGGCGATCACCGACAGCGTCAGCATCGGCTCCTTTTTGAGAAATCTGAAAACTTTCATCGGCACCTTCGTTAATCAATACTGTCAATTATCATTTTATCATATCGGACGGAAAAATGAAACAGTATATATTGAATCAATGAACGAAGACGGCGTTACCCGTTCGGGAAACGCCGCGTCACGTCCTCCGCCGTCCGGCGGACCCGCCGCGAAAAAAGGCGGATCGCTCCGCCTTTTTTTTACACGCTGAATAATCCCGCAAAACGCGTCACGCCTGCGGTCTGTAAGTGTACCCGCCGAGGCGGATCGCGGTGTGGCCGTCCTCGCCGACGTCGATCCACGTCGGGCGGATCACGACGACGTGCTCCGCCGGCTCTCCCGGCGGGACGGCGCAGAACGACTCGTCGTCGTCCATCAGGACGAAGTCGCCGCCGTCGACGCTGACGTAAAAGGGCCGCGAGTTGTACGTCATCAGATAAAGCTCTCCGCCCGAACAGCGGATCTCAAGATCGTCAGCCCCCGGGCCGGTCACGGTCAGGATCGGGTTGAATTTGCCGCTTTCGCCGTCGAGAGTCCACCCGGCGGGCGGCTCTCCCATTTCCTCGGGAAGGACGTAGACGAGCCCCTCCGTCTTCGCCTCCGTCGCGCGGTCGGGCATGGGTCTTCCCGCCGTCGCGCCGTCGGTCCTCACGGAATCGATTATCGCCTTCAGCTCGTGGACGATCATCGAGGCGATATGGTTGTGCCCCCACTCGCGCGGATGGCCGCCGTCGTAGGCGAGCTCGAAATCGAAGATCGCGCCCGCCGCGAGCGCCTCGTCGGCTCCCGTCCTGACGTCGCAGAGGGCGACGCCGTACCGGTCGGCGATCTCCTTCATAAACTCGCAGTTGCCCTTGTTCGCAATACCCGTCAGGACGATCATTATCGCGGCGTCCGACCGCTCGAGAAGCGTCCTTATCACCGACTCGAACGCCTCGCGGTCGCGCGCGGCGGGGACGTCGTTCTGACCGAATTCGATGAAGACGAAATCGGGGTCGTATTTCAGGACGCACTGACCGAGCCGCAGGATCGCAAAGCGCGACGTCGACGCGATCCCCTGATTGATATACGTCATATCGGAGAGCGGGAACGTCTTTTCAAGCCAGTTCTGCGTCAGCATGGCAAAGCATAAGTCGTCGCCCGCCGACGCCCTCGCGGTGACGGAGCCGCCGATATAGACGGCGGTCACGGGGTCGCCCTTTTCCGCTTTGCCGAACGAGGCGGCGAACCGCTCCGTGTCGCCGAGCGTGTAAAGGGAGTCCGCCTTCATCTTCTCGAAGAGGTCGGCGTCGATCCCCGGCTCCCATCCGTCCGGGTCGACCCCGAGCGGACCGGGAGTCCGGCAGACAATCAGGCGCAGGAGCCGGTTAGGGGTCGTCTCGCCCGTCTTTTTGTTTCTGACGGCGACGCGGCAGAGCGCGGGATTTTCAGAGCACGCCTTCCCCTCGTTGTTTATGACCGTGTCGCCCGTCACGCTGCAGTCGGTCATCCACATCACGTCGCGGTGGACGGACGGGTCGATCACCATCTCGTATTCTTCCGTATCGAGCCCCATATACGGCAAGAGCTTCGCCGAAAGGGACTGCGCCGTTCCCGATCCGACGAGGCGGTCGCGGCAGTTCATCTCGAGCCGGATCCACCCGCTCTTATCGGTCGGGATGAGATCGCCGTAACGCGCGAACCGTCCGAACATCGGGTCCTCTCCGTACGCCTTGTTCGTCATGAAGCGGCGGATTACGGTCGCCGTCTCGGCGCGCGTCGTCGCGTCGTCGGGGCAGAACTCTCCCTTTTCGTTGCCGGAGAGCAGACCGTAACGGCGGATCGCGTCGACGGGCTCCCTCGCCCAGTCGGGGATCGACCCGGCGTCGGTGAAACCGTCGGTCAGCGGTTCTTCGCTGAAGTTGAGGAACGCGTAGTTTATATACCGTGCGAAGAGCGCGGCGATCTCCTGCCTCTTCACCGGGACGTCCGGGCGGAACGTGCCGTCCTCGTAGCCCAGCGTAACGCCGGAGGAGACCGCCCAGCCGACGAAATCGGCGTGCCAGTCGCCCGGCGCGACGTCGGAAAACGGGAGCTCTTTCCCGAGCCCCTCGGTCGCGTCGCCGGACAGACGCGCGAGAACGGTGACGATCTCGGCGCGCGTCACGGGCGCGTCGGGGGAAAAGCGTCCGCCTCCCACGCCCTTCATTATTCCGTTTTCGTAAACGAATCTTACCTCCTCGCGATACCACGCGCCGGGGGCGACGTCGGAAAACGGCAGATCGTCGGCCGCCGTCGCGACCGTGACGCACGACGCGAGCATAACGGCCGCGAGAACGGTGCAAATCAGTTTTTTCATTTCAAAAAGCCTTTCAACTTTATCCGTTACCGACTGTCAGAGGACCGTCAATAACGACCGATCTCTTCATACGGTATTTTCATGATCCCCTCGGCGTCGTCCCTTATCCGGTAGTCGCCGAGCGTCGGGTTGACGAAGAGCGGATTCTCGGAGAACGGCACCTCGACGTTATTCTCGCACCGGATCGCAAACCGCGCGACGGGCTCCGCGATATAGTGAGAGCAGTTCCCTATCGCGTAATTGTTGTAGACCGAGCAGAAGCCGGGCGTCGCCGGGCAGTTCGGGTTGTTGACGCCGCGCTCCTCGCTCTTCGTGTCCGTGAAGTTCTCCCAGTCGTAGTCGTCGATCACCTCGTAGAGCTCCGGCCAGCGGGCGCGCCACAGGCCGTAATACTCCTCCATGTAGCCGCCCTCCATCGGACGCATTTTGAGCGTCGAATAGAGGATCCTGAAATTGCCCGAATTCCACGGCGTCGCGGGATCGTCGTCATCGTCGTACGCGAAATCGTAGTACTTCGCCGAGGAGAAGATCGCGCAGAAGCTCTCCCTGTTGACGCCCTTCGTCTCGATGCAGACGTTGTCGTGGATGTCCATATACTGCCCGCCCGAGTGGACGACGGCGTAATCGGTGAAATCGTAGAAGATATTGCCGTATATCTTCTGCGCGGCGAGACCGTCGTCGAGATATATCGCGAACCGTCCGCCCGCGCCGGGTATGTCGGAGATCACGTTGTATCTGATGATATTGTCGCGGTTGACGAACGAGCGTCCCGTGTAGATGCACCCGATATCGACGACGTCCTGATCGACGTCGTGGATGTAGTTGTACTCGAAAACGCAGTCGATCGTGCGCTCTCGCCCGCCCTCGGCGCAGTACCCGAAGGTGATCGCGGCGCACGGGGTGTTGTAGAGCTCGCAGTGGGAGATCCGCGCGCCGACCGCGCACTTTACGCGGATACCCGGGTTCTGGAGATTCTTCCACTTCTGCCCCATATCGTGAATAAGACAGTTGTCTATATACGGTCCGGTGGGGACGAGATCCTCGACCGGGCGATCGGACTCGAACCACATCCCGCAGCCCGCGGTGTACGCGAATTCGCAGTCCTGCATACGGAAATCGACGCCGTAGCAGCGCAGTCCCGCCCTGCCGCCGATGCCGATGATCCGGCAGCGGTCGAACGCGACGTCGTGACCCTTCACGACGATCCCGTCGCCCGTGCAGCCCTCGAAGTCGATGCCGCGGAAGGCGACGTACGAGCAGCCGTCAAGCGTTCCGATCGTTTCGACGGTACTGACGACGTATTCCTCCTCGGTCGGATCGAACACGTAGAGCGTGCCGCCATCCGGGTCGATCCAGTATTCGTTCTGCCAGTCGAGCTCCTCGGAGACCTTGAGGAAATAGACTCCGATGGCGTACTCGTCGAGCCCGTACTGCGGGCCGATGACGTCGTAGCTGATTATCCCCGTCTCGGGGTCGAAGCCCGTCGCCGGGAAGACCGTCTTCCAGTACTCGTGGCCGATACAGCCGATGATCTCGACGCCGTCCCAGGTGTGATAGCCCTTGAAGCGGTTCGTCAGGTGCTTTATCCGCATCTGTCCGACGGAGATCCCCTCCGCGATCCGTTCGAGGTAGATCTCCTCGCCGTAGACGTTGCGGTTCGGGTAGCGCGCGGCGTCGAGCCGTCCGTAGGACGAGCCGAAGACCTCGGACGCCCACGACAGCTCGCCGACGGCGACGCGGTCGCCGATATCGACCTTCTTGATGCGGTCGTAATTCTTCTCTTTGAAGAACTTTTTATCCTCTTCGCCGATCGGGACGAACTCGTCGCGCTTCACCCTCACGCCGCCAGTGAACTTCACGTCGCCGTCGCCGTATTTGCAGTAGACGACGGGGCACTCTGCGGTGCCGGAGTCCTCCGCGGTCAGCGAGAAGCCGGGGCTCGGGTATTCGCCCGCCATGAACGCGACGGTGATCCCGCCCCGCTCCGCCGTCTTCGGGATCTCACGCACCGCGAGAACGGCGCGGGAGAACGTCCGGAATGGGGCGTCCTTCGTTCCGGGGCCGGAATCGTCGCCCGACGGGCTGACGTAGAAATCGGCGCCCTCGACGAGCGGGTATTCCTTCTCGGTGTACGAGCTCAAAAGGACGGGGTGATTGTATTCAAGAACGTATGAAAAAGATTCTTTCTTCCCGTCGAATCTCTCGAGGATGGCGGCGAACTGCTCGCGCGTCGCGCTGTCCCCGGGCAGGAGAAGCGTCTTCTTCCCTTCTCTGCTTCCCGTGATAAGCCCTTTGCCGACCGCCCACGCGAGCGCGTCGCGCGCCCAGTCGCTGACGGACCCTTCATCCGGGAATAATGAGAGATCGGCGGCGCCTTCGACGGCGAACTTCAGGAAGGACGTGTACCTTCCGAGCATCGTCGCCATCTGTTCGCGGGTTATCGCGCCGTCCGGGTCGAACAGCTTCGCAGAGACGCCGCTGACGATCCCCGATTTCTTCGCCCACGCGACGGGCTTCGCGTACCACTCCGATTCGGGCACGTCTTTGAAGCCCGAGAGCGCCGTCGGCTCGGGCGAGCCGCTCATGCGCCAGAGAACGGTGACGACCATCGCGCGCGTCATCGTGCCCTCCGGGTCGAAAAGACCGCCGCCGACGCCCTTCATATAGCCGCGCTCGACGGCGTAGGCGACGGACGGCGCGCTCCAGCGGTCGTCCGCCACGTCCGAAAAGCCCGTCGGGGCGGCGACGGTCGGAAGCGCGGCGGAGGCCGCGAGCATCACCGCCGCGAAAATAAACGAGAGAATTTTTTTCATACCCGGGTCCTCCGTTTTTGTTGTCTTCTTAATTATATCAAATCGCCGCCGCGTTTTCAAGGGACGGCGGCCCGTCTCCCGGACGCCCTGCGGAAGCGGGTTGACAAAGGGGGGATATATCCCATGCAGCAGTACCGGATCACAAAATTCAGCGAGCGCGTTCGCGCGGGTCTTCCGCCCCCCGGGGGATCGCCCGAACACGCGGGAAACGGAAACGAACGGGGCTGTCGCACTTAGCGCAGATCGAAAAAGCACGGGTTAAAAATCGAATAAAGCAAACAGAAATCCGTAGTTTTCATCTTTTTGAGGTGAAAATCCTACGGATTTTTCCATTTTATGTGCCGGGTCACGGAAGTTAC